>CAYXUE010000003.1:0-81684 GCA_964467885.1 uncultured bacterium | reverse complement strand
CTGGAAGCCGTGGCCTTCACGCTGAACAACCGCCCCCGAAAAGTCCTCAACTGGAAGACCCCTGCAGAGGTATTCAACGAGCAGCTACAATCACTCCGACAAGACGGTGTTGCAACTACCGATTGAACTCAGACAATACACTGCCTTGTCCTTCGGCAAGCACCTCGAGGAGAGCGGCGTTATGGGCAGCATGGGCGCCGTCGGCAGCGCGTTGGATAACGCCATGGCCGAGAGCTTCTTCGCCAGCCTGCAGACCGAACTCTTAGACCGCCACACCTGGCCCACCCGCGACAGCTTAAGGACCGCGATCTTCGACTACATCGAGATCTTCTACAACCGCACCCGCCGCCACTCCAGCCTCGACTACCTCTCCCCGCTGGAGTTCGAAAGGAGGGAACTGGCCCAACCGGAAGCCGCCGGTGCTAAGCTCCTACCTGTCCATCAAAACGGGTGAAGACCAGCCTCGACTCCGAGTTCACCAGGAATGACCCGCGCCGGCAGGCTGGTCACGACCTCCTAAACTCCCTCGCCCACCGCATCGACGACGCCTTCAGCGACAACGACGTCGAGATCAACCACTACACTCGCGCCAGCCGCAAGATTGACCTCATCTACGACCCCGAGATCGATGACGCAACCATCCTCGCGGACTTCGCCAAGCTCGTCGACCTAACCTTCGAGTTCGTGAACGAGCACGTCCAAAGCGGCCCCCTCGCCGCCATGCTCGGGACTCCTTAGAATTCGACGCGAGTGTGGTGCATATGCGGCCGGTCCTCTGTGTGAAGGCGTAGTCAAAGGTGTCGGTAGGCGGCAGCAAAGGTGGCTGGTAGCCTTGCGCATGGACGGTGGGATGACGGTCTTTTTCGCGTGGGCACAAGGGGAGGGCACCTACTTGTTCGTGCCCGAGGACCGGGTCGACGACCAGGTCGCTATCATGACGGCCTTTCACGAGGCCAGGACGTGGGGCGAATTCTGGAGGACGCTGCCGCCTGGCGAGGCCGCTACGGTCAGGGAGGACGTGGTCTGGCGCTGGGAGGAGGCTGAAGACCCCGCTCCCGGTGATCCCTTCCCGTACGACGGTGACGCGGTCATGGACTGGCGCCTGCTGCCCGGGGTGGAGGACGGCGACTGGCCGCCGCTCCTGAACCGCGAGATCACCGAGTGGTTGCCCCGCGAGCTGCTGGGCGAGCTCAAGGGCCTGTCAAGCGGCCCGGCGAGCGGCACGTTCCTGACGGTAGGCGCGTCTGACTTTGCTGAGGTGGCGGCAGCGTTCGCCCGTCACGGCTACCAGCTCGAGGCCGCCCCGGAGCTGGTGGCCAGGGCGTCGGGCTGGTGGTGGCAAGGCACGGCGCTCAGCGCCGGGCCCGACGAGGGGTAGGCCGCACCGAAACAGCAGCGGCCGTCGGGGAGCCGCGCCTGTGTGGGCCGGCTACAGACCGCCCATCGGGGGTCGCTTTGCTGCCTAGCTAAGGGCCTCAATACGGTGCAAGAGCTGCTTGGCGGCCTCGTGGTCCGGGCGCGCCTCAAGCAGGCTCTGAAGGACCTCGAGCGCCTCACCGTACTCGCCGATGCTGTGAAGCAGGATTGCGAGCTGGTGGGGCACCGCCGCATTCCGGGCGAGCCGTGGCAGCGCCTCCCGCCCCACGGCGATCGCGTCTGAGGTCTTGCCGAGCTCGGCGAGGGTGGCCATGAGCTCGCCGGCGACTTCGGCGTGCTCAGGCGCGAGCGCGTGCGCGCGGCGCAGGGGCGCCTCAGCCTCGTGCTGGCGCCCTAACGCCGTGAGGATGTACCCCTCGGTGAAGTGCAGGCGAGCGTCGTAGGGGCCAACTGCCCGGCCGAGCTCTTGCACCAGCGGCAGAAGCTGCGCCAAGCGGGCTACCTCGGCCCGCATGGCGGGCGCCGCGCGGTTCGCCGAGGGCACTCTTCTCGCCATGATCACGGCACGCGCGATATCACGGGCCATTGACAGGCTGTCGAAGAACGCCCGCAGCACTTCCTCCGCCGGCGCCGGCGCGGGCGTTTCCCGGACGGTGTTCCGCACGGTGTAGCGCTTCTCGCCCGTCTCGGGGTCCAGTATGGCGCGCTGGCCCGGGTGGTCCGAGGGGACCTCCTGCCAGGCGCTGCTTTCGGCGATCGGGGTGCGCGCCAGCCCCATGTACCCCTGGAGGTGCCAGCCGGCGTGGGTGCTGAGCGCGCCGGGCTCCGTGCCCTTGAGCCAGGCGGCCGTGACCGCGCCGCCCTCGACGGGGTACTGGCCCACCTCGAGCCACGGGGTGTAGTGCTGCAGGCCCGTGAGCTGGTCGACGATGGTGACGTCGATGGCTTCGTCGCCGCGCGCCCAGGTGAGGCCGCGGGGTTCGAGCGCGCGCGTGACGAACGCCGCCGCGTCGCGGTGGTCCATGAACCCCACGGCGTGCAGGTGCGCGTCCTGGCGGCCGCTGCGGTTGGGGGCGAGCGCCTCGAAGGCGGCCTCGTTGCCCCGGAACGCGCGCCGCACCGCGTCCCGGCGCACGACAATGGTGATTGCCTCGATGACGACCGCCACGTTACCCCCGCGGGCGCTCACGCGGGGCGCTTCTAGGCGCCCGCACGGCCCGTCGCCGGCACCCTACTGCGCCGCCGCGCCGGCGGCTATCATGCTTCCCACACGACCCCAGGGGGCGACGCCTTGAAGCCAGTCATCGTCTACGGACCCATCCCCGACGAGGGGGACTACGCCTTCCTTCAGGAGCCGCACGCGCGCGACGCGCTCGCTTGCTGGAGCGCCTTCAACACCGCGCGCACGTGGCGCGAGTTCTGGGAGATTCTCCCCCGGCGCTACTACTCGCGCGCCGACCATCCGGACCACGTCGACCCGGAACTATACGCGCCGGAGGACGTCCACCCGGTCGACGACACGCCCTTCGAGGGGGCGCGCCTCGACCCGGAGGGCGAGTTCCCGCCCCTCGCGCACCTGGAGGCCACCGCCGAGTGGATGCCCGAGGACATCGTCGAACGCTACGGCAGCTTCCAGAACGGCTGGGTGTCGGGCACCTGGACCGTCTACCCAGCCGAGCACGCCGAAGCTGTGGCCGATGAGCTACGGCGGCGCGGGTACGAGGTGAAGCGGGACGACGAGTTGATCAAGTACACCTGCAGCTACCATGCCTCCTCGCGCCACTGACGTAACAGCTAGCCCATTTCATGTGCGACGCTAAGGGGAACACGAACGCTTCCAACTTCTTGCGCCCCAGAAGCCCACCACCTGCGCGGTAGGGCAACGCGAGTGTAGACGTGCGATCACGCAGCGAACCGAATCCGAGGCGGCAGTTCTTGGGCGCTACAGGCTGGTCTCAGTTTCGACCGCGCGGGTTGTGCTAACTATCAGGCGGAGCAAGGCATCTATGCCGCCGGCACAGGCGGAGATGTGGGGCTCGCCCGACATCACGTTCATCTCTCCCTTAATGACGTCGGGGCCGAACAATTCAAGCATGCCCTGCTTGTGCGCTTGGTGGATGCGGTTGGCGGCCTCTTTGCTCATGCGCTTCTCGAGGTTGCGGTTGAGCGACCACCAGTGGAGCTTGATGACCCCTGGGTGGCCCAAGGTGAGCAGTTACGCCGGGCCGATCTTGCCGTTCGGTCCGCGCAGCGTGATGGCGATGCCGCCGGGGTTGTAGCGCACGCCGAGGTTGGGCTCCGTCTCCACCAGTTCGAAGAGCCGCTCCAGGTACTGGACGCTGCGCTCATCATTTCGGGGCCCGCTCTGGAAGCGTTCGAGGAACTCCTCCTCGGTGAGCTTCTCGGGCTTCTTGCGTCCCGGCCCCTCGCCGGTAGGCTCGTTCACCACTACGTCGACGCCTGGCCTCTCGCTGCTCCTGTAGGCTACCCGTACCACCGCGCGCTGCACCTCCTCGACGCGAGCCACCAGGCTTGGCACCACGAGCAGGCGGCTGTCGCCCGGGAGCTTGTAGAGCCGGAGCTCGACGAGGGCGAGGGTGAAGTGGAGGTGCGGCGTCTGCTGCAGAAAGGCGGCCATGCTCTCCACCCCGCGCTTGATCCCGTCCCCGACGATCATCAGAAGGAAGTCGCCGCGTTCGAGGTTCTGCGAGACGGTGTCGTGGAAGTCCTGCTCCGTGCAGTCCAGCTCCATGCAGCAGCGAGCAGGTCCCAGAGCCGCTTACCCGTGTGGGTGATGGCGGCGTGGTCAAGGTCCTCGTAGGTCCAGCGCGACAGCTCGTCGGCGTACTGGATGATTTGCGCGACCACCTCGCGGTGCGCTTCGGGGTTGCGCCAGAGCTTGGCTTCGACGAGCGTGAGCGTGCCCGTAGGGGAGACGTAGAGGCAGTCGATGCGGCCGCTTTCGACCGCGACCTCTCTGCCTATGGGGATCAGTTGGCTCGCGTCCGCTCGAACCTCCCCGGCTGGCAGGACGCTCGGGTTGGTGTAGATGAGCTCCTGGAGCCAGCCTTCGCCGAGCGTGCGCTCGTTGATGAAGACGCGCTGCAGGAGCT
Organism: uncultured bacterium; assembly: GCA_964467885.1. Taxonomy (GTDB): domain Bacteria; phylum Deinococcota; class Deinococci; order Deinococcales; family Trueperaceae; genus JAAYYF01. The sequence goes on along the minus strand of CAYXUE010000003.1, from coordinate 77,194 downwards.
CGGCGGAGTTGCTGCTGGTGTTGGCGAGGGCCGGCGTCGTGTCCTTTCGCTTCAGCGAACCTTGCAAGGTGCCCCTCCTAGCTTTCGGTTAGGGGAAGGATAGCCTCTCGAGAAGATGCCACGTAGCCTTTCCCATCAACGGGCTATGCCGGAACCTCTGAATATTTGATGGATAAACAACTACGTGGCCTTTCCCGACTTCATTTGCTTTGGCTGGTACGTCGATAGGCCATGGAAGCCCTGTGGGGCGACGGTACGGTTCTATGCGCCCAACGGATGCAGGCGTTTGTCCACTTGAGCAGCGCCAGACCACAAAAGCGCGACTTCCTCTAACGCAAGGCCAGCGCTAGGGCTGCGGCGCCGGCTCGCGGCAAGGGGCGCTGCCTAGCCTCAGGCCTTCAAGGGGGTCGTGGGCTCAAGTGGCTAGGTATCGATCGAGAATGACCCCGAGATGGGCTCGGTTGTTCGGGTGGACCGGAATGGTGGAGATGGATGGAGTAACCACGCGGTCGTGGAAGTCGAGCGGGATGGCGTCGGCGCCGTAGTGCAGCAGGTGCAGGCCGACCAGCGCGCGGCTGTCGTCGGCTGGCTGGAGGCCGTGGAGGTACTTGAGGGCCGCGTCGGCCATGAGTTCGCGGGGCGGGGTGTGGCGGAACTTGGCGTCGAGCACCACGATCCCTCTCGGGCTTCGGATGACGATGTCGGGGGTGAGGTTGTGGGTGAAGGCGCTGACGCACACCAGGCCGGCCAGTGGATGGGGGTCGCGGGTGATGCGCGGTTCGTAGAGGAGGGTCGCCTCACCGTGCTTAGCGTGCTGGTAGGCGAAGGTGTTGGGGAACTCCTGGCCGTCATGGAGGACGTGCGGCGCGCCGGCGGGGCCGCTGGTTGGGATATGGGTGAGGCGGGTCAGGCTCCAGCCTTTCTCCTGCAGGAGGTCGTGGAGGCTGGCGAGGCAGTAGAGCTCGTAGAGGGTGGTGAGGTTGGTGATTCCGGCCACGAGGCCTTCGGTGCCGTAGTTGGTGGTGGCGGGGGCGCGCAGCAGGTCGAGGGTGCGGCGTACGCGCGCGTAGCGCGGGTCGAGCAGCACGCGCGGGCTCGTGGTGAGGCTGCGGTTGGGGGCACGCACCGGTAGGCGTTTCTCGAGGCGGGCGCGCGCGAGGCGCACGTCGCCGATCACCTCTTCCAGCGCCTGGATGCGGGCGCGGGCGGCCGAGGCGGCTTGGGTGCGGGTGAGTTGGCGGATGCTCACGTAGCCCTCGATGGGCGCCGCGTGGTCGGCGAAGGCGTGCTGCTCGCCGCGCAGTTCGGCCAGGGTCTCGTGGGCGAGGCGTTCGAGGGCGAGGCCGACGCCGTGCGCGAAGCGGTTGGCGGGCGTGTCGGTGTCCTCGGTGGGGAGGGGCGCGGTGACGCCGCCGGCGGTGTAGTGGCGGCCGCGGATGGGCAGCGTGTGCGCCCCGGGGGTGGCGGGCTGCAGCGCGTACGGCTGGTGGGTGATGGCGTGCAGGATGGCGGCGGTGAGGCGCGCGCCAGGCGGGGTCTCGGCCTCGGTCTCGCTCACGCGCGTGGGCGGGTTGGCGGCCAGGAGCTGCGCGGCCTCGCTGTAGAGGCGGCTGGCTTCCTTGAGGTTCTCGACGCGGTCGCGTTCGCCGTCGCCGTCCGGCTCGAGAGCGCTGCGGGTGCGGGGCATGGCCAGGAGCGCCAGGGGTGTGCGCACGAGGGCGGCGACGAGCTCGCGTACGCCCTCGGCCTGCTCGGGGCGCGCCAGCAGGTCGAGGACCAGGGGCGTGGCGCGGCCGGCCACCTCGAGCTTGAGGTCCATGCGGCCGATGCGGTCTCTCAGCGCCTGGGCGGGGAGGGTGATGCGGCTGAGCGTGTCGCTGACGCGCTCCCCGGGGTAAGCAGACTCGTCTGTCTGGACGCGTACGCTGGCGCCGGCGGCGTGGGGAACGTCCAGCGTGAGGTCCAGGTCGTTGGGGTGGGCGATGGGGTTGTGCCCCCGGCCGGGGCCGGGGGTGAGGGTGAGGGGCGGGCGGTGTCTCATGCCAGGGTCTGGAAGTTGTACTCGTCGAAGGCGGCGTCGCCGGCGGCGATGATGCGCGCGAGCAGGCCGGCGCTCACGGGCAGGCTTTCGATCTGGCGGGCGAGGGTGTCGAGGCGCGCGCGGTAGCCCTTGCCGCTGCCGCGCACGAGGGGGAGAACGTGGGTGGCGACGGCGTGATCGAGGGCGTCGAGGCCGGCGTTGACGCCGAGGATGTGGCGCATGGTGGTGGTGTGCCTAAGTACGCGGCGGCTCTTGCGGGGGCTGACGTGGGTGGGGACGCCGTGGCTGGGGTTGGTGTCGGCCAACACGCGCATCACCTTCTTGAAGGTGGCGTCCTCGATGGCGGTGAGCTCCTTGGGCACGTCGGCCAAGAGGGCGCGCAGCATCTCCATGGTGAGGGTGCCGTCGGCTTGGGCGTTGGCGCTGGTGTAGGTGTTGGCGGCTTCGAAGGAGTGGTCGGGGGGCGGCACGTAGACGACGGCGGCGCGGTCGAGCACGCGGGGGGTGAGGCTCTCCACGCTGTGGTCCTGGTTGATGGTGAAGATGAAGCGCAGGTGGGCGGGGACCTTGAAGATCTCGCCAGGGGCGCCGGTGGCGATGGTGCGGTCGGCGACTTCGTCCATCATGCCCATGAAGTCACTGAGGTAGTGCTCGGGGGCCGAGAGGTTGGCTTCGTCGAACAGCGCCCAGGCGGGCACCTCTAAGGCGCCGTTCTGGTGCCACTCGATCATAGAGTAGAGGCCGGTGGGGGCGCGCTCGTACTCGCCGGTGATGGGGTTGTGGTACCCGAGCACGTCCTGGCGGCTTCGCCAGCCGCGCGGGACGCGCACGGTGAGGAACTGGCTGCCGGGCGCCATGCCCATGATTTCCGCCAGTCGTGTCACCAGGCTCGTCTTACCCACGCCAGGCAGGCCGGCGAGGATGGTGAGGGGGCTGGTGAGGATGCTGGTGAAGACGTTGGCGACGTCGCGTTTGGCGATGCGGTGGTTTGCCTCCAGCAGCGCCTTGTGGGCGCCGTCGACCAGCGCGCCGAGGCTGGCGGGCGCCTGGCGCGCGGGGCGCGGTTCGGTGACCTCCGTGCGCACCTGCGTCCTGACGCTGGCGCCAGTGAGGACGTCCACGTACGGCTTGAGGCTGGTGAGGCGGCTGCGCAGCTCGCTGAGGTCGCCTTCCGCCTCGTGGCGTAGGCGGTCGCGCACCTGTTCTAGTTCGTCGCGCTCCCCGGACAGCGCCTCCACCTCGGTCCGAAGGGCGCCAAGTTCTACCTTGTGGCGTTCGACTTCCTCGCGCAGGTCGGGGATCTCTTCGCCGGCGGCGAGCTCAGCCCTGACCTCCTCGAGCTCGGCGATCTGGCCGGCCAGGGAGTTCTCGAGCTCGGAGCGCTTGGCTTCTAGCTCGTCGGTGTCTATGCTGCGTAGCTCCTGGAGTTCCGCCTCGCGCTCGCTGATTTGCACGGCGATATTGGTGAGGGCAGCGACGTGCTCTTTGACGCGCTCGAGGATGTGGCCGTGGTGCTTGTGGAAAGCCTGGTCGATGAGCTCCTCCTGGTGGGCTTCCAGGTAGCGCTCGATATGCTCGGCACCCTTGCCGCTTGCGAGGTACTCCTCGATGAGGGTATGGCGGTGCTCCTGCCAGGCGGCGACTTCGTCGAGCAGCGCTACGGCGCGTTTGATGCGCTCCTTGACGAACGGCGAAGCAGGCTTGATCTCGCTAGCCAGCAGGCCGCGCAGGCGCTCGACCTGGCCGGCGGTTAGGGGCGCGGAGTGACCAGCCACTTCGCGGATCAGGTCCAGCAGTGCGTCGTTGGTACTGAAGTCGACCCATTCGACGGTCTTCTTGGCAAACTCCTCGCGGGTGAAGGCCAGGTATTCGACGCCGTCGACGTCTTCGGTGTCGACTGCGTGCATGGAGAAGCAGGCGATGGTGTGCGGGTCGCGCTCGGGCGCGAACGGGACGGCCTCGGGCGGCTGTAGGTCGACGGCGATCTCGCCGCTGGGCAGCTTGCGGGCGGTGGTGTCGAATGGCCCGTAGAGGCGGCGAGCCTTCTCGTCGCGCAACCAGAGCGGGTGGCGTGGGGCCTCCTCGAGCAGGATGGTGCGGTTGTCCTTATCGAAGGCGTGGTTGATGACAAGTTGCACCGCCCAGCGGTCCGGCTCACTCCAACCGCCCTTTATGACTATGTACTTCGCGAAGTCGGGATGGTTCGCCGGCAGACTAGGTTGCTGGTTCTCCTCGATCTGTAACTGCACCAGGGCGCCGAGGGGGGTGGCTTCGCAGATGGCGTCGTACAAGCTCGGCGTGAATACCTGACCGCGATTAGGGTAATCGCGCTCATCTGCCTTGACGGTCTCGCCGGCGCGAACCTCGAACACCGGCCGAAGCAGGCCCACATAGGGGTTGTTGAGCTCCATATGCGGCACCGCCAGGATGGTACGAACGCCCTTCACGCCGCCTCCTCGTCGTCGTATTCCTCGGCTAGCCTGATTGCTTCCATGATGTCTTCATTCTCCTCGTCGGGGTGGATGCTGCGCTCTCTGATGAGTGGGGATTTCAGGATCTGCTCGGCAGACTTCATCACGCTGCTGCTGGCGCGTTTACCAAACCGATCGAGCATGTCAATGACGAACTCATGGATAGTACGGCTCTCGGTGCTGAGCCAGTAGCCGTGCGCCATGGTGCCGAAACTATAAAGGCCGTTTGCGGCGTTGATCATCACGTTCAGGTCGGCGTCCTCGAAGGCACCCATGATGTCGAGCGGGTTGTCGCGCAGGCTCGACATCTTTAGAGGCGTCAGGTGTCCGGGCGTGCGCACGGTGAGGCCCACGCGGCGTGGGTCCTCGTTGTACGCCTGCAGCGCGGTCTGCGTGGCGGTCAGCAGGCGGCTGAAGAGCGTGTTGGTCATGGGGATGGCCATGATGGTGGCGACGAGGCCGCCATCGAGGAGCTGTCCGTCGCCGCCGATGCCGCTGGCAGAGGCGGAATAGAACTGCGCGGCTTCAATCCGGCGGTTGGGGCCCTTGGAGCGCCGTAGGCCGTTGACACCGCGGCGGAACGCCTCCTCGGTCAGCTCCAAGTTGACCACGCCGCGTTTGCTGACGCTGATGACCTCAAGCTCGCCGGCGTCCAGCAGGTCCTTGACTGCCGCGGGCTCGACCACCTCGGGCTTGGCGAGGCCGGCGATGTAGCGCAGGTCGTTGGTGTCGAACAGGAGGCGGTTGCTGCGCGCGATCAGCGCGCGCGCCGCGCGCGCCGCCGGGTTGGGACTCACAGCAGCACCTCCAGCTTCGGCTCCCCGTCGAACGCCGCCAACACCGCTTCGAGGGCGCCGAAAGCATCGGTGGTGGCGACCCCGGGGTCTGCTTCCTTCTGGGCGGCGGCTAGGGCGCGTAGGGGGATGGTGGTGAGCAGGCGCGTGACCGGGCCCACCCACTGGTACGCCACGGCCGCGCCCGCCTTTGGGCGCACGTCGAGCACGAACCGGTAGCGGCGCGCCAACTCCACGAGCGGTGACAGCTTGTCGGGTACGCGCGCGAGCTCCAGCTCCTCCGCGGCTTCCACCACGGAACCGCTGAGCTCACTCGCGAGGGCGGGCGGGACCAGGCCACCGATGGTCTCCAGGTGGACGCTGCCCATCAGGAACTTCTCCTCGTGCGCCGCGACTAGGCCCTCGGCGAGGGCATTCACGCTGGCTTTTGTGAGGAACAGTCCCAGGAGCGCGCCGCGGTCGCCGCCCTGGCCTTCCCAGTCGCGCGAGCCGAGCACCGCAAGTATCCGGTCTTCCGGGGTACTGGCTGGTGGTGATCGCTTGAGGGCTTCCTCGAGCCCGGCGCGGGTAGGGAAGACCGCCCCGTTTCCCTCACCGGCCCCTAGTATCTCGGCGTGCCCTTTCTCGACCAGTTCCTGGACGGCTTCGCCCGGGAACATGCCCTGCATGGCATAGCGGCCGAAGTAGGCGCTCTTGTCGCGTAACGGCGTGAACGCCCCGTGAATAACCAAAGCCTGTAACGGGTCGGATGTTTGTTTCATCACCTTGATGTTCCCCCTTTCGCCGGTGTATCACACCTACCCTTACTTACTGCTTACGACAAAGTCGTCTACAGGGCCCTGGAAGCGCAATGGGTGGCGCGGAGGAGTGTTTCTTAGCCGGAGTGCTGCGGAAAGGGACTCAAGACACCGATAAGGAGGGTTGTCTGGCAAGCGTATTCGACACAATTGGAACTTTGTCCAACGGAGCGGGGGAACTCCAGCCCGCCAAAAGGTCAACCAGGGGCTCGCCGAGGCCGTGGGTTGGAAGGGCGACTGGAACACCGGTAGCGACGAGGCTTCAGCACGCATCTTCAGAAATTGGGTATACGACTACTCACTGGTCCTGGACTTCACAAGCAAGACCGCCTACCTCACCCGCCTCCACTGACCCCACGCGACCAGCCCTGGTAGAGTCCGGCAACCACACAGCCTTGGGGGAGACCATGACGCGCGCCAAGACCGAAACCGACGCCGATGCCATCCGCGAGTACTGCCGCCAGCACTACGTCGAGCCCGCCCGCAAACGCGGCGACCACGTAGTCGGCATCCGCGCCGGCGACGTGCACACCGACCTCAACCTCTCCCAACGCCTACCGGGAGTGTGCAGCGCGATCGGCGCCGAGCTCTTCGAGCGCCACGCCCGCGTCAAACGCATCGCCATCGAAGGCCCCCTCAACGGCGCCAGCACCCTCTTCGTCTACCGCATCCTCTAACCACCCAGACCAACGGGCGCTCGTACCAACGGCCCACGGAGGGCCTCCCTATGGTGGGAAGGCCGGCGGGGGGAACCCGGCCAGGAGGACGCCATGAGCAAGCCCCCGACCCACCAGCAGCTCATCCGCGCCATCCAAACCGCATTCGACACCCGAACCGCCCAGCGGTGCCCCCAAACCCCCGACGTCGCCTGCCACGACCCCACCGCCTGGCGCCAGCACGGCTGCACCCATAAGCACCAACCGCAACGCGATTACCGAAAACCGTAGCCCCTCGAGGGCAACGCCCAGCCACAGCCAACGCCCAAGCCAGCACCCTGCGAGACGCCCCGCGCGCCCTCGAGGGGCAGATTGTTGTGCGCCCAGGCGGTAGCCTAGGAGCGCCCCTGGAAGAACTCGTCATGAAGAACGCTCTCGCTGCCCTCGATCAGATTGTCAACACCCCGCTCGGGGAGTTCGACGCCAACGCCGCCGCCCTCGTGAAGGTGCAGGCGCGCGAGGGATTCGTCGAGCTTGAACCGTTGAGGCTCGGCGACGCCAAGGAGACTCACGAGTTCCTCCGTAGCCAGATCAACGAGTTCTTGGAGGCCGCCAAGGCCCGCAACGCGCGCCTGGATAAGGGCCTGTCCTGCAGCGAGGTGCGCCTGGTGCACGCGCCCGAGCGGACCTACCTCGAGGCCGCCATCAGCCCGCTCCCGAGCGAGGCGCGTGACCGGCGCATGATCAGGCGCACCTTGAGTGAGCTTGGGCTCTCCATCGAGATCACCACCCGCTGGTAATCAGCGAGAGTTCACGCTAGGCGCCGGCCGGCCAGGCGGAGCGCGGTGCGGCGTTACCCGTCGCACCCGGCCCGTAACCTCACCCAACCATGGAGGAGGATTCGTTGTGCCCCTGCCATTTAGTCCCCTGCCTCACGCCTATCGCCCGATGTTAGGCTCGCACCGTGCAACAACCTGAGAAGGTCGATGTCGTAAAGCTGTTCCGCAACGACCGCCGGTACGTGGTGCCCATGTTCCAACGCAAGTACGTGTGGGACCTCAAGGACCAGTGGGAGCCGTTGTGGAAGGACGTGCGCACCTGCGCCGAGGCCATCGAGCGCAAGGGCAACGCGATCGGTGTGCAGCACTTCCTCGGCGCGATCGTGCTGCAGGAGGTCGACGCCCAAGGGATCCTCCGGCTGCCGGCCTACACCATCATCGACGGCCAGCAACGCCTCACCACCCTGCAGGTGATGCTGGCCGCCATGCGGCGCGTGGCCAGCGAACCCCCTTCGCCCTTCGCCACCCTCCTGCGGAAGCTCACCACCAACGACGCCGAGGTCGACGTCGAGGTGGAGCGGTACAAGGTCTGGCCGAGCACCTTCGACCGCGACGCCTTCACCGCCGTCATCGACGCCGAGCCGCACGAGCTCACCAGCGACGCCGGCGACGCCGAGGCCAGGTGGCGCACCCGCCCGCGCCTCATCGAGGCGAGCGCCTACTTCGAGACCGCCATCCGCGACTGGCTCGCGCAAGCCCCTGGCGGCCTCGAAGCGCGCCTCACCGCTCTGCACCTGACGCTGAGCCAGGCCCTCCAGGTGGTCTCCATCACGCTCGACGCCGACGAGGACGCCCAGGTGATCTTCGAGACCATGAACGCCCGCGGCGTCCCCCTGCGCCCCTCCGACCTGATCCGCAACTTCCTGTTCCACCAGGCCGTACGCAGGGGAGAGGACCCCAACGCCCTCTACGACAAGTACTGGCGCGACTTCGACCAGGAAGGCATCGGCGAGCTCGGCTTCTGGAGCCAAGAGGAAGCGATCGGCCGCGAACGCCAGCAGCGCCTCGTCGCCTTCCTCCTGCACTTCCTCGAGCACCAGCTCGCGCGGGAACTCTCCGTCAACACCATGTTTGACGCCTTCCGCGAGTGGTGGGACGCCAACGAGAAGACGCTCGGCAGCGTCGAGGCCGTCCTCGCCATGCTGAAGGCGCACGGCGCCGTCTACAAGGGCATCCTCCGCCCCGACCCCGAGACGCCCGTCGGGGCGTTCATCGCGCGCCTCAACACCCTCCAGTACCGCACGGCCTACCCGCTACTCCTGCACCTGCTCACGCGCTTCGAGCCCACCGACCCGCGGCTGACGCAGCTCGCCCGCGACTTCGACTCGTGGATGATCCGCCGCTACGTCTGCCGCCTCCAGACCCGCAACTACGGCCAGACCTTCATCACCCTCCTTAAAGACCTCAAGGGCCGGGAGGCTGACGAGGTCCCGCTCGCCGTGCGCGACTACTTCTCCAAGTACCGGGACGACGCGCGCCGCTGGCCCTCCGACGAGGAGTTCCACCGCGCCTGGACGAGCCAACGCGCCTACAAACGCCTCCAGGTTCGCGGCATCCGCATGATCCTCAAGACCCTGGAAGCCAGCCTCGCCACCGACCTGCAGGAGACCGTCACCTACCACCCCAACATCAGCGTCGAGCACGTCCTCCCCGTGCAATGGCGGAAGAACTGGCCCGAGCCCGACCCGGCCCTCGCCACTCTCGACGAGAGCGCGGAGGAGGTCCGCGACCGGCTGCTGCACACCTTCGGCAACCTGACCCTGCTCACGCAGAAGCTCAACTCCAAGAACAGCAACGCCCCCTTCAAGACCAAGAAGCGCCTCATCACCAAGAACAGCGTGCTGCGCCTCAACGTCCACTTCCACGACGCCGACACCTGGGACGAGCACGCCATCCTCAAGCGCGCCGAAGAACTGTTCAAGACCGCCACCGGCATCTGGACCCACCGCCCCAGCAGCCAGGCCGCCGACACCGAAGCAGTCACGGGCCCGCGGCTGTCCTTGCAGGAGCGCCACCTGAGCCTGCGCGCGAAGCTCAAGGCGCTTCTGCCCGACGACTTCACCACCCGCGAGAGCGACAAGTACACCCAGTACCGCAGGGAGACGTGGCCGACCGCCCTCCATTACGAGATTGGCGCCGGCACGTACAAGGGCCGCCTGAACATCAGCCTGCACAGCGAGTTCACAAGGACCGACCCCCGCCGTCCGGCCGGCCACCGCCTCCTTGACGTGCTCGCGCACCGCATCAAAGACGCCTTCGACGAGAGCGACGCCGAGCTCAACGACTACGCACGCGCCAACCGCAGAATCGACCTCGTTTACGACCTCGAGACCGACGACGAAACCATCCTCTCGGACTTCGCCAAGCTCGTCGACCACACCTTCGAGTTCGTAGACGAACACGTCCAGAACGGCCCCCTCGCCCCCAAGGCCGAGGCTCCCAAGAAGAAGCGGCGCGCGAAGCTGACCGAGCGGGAGTTCCTCGAGCTCTTCCACGCCCACGAGCGCAACGACAACGGCAGCGTCACCTGCCTCAAGCGCATCTCCGAGCTGGTCAGTAACGACCCCCGCCTCAAGATCCGCTACAACCGCGGCAGCATCGCGATCGTCTACCCGGCGCCCGAACGAAAGGATGGCGAGGCGCCCCTCCTCACCATCGGCCCGAGCGGCGTGACCAAGTTCCACACCGCCTCCTGCTGGAGGCACATCAACAAGCGCTTCGGACCAGACGTTGCCACACGAATCCACACGCGGTACGAAGCCGCCCTCCTTGACCTCTTCGGCCCCGAGGTCATCCAGAACGAGATGAACGTAGGCGGCGGCGCCCCGCACCTTTCCGCGGTCCACGAGCGCATCGACGCGCTGCTCGACGCCCTCACCACCGTCGCACGCGGCCTCGACGCCGCTGCGCGCGCACCCGTCGAGCAGGCTTAGCCCCACCCTCCATACCGACCACCCGGGACAACCCGGGTGGTCAATCGAACAACCCGTGGTCCATGTGCATGAGGTTGGTCCGATGCTCTCCGCGGCCCCCCGAAAGACTTTGTGTAATAGCAATACATTAAGCCGATAAGGAAGCGTTCCGCGTTTCGTAAAGCTTGGGCGCGCCACGGCCCTCGTAGCCCTACGCCTTAACCGTAAAGGGGACGGTTTTCAGACAGGTCCACGTAGGCGACCGAGCTTGACGGAAGATGTCCACCGAAGCGGGGGAAGACCAGAACCCCACTCCGCTTGTCGTGATAATCGGTCTTATCCGACATCCTTCCCCGAGCGGACCACAACTCTACCTAGTCCCGCCCTACACGAATGTAATGACTTGGCCTCGGTTGCGCGTACGAGTCAAGAGTCCAGGTATTCACTTACATGATCCGGTAATCTGCTTTTACTTGCTTGTCTGTTAGGGGAGTAGATAATGCCAAGACGGTACTGGGCGCAGGGCCTAGAGGAGGAATCTGGTGTCGGGGAACCACGTGAGGGAACCAGCCCTTGCCCGCCCCGAGCTGAGCCAAAGTCTCGCGCCTCAGTAGAAGGTGGCCTGGCCTCGCTGGCAGATGGCAATGTACTCTCCTGTGAGTGTGGCGGCCCAGCAGATGCAGAAGACCTCGTTGTCATGAGGATTCTCGATCTTGTTGAGAAGGACTGTACCGCCAATCCTCCGCGAATCGGCCCCGTGCCTCTCGACCTCTTGGCGCGGGCCCGCGAACTCGTTAAGGGTGTAACAGTCGACCTAAATGCCCCGCTTAACTCTGAGGACGCTTGAACTTGGGCGCTTATCTCCTTGAAAGGATGGCGCGCAAGTAGCGGCTTGACCCGACCCGTGGACGTCACCTAAGCGGAAGTTCCAGGCGGCCGTAGCAGCCCAGTAGATGCAGTCTTGCGTGCCTGACGATGGTGCATGTGGGCGCATCAATCATTTGGTGTGCATTGTGTTCCCATGTAAGGTGGTGCGTTGGGGCTGTGCATGAGCGGCGGTCCGTGGTATTGTGGCCCATGCACGTTGACATCGTTCCGAACCGCACCTCCAGACCCGCCATCTTGTTGCGGGAGGCGTGGCGTGAGGATGGGAGGGTCCGTAAGCGCACCGTCGCCAACCTCACGGGCGTGATCGACGAGGAGCAGGCCCTGCTGCTCCGGCGGGTACTGAAGGGCGAGACGCTAGTCGCGCCGGCCGACGCCTTTGAGATCACGCGCTCGCTGCCGCACGGGCACGTTCAGGCGGTGCTGCTGGCGCTGAAGCGCTTGGGGGTCGAGAGGCTGCTGGCGTCCAGGCCCAGCAAGGAGCGGTCGCTGATAGCGGCGTTGGTGGCGTTCCGGGTGCTATCGCCGAAGAGCAAGCTGGCGACGACCAGAGCGTGGCTTGATACGACCCTGGCCGCCGAGTTGGGTGTTCAGGACGCTGATGAGCACGCGGTGTATCACGCCATGGACTGGCTGGTGTCGCGGCAGGCGCGCATCGAGGGCAAGCTCGCTGCCAGGCACCTGAGCGAAGGATCACGCGTGTTGTTCGACCTGAGCTCGACGTACGTGGAGGGCGAGAAGTGCGACCTGGCGGCGTTCGGTTACGACCGGGACAAGAAGCGCGGCAAGAAGCAGATCAACTTCGGGCTGCTGACCGACGCGGCCGGCCGGCCCATCGCCCTGTCGGTGTTCCCCGGTAACACGGGTGACCCGAGCACGCTCATGCCGCAGGTGGCGAAGCTCAAGGAGCAGTACGGGCTCAATGTCTTCACGCTAGTGGGTGATAGGGGCATGATCACCGGCAAGCACCTGCCCGCCTTGAGAGCCGCCGGTGTTGACTGGGTCACCGCCCTGAAGAGCCAATCGCTAAGGAAGCTGGTGGTTGACGGCGTCATCCAGCCCAGCCTGTTCGAGGAGGAGAACCTGGCGGAGGTGACGCACGCCGACTATCCCGGCGAGCGCCTCATCGCCTGCCGCAATCCGGTGCTGGGTCGGCAGCGGGCGCATAAACGCCAGGAGCTGCTGACGGCCACCATCGAGGCGCTAACGAAAGTCCAGCAGAGCGTGCGCGCCGGCAGGCTCAAGGGCAAGGCAAGGATCGGCCTTAGGGTGGGTGAGAAGCTGGCGAAGTACCGCATGGGCAAGCATCTCAAGCTCGACATCCAGGACGACAAGCTCAGCTTCGAGGTGGACCAGGACAGCGTCGCCGCCGAAGCGGCGATGGACGGCATCTACGTCATCCGCACCAGCGTGAGTGAAGGGGAGCTCAGCGCCGCTGACGCGGTAAGGGCGTACAAGAGCCTCGCCGAGGTGGAGAAGGCGTTCCGCACGAAGAAGAGCATCGACCTGCAGGTCAGGCCCATCCACCATCACCTACCAGACCGGGTGAAGGCGCACCTGTTCATCTGCATGCTGGCTTACTACGTGAGGTGGCACATGGAGCGCGCCTGGGCCAGCCTCACTTATCGCGACGAGGAAACGAACCAGGAGCGCGATCCCGTGGCGGCCGCGAAGAGGTCGACCGCCGCCGCGAAGAAGGCGCAGACGAACACCCTGGCCGACGGCAGTCCCGCCCGCAGCTTCAAGGGCCTGCTGGAGCACATGAGCACCATCACCCTGAACACCTGCCGGCACCCCCAAACCGGCGTCACGTTCCCCATGACCACCAGCCCCAACACCACCCAGCAGAAAGCGCTCGACCTGCTGAAGAGCATCAGCGTGTAGACATCCCCCGCACCCCAAGAAGCCACCACTTCGCGTGCAGGACGAGAGAACTACACGCCCACCATGCGGAACTTCAGCCTAAGGCAGGTGAGTCCGTGACTGCTTTAGGTCGGCGGCAAGAACTTGGATAGGTGTAGTAGCCGTTCGGACCGGCTGAACCGTTTCCCACCCACCTTGTACTAGGGAAGTGTGGAAGTTAATGGCCACCGGAGCGAAGGAGCTCCGGTGGCCGAGCGTGAGGCCGCTGGGGACTTGCCTCTTCCTCTAGGCGCCTTCGGCCAATCCCAGAAGCTCGACGAGGTAGTCGGGTTCAAACACCCCCTTGACGCTGTTGAGGGTGGCGAGGAACTGCAGGCTGCTGTCGGCCAGCGAGTAGGGGCACGGCTTCTCGAGCCAGTTACGGGCCGAGGTGTCAGAGGCCTGGGCCCAGACGATGAACAAAAGGGCCTCCTCAGCGTCGAGGCGGGCGTGGAAGGCGTGCCCCTGAGGCGAGCGCAGGTAGAAGTAGAACTCCAGAAGTGACGAGTAGTAGCGGGCCTCCGCCAGGGGGCCGAACGCCAGGGTGTCGGCGAAGAACTCAGCTTTGCTCGTGTGAAACTCGGGGTGGATCTCCGCGCCGGTGAGCTGGGTTATCTCCTTCAACAGGCAATCGAGGCAGAGGGCGCCGGACACCGCCAAGTTCACCAGGTGCACCGCCTGCGGCGACAGCCAGGTGTCGTGGTGGCCGCAGTCGAACGGGTCCGCGCGGAGTTGGCTCTGTTTGAGGTGCTGCGACAGCGCGATGCGCTTCATGCCCGTTGCAGTTTCAGTGAAGACCCACTTGCGGTTAGCGGTTGCCGCCTCGTAGGCGATCGAAGGGTCGCGGAGCACGTCTTGCGTCGCGTCGCTTGGTGGTGGGGCGGCTGAGTCGTTGTTGTCCATAGTATTGGATCGTAGAGCGCGCCGAACAATCGCCGCGCCTGCTGTCAACTCAACCGCTTGCCTCGCTCCTGAGCCTATTCCTCCTCGAAGGCATGCTGCGAGAACTTCATGGTGGTCGCGTTCTCCGTAACGATGCGCACCACCTGCTCGGGCACTCCATTGGGAACGCGCGCCGAGACTTCAAGCGTCACGGACACTTCGGCGCCTACGAGGCCGTTGAGGTGTGCGATCAGCTCTTCTGCTATGCGGCTGGCGTCGCGCCCGACCCGGTCTTGATCGAGTCTGACGGTGCCGTAGAACCTAGTCGGGGCACGTTTGACGGGAGGCGGGACTACTGGCGGACCAACAGGGCCGGGGCCTGGGCCCGGGACACCAGTGCCGCCATGCCCGCCGTCGCCAGGGAGAGGGTCTGGAGCCTGAGCAGTGGTCTCCCCGTCTACCTGGGCCAGGGCGGCTTTAGGCTTCACAAGGAGGCCGTTATCCAGATCGATACCAGCAACGTACGTTCCGAACTGGATGCCGCGGTAGCGGCACAGGTCGGGGTCGAACGACTCGGCGTATGCGAACGAGTCGTGTTCCCAGGTGATGAGGCCGAGGCCGGCTTTGATGGCCTCCACCACGACTTGAGGGGATGAAACGCGAGGCAGGTAGAGATACTGGGCGAAGTCCTCGACGACCTGCCCGATGGCAACGTGGTCGCCCCTCCATAAGGGGATTCGGTCCAGCTCGAGTCGCAGGCGGTTGGGACCGAGGCTCGTGACGAGCAGCTCCTCGGTTTTCAGGCGCCTGGAGGCTCGGGACGCGAGTGAGCCTTGCCCCTGCAACTGCAAGGCCTGGAACGTGACGCTGGTGGTTGGCTCCGCTTGCGCTGGCACCAACAACCAGCGGTATGCCTCGGGAATGCGGGCCGTCACAGTGCTGTTGGCGCTGTTCTGTTGTTGGGTCGCCTGCCGGACCTGGCTATGCGTGAGGTTGAGTTGCTCCTGCTCGTCGACGATGGACTGCCAGGCGAGGAAGACCCGGGTCGCTTCCTCCAGCTCCTGCAGACGGCTGTTGTCCACCGCGAGGAATACGAGCGTGTTCCTGTTGAGCCGAGGCGCGGTGCCGCGCCGCTCGAGAATCGAGCGGGCGACGCGCATAGCTGGCGAGTCAGTTTCCCGCGTGTGAGGGTGGTCGGTGCCGAGCACCACGAGACGGGCGTCGGTGTCGTCCGGCACGTCCGCTTCGCTGGTGGGTAGCGGGTGCACACGACTAAAGTCGCCCTTGTCAGAGAGGTCTTGCCGCAACCGGCGCTCGATCTCCTGGCGCACCTTCTCCGTGTCGCGCTTAAGCTGCTCGGCGCGGTCTTCGGCGATCTTCGTGACTGTGGGCTGGGTGGAGTACCAGTAGCGGTTGGCGTCCTGGTAGAGGTAGGTGGCGCGCCCGGCGAGTCGGCGCAGGGCGTCACCGAAGACACTCGTTGACTCGCCCGGCATGACGCTCCCGAGTCTCACGCGTTTGTCCTCCAAGCCACGGTTTGGGGCCGTGTGGGTAGGGGCAGAGCCAAGGTAGATGGTGCGGGCCACGCGCCTCGTGGCGTGTACGCGACCCAAGTTGGGCACCTCGGCATCGATCATGGCCGGCAGAGAACCAGCCCCGTCAACATCGCGGGCGATGATGGGTGTCCAGGTGTCGTTCAGGTAGCGGGTGAGCTCATCCTGCACCCGGGGGTCGTCGATAGGGATGGTGGCCGGCAGGATGAGGGGGTTCCTGTCACCGGCGTCCCAGAGCGCGTGGATGACCGTTGCCATCAGCCGTAGCACCCCGCGGGTGCGTTGGAAGCGCACCAGCGTTGACCAGTCGCTGTAGAGGCGCTCGAACACCTCTGGATGGATGGGGTAGGCGTCCTGGATGCGCCGTTCGTAGTCGGCCTCACGCGTCTCCGGGGGGAACTCCTGCGGCTGCTCGCGGTAGAGGTCCACGAAGGCGCGAGCGGTGACATCACGCACCTTGAAGAGCTCTGGGTCGGTTATCGGTTGGAATAGGCGGCGCCGGACGATCTCGAAGCCTTCTTCGGCCGAGGCGGGTCTCCAGGTCGATGCGACGCGACCCACCACGTTCTGCAACCGGTCGAGGGCGGTTCGTCCCCGCACCCCGCCTACTTCGACGTCCTCGATGCCCGATTGATCGCTTACGCCGTCGCTGGCCGGAAGGCTCACGACCAGTAGGCAGTTCTCGGCTAGCTTGGCGGACTCGGTGAGGGCTTGAGCGAAGGTGAACTGCGTGTCGAAGCTTCCGCCGGGCAGGACGTTGTCGTCATGGAGTTGACGGGCGTAAGCGACCCACTCATCGACGAGAACCAAGCATGGTCCGTACTCGACGAAGAGCTCGCGCAGCTTGTCACCCGGGTTGGTGGAGCGTTCATCGTCATGGCGAACGCGCTCGTAGGCAGCCCTTCCGCCGAGCTGCCAGGCGAGCTCACCCCAGAGCGTTCGAACCTCTGTGCCGTCTTCCTTCACGTCGGGTTGACCAGGGGAGATCTTGTTGCCCACCAGCACGGCGCGCTTGACGTTCGGCAGCGCCTGCTCGCCGGTCTGCGCCAGCAGCTCCTCCACGCCTTGGAGCTGGCGCGGATCCGCGCCGCCGAACAAGTGGTAAAGGGCGAGCATGGAGTGGGTCTTGCCGCCACCGAAGTTCGTTTGGAGCTGGACTACCGGATCGCCGGCGCGACCCGAAAGACGCCTGATGCCGTTCACGAGGAGATGTTGGAGGCTATGCGTGAGGTAGGTCCGTCGGAAGAACTCGACCGGGTCCCGGTACTCTGGAGCGCCTCGCCCTAGGTGCACCTGCCAGAGATCCGCTGCGAACTCGGCCTGTTGGAAGCGCCCGCTGGTAACGTCCGGATGGGGCGTAACTACATCGCGCCAGGGCCGCAACGACCCGGTTTGCCCTGCGACGGCGGTAGCAGCCGCTCGGCGGCGTTGCTGGCGAGACTGCTCATCGTACTTCTGCCGAAGAAGCTCGGCCTTCATCTGGTCTAGGTCGTCAGCCTCTGGGGCTGAGACGGCAAGGAGCAGTCGGTGGCTGGAGTCGAGGGCGCGGTAGGCGTCGTCGCTGCTGAAGGTGCGCTGGTGCGCCCAAGCGTTGCGGTGGCCGCGCAGTTCGCTGACCAAGCTCCGCTCGGTGGGTCCGAGCGTTTCGCGAAAGACCTCATTCCACGTTTCCCACATGGCCTTTAGCAACGCTGCGGCGTCCCACTCAAGGATGGGCTTGTCCTTAACGTTGGGGTCTTTCAGGAGCTCAAGTAGGGTATACGGCATTCTCTCTGGACTGACGCGCGCTTTGAGTTCGCGCTCGACATAAGGGGCAAGGCCCTGCCTTAGGAAGTCCATTGCGCGCCCGACGCGTTCGTGATTGCTGATCGCCATTGCTATTCTCCCGCGAAGAGGCCAACGGCCGAAGAGGTCTTGGTGTTTTGTTCCTGCGCGAGGCGCTGGATCTCTGGCCAGCTCTGCACCAACCCGTTGTAGGCGAGCGCCTCCTGCGCCCACTTTTTCCGGTCACAGATGCTGAACAGGCGGTAAGCCAGTTCCCGTGCAACCTCGGCGCCGACGCCCAGTTTGGCCGCGAGTACAGCGGCGGCCTGCTCACCCTTCAACTCGAGTACGCGGATGAGGTGGTGAACTGCCTCCCACACCGTCAGTCGGCTGTCCTCCAGTGGATCCCACTCGGCCGGGAGCTCTTCTGGCCGGAGCAATCGCACCTTGCCAGCTCTTGACTGAACTAACCCCGCCTCCACCATCCCCGTCACACTGGTGTTCTTCGCTTTAGAAAGGGTGTCAGCTACGCCGTAGAGTCCGTCATCGAAGGCATGCTGCTCGAACCAGGCGAGCGCCCAGCGGGTGTCTGCATCGAAGTCCCCTTCCTGCTCGGCTAACATTTCGTCGAGTACCTGGTTTATGAGTGCGAGCGCTTCGCGTACCGCAAGGCGGTTCCCAGAAGCGTCGAGAACCTGCGAAAACCGGGTATACGTGGCCATCCCTGGGCCGATTGCGGCCTGTGCCAGGTCGACTGGCGCGATGTTGCCATGCTGGAGGTGCCGGAGGGCCCTTGGCAACTCGACCTTGAGCCGGTTCACAAACTCCCCGCGGGTGGCAACGGGGGCGTCCTCCGCACGTGGGCGGCAAACCAGGACGATACTGGATGCAAGTGCGTTCTTGTCATTTCCAATCACCCGCCCCACCTTTTCGGTACGGATAGGCCACGTCCCGTTAACTGCCATTCCGGCGCGAATTACTGCATCCAAGAAGGTTTCCCAACCCGTACTTGCTGTACCTGCACTGGTTTCCGTCTCTGATTGCTTGAATGCATAGTAGATCGTGACTGGAAACCCAGGATGGGTTTGAGTGGACAGGCGGTGCATCGCTCGTGTCATTCCGGAAAGGAAGAAATCTTCAGCTCTCTCCTTACCGCCGTGACGGTACGGAGTGGCAATGAGCTCGCCTTCTTTCGGTGTGACGAGGGTTGCGAATATTCCGGGAAAAACAGAACGCTGTGACCTACGCAACCATACGTAAAAGAAGTCAGAGAGATCAGCGTAGCCAATATTGTCGTAATACGGTGGATCCGTAGAAACGACTTTGGCGGCTGATAGTACTTGCACATTTGCGTCTGCCTGGGATGCCGTGCCAGGCGGGTAGTGGCCGAGAGCTTCAAGGCCTTTGACTTGCCGTTCGAAGAGATTGTTGAAACTGCCGGAGGAACTGGAAAACGGATTGCTCTCGGCAAAGTCCCATACCATCGGTATTGCCTGCCGAGCGAAAACGCTCCGCATTTGAGTGTTAGCGTTATTCCAGCCGCACACCGACGCTGAATGGTTTGCAACCTGGCCAACTAGGAATCCCAGGTACACCCCTACCGCTTCTGCATACCCTGTCGCACCGCTCCCCCCGTTCTCCAGCCCGCTCCCTTCCGGGACTATCCCGACGGCGAGGGCGTCCTGCTCTATACGTTTACGTACCTCCTTCACCAAACCAGAGAGCGTTGTCAGCGCGACGAGTTGGCGGTCGGTGAACAGGTCACCAAATGTGGTCAGGCCGTAGTTAGGGGTCTTAAAGTCGCGAGGGTTGTTTGGTAGCTCCACTTCCGGTCGCCAATCGGGCTTAGTGCTTCGAGCTACCTTCTCTATTTCCGGGCTGGGAGGTAGGTAGACGCGCTCCCGGTCGCCCTCTGCGACAATAGCCATCATTCTGGTACCCAGTCGCCCTGCCTGTCCCTCTTGTCGGATGTAGTCGTACGTGACAGGGGCATTTGACATGAGGCAGTGGAAAGCGCTTCGCTTTCCGGCAGATGTTCCGGCCTTTGCCGCCTCTAGGTTCTCAGGCTTTCCAACCAATACAGTAAATCGGTAGCCGTCGTTCTCAACGACTGGTTTGATGTAGGCCTCCCTTCCCTTCTTCGTTGAGAGCATGAAGGTGGAGGCTAGTGGCACATCGATGTGAGCGAATGCAGGGTTGGGGCTCTTGACGGTGCGGGCCCATAGCCATGCGATAACGGTGAGCTCGCGACCTTCGTACTTCTTAAGGTCTGGGCGTTCAAGGACAAGTTCCGGAGTCACCTTCACCTTCGGGTAGAGGTGGCCGATGCGCCTCTCGGCCTCATCGCGCATCCACTTCCCGTAGTAGCGCACGTCCTCGGCCAGACCCTGGGCGCCCTTCCACTCGCGCATGAACAGCGCCTTATCGCGTCGCGCTTCAGGATTAACTGGAGGTAGCCCCGCGAACTTGGGCGGGATCTCGATCATGGCCTTGTTGATCAAGACCGCGACGGGGTTGAGGTCGCTGGCGTGGGCTTCGAGCCCGAGGCGCTGCGCCTCGAGCGGCAGCGCACCGCCACCTGCGAAGGGATCATGAAAGGCGGGAAGTGTCTCGGGGTCGAACAGCTCCGCCGCGTGGGGATGGTCGGCGTTGTCGCGGCAAGTGCGGCGCCAACACTTCCAGATCTCGGCTCTTGCGCGTTCGAGCAAGCGCTCGTTGGTGGTGTTCTCCCACTGGACTAGTTCTTCGATGAGGGCGAAGAGCCGCTGCCGCTCAAGGTCGGCGGCGCATTCCTCGAGAGTTGGGGGCGGTCCTGCCTCCGGTACCGCCGCGTCGCCGGCTTGCTCAGCCTCTTCGCGCTCACTTTTGCGCTTCTCCCATAGGGTGCGGCGCTGCTCGAGCTCGTGCTGAGCCTGTATGCGCAAGGCGGGTTCTGCAAGGAGCTCGTCGACGTACTCGGAGGGGTCGTCGACCATCTGCGCGAATATCACTGCTCTCGCCGCGGCGAGGGGCCGGCGCGCCCACCACAGGTGCAGCGTGCTCGGGTGGCCGTGGCGGATGCTCTTCTCGCGCGCTGAGGCCGCGTTGATGGCGTCGAGTGGCAGCGCCACCTCGATGAGCTTCTTTCGTGTCTTGACGGGTGGTGTGGTCATGCGGGCCTCTCAGCTTTGGTGAGCAGGTGCTTGAAGGAGTAGTCGGTGCTGGTAACGCCGAAATCGGGCTCGCGCTCGAAGGGGCGGCGGACGTAGTGGACGGTGTGGGTGTCGGCTGGGTGGAACTCGACGATGGCTAGGATGTAATCGTCGGGCTTGTTCAGGGCGTACATGACCTCGTTCTTGGTGACGGTGATGGTGTCGGCTCCGCTCGCGCGGCCCTTGACCTCGATGAACCGGAGTCGCCCGGTGCTTGGGTCTTTGCTCTCGATGTCGTAGCCGAGGCGCTCGAACTCGCGGTCCACAGGCACGAAGCCGAGGTTACGCTCGACCTCCATGACGATGGCGCGAGCACGAGCTGCGCTGAGCTGCGTGTCAACTGCAGTCTGGCTGGCCGTCGGGGGCTCCCCACGCAGCTTGCGAAGCAGGCCGTTGGGAACGATGACGGCTCCGCCGACCACGAGCGGGGGCTGGGCGCTGATTTGCTCGGCGAGGGCGAGCTGGTCGAGACGCGCGCGGAGCCGGGCTTCTAGCTCGTCCGCCCTGCGGCGCGCCTCCTGGGAGTTGAGGCGGGCGTTCTGTCGGCCCGCTTGCTCCTGGAGCTTGAGGTCCTCTGCGCGGCGGTCCCAGTAGTTGATCTCTTTGGTGAGCCGATCCTTCACCGCCGCTCGGGTCTTCGCGATGGTTTCGGTCCGGGGCCCCCGTACCTCGGCGAGGTGCTCCGGGACGACGGTACTGATGGCGTGCTCTATGGCATGGCGTTCGACATCTGCTGTGATCCAGTCGCAGGCGGGATCGGCCAGGAGGCGTTCTGCGCTCGGGTCGTCCTCGCGGAGCGGCCGGTAGTCGAGGTAGGGGGCGTAGTTGAGGTGGCGGCTCACGCCGGTTTGGTCGATCTCGACGTAAAGCATGCGTTTGGAGATCGTGCGGCGCTCGCCTTGCTGGGTGCGGCTGGCGTCCTGTACGGCGTGCTCGAGGTAGACGAGCACTCTTGGTTGCTCGCTTTCATCGCGTTCGTCGACCAGCACGGCGCCTTGCTTGAGGAGGCTGCCGTGACGCTCCAGGGTTAGGTCCAGGGTGGCGCTGAGTAGCGGGTGTCCCGGTGTTACGAACGCGGCGAGCGGTTGGCCTGGGGGCTGAACCAGGTCCTTCTCGAAGGCTATGCGCTCGTACTTGCGCAGGACCGGTTCGCCCATGCCGATGAGGCGGTCGCGGCTCCTGATGGCGGCCGGCACGTGAGTCACCTCGTAGCGGCGCGCTTCGCGCTCGCGCAGGGTGCCGCCGAGGCCCTTGAAGGCCTCGAGGAAGAACGCCTCGACGTAGTGGGGCTGCAGGCGGCGGGCTTCTGCGCGTTCCATGTCCTCGCGGATGCGCGCTACACGGCTGGCGTCCATCGCGTCTGTGGCCAAAGCGCGTTCCTCGAGTAGGTCCTGCAGGTGCTCGCGGTCAACTGCTTCGCTGATGGCGCGCTCGAGGCGGGAGCGCACCTCGGGGCGTTCGCCGTAGCGGATTGCTTCGATGAGCAGTTCCCTTAAGGGTTTGCCCTCGAACTGGAGCTTGCCTAGCACGTCGAACACCTGGCCGCCGAGTTGTTCGCGGGCTGCGGCGAGTTTCTCGAGCAGGCGCTGGTAGACGTCACCCTCGCGGGTCTCCTCGGCCACTAGGTTCCAGAGGTGGCACACCTCGGTCTGGCCGATGCGGTGGATGCGGCCGAAGCGCTGCTCGAGGCGGTTGGGGTTCCACGGTAGGTCGTAGTTGACCATCAGGTGGGCGCGTTGCAGGTTGATGCCTTCGCCGGCGGCGTCGGTGGCGATGAGCACCTGGACGGTGGGGTCGTGGCGGAAGGCTTCCTGCGCGTGGAGGCGTTGCTCGCGGCCCATGCCGCCGTGGATGGCTACTACCGCTTCGGGGCGGCCCAAGAGGGTGGAGACGCGCTCACGGAGGTACTCGAGGGTGTCGCGGTGCTCGGTGAATATGACCAGCTTCTGGGTGGCTCCGTTGGCGGGCCGCAGTTCTCGCGCGCGGGGGCCACGTGCGGCGCTCGGCTGGCTGGCGCCTACCGACCTGGTACTGGAGGCTGCTTCATTGTGACGGGCCGCCGTCACCGGTTGGGGTTCCCGTTCGGGGGTGGTGCTGAACACCTCTTGTAGTAGGCTCGCGAGCTCACGCCACTTGGTGTCCTGGCCGCTGCGGTAGACCTGGCGTGCGAGCCCTTCGAGGCGTTTGAGGATCTCGATCTCTGCTCGCAACTCCTCGATGGTGCGAGCCGCGGTCGCTTGGTCGAGAACGGCCACCTCGGCCGCTTCCACCTCGGCGTCGGGGGCGTCGTCCAGGTCGTCGAGCTGGTCGGGGTCGAAGATTGGCCCCAGGAACTGGAGGCGGTGACCGCGCTGAAGCAACTCGACCTCGCGGCGGCGGGCTTCTAGGCGCTCACGGCGGCGCGTGAGCGAGCTCAATATTGCCGCTGGCGAGGAGGCGAGCCGCCTCTGCAGAACGGTGAGCGCGAAGCCCACGGTGCCGGCTTGGCGGTCGTTCTCGAGCGCTTCGGCGCGGTTGAACTCCTCGCGCACGTACTCCGTTACCGCCCGGTAGAGGGCTGCCTCGGGGTCGCTTAGCTTGTAGGGCACGGTGTAGGCGCGGCGCTCGGGGAAGAGCGGGCGACCGTCGAAGCGCAGCAGGTTCTCCTTGACCATGCGCCGCATCAGGTCAGAGACGTCTACCTGGTGCACGCCGTCGCGGAAGCGGCCCTCGAAGCGGTCGGAGTCGAGCAGGGCCATGAATAGCTGGAAGTCCTCGTCCTTGCCGTTGTGCGGCGTGGCGGTCATCAGCAGCAGGTGGCGCGTGAGGCCGCCGAGGAGCTGGCCGAGCTTGTAGCGCTTGGTGTACTTCACCTCGCCGCCGAAGAAGGTCGCGGACATCTTGTGGGCCTCGTCGACGATGACAAGATCCCAGGTCGCATCGGGAACCGCGAGCTTCTCCTGCACGTTCTCGTCGCGCGCCAGCTTGTCGAGGCGCGCGATCACCAAGTCGTGCTCGAGGAACCAGTTCCCGGTGCGCGCCGCTTCGAGCCCGTCGTTGGTGAGGATCTCGAAGGGGAGGCCGAAGCGTTTGTAGAGCTCATCCTGCCACTGCTCCGCGAGGCTACCGGGGCTCACGACGAGGCAGCGCTTGAGGTCACCGCGGGCGATGAGCTCCTTGATCAACAGCCCCGCCATGATGGTCTTGCCCGCGCCCGGGTCGTCGGCCAGCAGGAAGCGCAGCGGTTGCCGGGGAAGCATCGCCTCGTACACAGCGGTGATCTGGTGGGGGAGGGGCTCGACCTGCGAGGTGTGCACGGCGAGGAGCGGATCGAAGAGGTGGGCCAGGCGGATGCGCCGGGCTTCGGACACAAGACGGAACAGGTGGCCGTCGCCGTCGAAGCTCCATGGCTTCCCCGCTTCTAGGAGCTCGAGGCGCGCCTCGTCGTCGCGGTAGAGAAGCTCGCTGCCAACGCGTCCGTTCTGTTCCTTGTAGGTGAGTTCCAGGGCGTTTGACCCGAACCAGGAGACGCTCACGACAACTACGTGTCCGCTGGGCAAGAGACCAGTAACCAGGGCGCCAGGAGTGAGCTCTTCTAACTTCATAGTAATGCGCGTCCCCCACGTTGCCTACAGGCGGCGGGTGCTCGGCTGTAAGCTGTTTCGCGATGATACCGCGGTGCCTAGCGGGATGGGCGCGGGCCGCGCCGCCTTAACCGGCTTCCAGAGACGTCAGGAGCTGGCGAAGCGAGTCAAGGACGGCCTCGCGGGCCTTAACCTCGAGGCGCTCGATAACATGCGTACGGCTTGCAAGTTCGAAAAGGATACGTTCGACCTCCACCTCGATTTCATGGTTGTCCGATCCCGGGGTCGTAAGGTGCTCTTTCGCCTGTGTAGGCTCCAGGGTCGACTCCAGGCGCCGGCGGACGGCTTTGCGCAGCGCCCTCACACTGAGCGTGCCGGCGAGCGGGAGCAGTTCGGCGCGGGCGTCGGGGTCAAGCTTCGTTAGTGCTTTGGCGGCGGTGTAATGGAGTCGACGCTCTTGAATCGCCGTCTGGAGGTCGGGGGGTAGCGAGAGTAGGCCCAGGCGGTTGGTCACGAGCGAGTCAGGCGTCAGTCCGGCGCGCTCGCGGCACACGGTCTCGACGATGTTGGCCAACTCTTTGAGGCCAGTTTTCAAACGCTTTGCGGTGGCGACTTTGGTCTTGTCGCTGCCCCGCGCCACCGCCCTGAGCACCTTCGCGGCTTGGGTGATCGGGTCGATCGTGGTGTCCCAGCCGGGGAGGTCGTCGAGCTTGTAGGCGAGTAAGCGGAGGATGGCGCGCGTCTCGTCGATCGGGTCGAGGGAGTCGCGGTCAACGTTGTCGCTGACGGCTGTCTCGAAGGCCTTTTCGTCGTCGTGGTCGAGGTGGCGGAGGTGGACGGCGGCGAGGGCGGGGAGGCCGAGGGCGAGCGCGGCGCGCCAGCGGCGCTCGCCGCCGACGAGCTCGAAGCGGTGTGGCTCGGTCTTGTTCTGGGGCTTGAGGTGAGGGGGTTGGCGCACAAGGATCGGTACGAGCTGGCCGTTGGTGGCTAGGCTGCGTTGGAGGTCGTGCTCGGCGGCGGGGTCGTGGAAGCGGCGCGGGTTGTAGGGGCTCGGTTCGAGCAGGTTGACCGCGATCGTGACGTTCATGGGGCTCCGGGCTGACATGCCTTGAGGGTGCCAGGCAGTCTCGGAAAGCGCTTCGATTCCCTTACACGACTGCCGGGAATAACGTTATGCGGGCAGGCTGCCAGCGGCTAGTCGACCGCCCAGTAGGGCTGCGGGAGACGGCCTGGTGGTCGTTCAGTAGGCCTGCAGACCCGTTATGCGGTTGGAACCGTAATTGTGCCGTCGTAGATGGAGTCGTCCGCCGTATCTTTGGCGCTAGAGGAACCTTTGGACGCGGCTCCAACTCGGCACGGCCGTCGCACAGGGTGTGCGGCCCCTCGAGGGTTCTCCAGGCCTCGCGGTCGGGTGGGCTTGGCCGCTGGGACTGCAGCTTGGGAGCGCTTCTCATCTTCGGCGGGGCGTGGCGTTAGGTTTTCGGTGCAGCCCTGAGCGGCGCGCGGTACCTGTGGGCTATGGGTATTTCTAAGAAGACTCAACACAACGCCGCGGCGCGCGCCAAAGCCATCGAGCTGGAGCTGCTGTGGGTATGCAAGTCGCTATGGCTCGAGGGGCCTCTCCCGCGGCGCGCGTTGGCGCCCCTCGTGGGGCGCGGTCGCTTTGAGCGCGCGAAGCGCTTCGGCTTCATCGTAGGAGTGGAGACGCGGGCGGGGGAGTTGTTCACGGTTGGTCCGGAGGGGCGCCGGGCGCTTGGCCTGGACCGCTCCTCCAAGCCGTTGCCCGGGGCGATGGAGGAGGGGTTCGCCCGTCGCGTCGTGGCGGCAGGTCTGCTTAACGGCGCCAAGCCGAAGCGCCAAAGTGTGGCTGAAGGCCGCCTGGAGCAGGGACGCGGAGTGGCGCGGCTCTACGTGGAGGAGGACGGTCACGAGGTGTGGTTGCTAGTGGGCCTGCCTGACCCCTCGCCCGCGACGCTGTCGCGCCTGGTCAACCAGCGCGCTCAGGGGGATCCGGCGATGGTGGTCGCGGCCGATCCACGCCGTATCGACAAGTGGCCTCTGCATAGCGTGGTCGGGTTCGTGTGGCCGGAGGCTCTTACTTCGGTGGACGCTGCAGTGCGTCCCTCGCTCGAGAGGCTGTTGAAGAAGCGTGGGTATCGCGAGCCTTGAGTCGGACCTGGTCGTAGACCGGCTGATCGGCGCGAATGCGGCGCGGGCGCATTACGGGGTGAGCAAAGAGCGCGCTGCGGCGGCGGGCCTGCTGCTGCGTGAGCTGTGGCTGGGGCCTACGGCGAACTCTCAGGTGCAGCCACCGCCGCCGGCGGTGATCCTGTCGCCCCGCGAGAAGCGGCTCCTGACCGCCCGCGAGTCGACACTTCGGCACCTAGCAGGCGTGACCGCGACGCGTTTGCATGTTGGTGCGCCGGCGGAGGCGTGGCGTAACGAGGGCGGCGCGCCCTTGGCGTTACTCGAGCCCGACGGCTACTGGCAGCGGCCCGATGTGCACGAGGGTGCGATTTGGGCCATCGAGTACGACGCGGGCAGTTACTCGAGCAAGCAGCTTACTGAGAAGATGCTGGCGTTCCGTGGTGCATACGGCTATCAGGTGTGGGGCGTGGCATCCGCGCAGAGGCGCCAGTTCGTGGAGCGTCACCTGCTGGCGACCGACAGTCCAGGGCAAGTGCACTACGTGCCATGGATGTGAGCGCAGTTTTCCCGGGCGGCTGAGCGGGGGAGGGGTCTCCTCCAATGGCACCCCCCTCGAGGACGTGGCGATACTGTTGTCGTGAATATTCCAGTGAGACTCTGGCGAAGGCTAGGGCTTTGGCCGACGCTTAGGCCTGGGTCTTGGAGCGGAGCATGAGCTCGCTATCGCGCACGACGACGTCGAGCTCGTCGGCCGATTTGACTCCGATGGCCGTGAGCGCCTCTTTGGGGAACACGCGCGAGCTCCTGGTTGGCTCGTTCGGCGCGGCGCAACGCGTGGGGCGCGCTCTCAATGTTCTTCTTCGACATCTCGGTGCCACCGAAGGTCTCGCGCCCCGCGTGGTGCACGCGCACGAGCCCATTCACCTATGCCCTTCTTCATGGGTGCATCGTTGACGAAGCGATATGTGATGAGTGTAGCGGTGATACCAGGGGTTCCGCTCGGGGGTGGATTCGAGCGAAAAGCCGTACGACCCAAGACATCTTCCTGGAGCGCCCGGGTCGGGGTCTGAGCGGTCGCCCGGGGCGCCCCGGCGGTCGGGTATAGCGCGCGTGGTCGAGCTCGTGCCGGCGGGGATGGTCAGGCTGCTCCTGCCAGCTCTTCAGTTCGTGAGTGGAGAAGGAAACTGAACCCCTCGAGGAGGGTAGCTAGCTGGGACGGAAAGTGCGTAGAGGGTTGCTCTACTTTGGGCTGCCGAGGCCTAGGCCTGAGCTCCGGAGAGCCGGTCGTCAACGATCGTTCTTATGTGTCCGGGCGTGGGGCGGTGGCTAAGACGAGTTCTGACGCGCCTCATTGTCGTAGCGCCCTCGAGGGGTTATGGCAAGCTTCAGTGTTGTGGTTAGTCCACAGTGTGGACTAGCGCCTGGCCTCGCGTAGCCACGGAGCAAAGCGGGCCCGAGTCGGAGCGCTGACAACGGCTAAAGCCAACGTCCCGCGAACAGACTCGGGGGAATTCCCAATAGGAACGATGTGAACTCGAGCAACCGCGGCGCCCGGTGAGAACGCTACTGCCGCTCTGAGGGCGCAGCTCGTCCGCGCCGGGCCATTCGACTCCCACGGCAGTGCAGCTATTGGGTCAGCGGCTCGGGAAGTTTTCGCCGCCTCGAGAGAATGTCAGGTCCATGCCGTCTGGTCCGATAGAGCAATATCGCGATCACCATCCTCGGGCCCACCTCGCAGGGGCCGGCATTGCGGGAGCTCTACGTGGGTCAATTGTGGGTGTATGAGTTAGCAATGCAGCGTAGCGCGCTACGCGCGCAGTTGCCACGTATGCGGAACTCGAGACGGAAGAGGCTCCGGGCGTCTGTAGTGCGGCGCTGGGGCGGTCGTTGTTTCTACTGTGGCTCGGATCCCGGCGCGGATCTCACGCTGGACCACTTGGTACCTCGCTCCCGGGGTGGCACGGACAGCCTGGCGAACTTGCTGCCGGCTTGCAAGAGCTGTAATGCCGAAAAGGGCAGTCGCACGTTTGAAGAGTACCGGGATCTCGTGGCGCGGCGTCAGCCTGCTTGGCTTGCGAGGGAGTCTCTGGCGCAAGTGCTGGCTCAGGAGGGCTCGCTAGGGCGGCCCGAGGCCTACAGAGTTTTGCGGGCGCTGGCGCGGGTAGCTGGAGCGTTCGAGTTCCCGGGCTGTACCAGCAGCGGCAAAGAACCCGGTGGTACTCAGCGGTGCGAGGTTCTACTAGGGCGAGCTCCGAGGCGGGACGTAACCTCAGAACATGACACAACAACTCCTATGGGTAACGGACGGAGCGGACGATCTCGTGGAGATCGGATCCGGCAACTCGATCTGCGTGCGGCCGGGGGAGGCGCATAACCAGCGCGTAGTTCTGGCAGTCGGCAGCCTGGAGCACGACCTGTACTACGGTCCCGAAGCGCGCGCGTACCTCAACGGTCTGCGACGGGCGTTGGGCGCCACGGCGCAAGAAGACGTCATCAGCCAGGGTAGAGGTTCGCGCGCCTAACAGCCTAGCCCTCGGTAGTACCGCGAGCGGTCGGAGACATCCGACCGCTCGCTGTCGTATGGGTTGCCTCATTCACGTGATCAATCGGAGCCAGCCGACGGCGCGGAAGGAGGCTTCGCTGCAAGAGCAGAAGGTCATAGCCGGCCCGCGGGGCCGGCAGACAGGCGGTAGAGCCCATTGGAAACCGGTCGTGCGCTGCGGGCTCGAATCCGCGTACGGCCCAGGAGAAGTACCTTGGAATCGACAGGACAGTTCACGCAGACGACGCTAGGCTTCGCGCCGTTAGTGTTTCCGTCTCACCTCGGGTCGCTGGCAGAGGCGTTCGCGTCGGAGGCGGCGTGGCAGGCGCACTTAGTGCAGGACCCCTCGCTGTTGGAGGCGCTGCTCGGCTGCCAAGTTGACGACGTGGAACCCTCGCCCTTTGTGAACGGCATGCGGCCGGATATTGCGCTGAGCTTGGGTGGGCGCGAGGTGGTGGTGGAGCTCCAGCTCGGCGGCGCCGACCCGCGCCACCTTGGGCAGGTCGTGAGGTATCAGCGCCACGCCGGCGCCGATCTGGTGCTGTGGCTCGCCGAGGACGCGCGCGGCTACGCCATGCACGTAGAGGACCTCAACCGCCTGGAGGGCGCGCGTGTCGCCCTTGCGGAGGTGTCCACGCTGCGGGTGGCGGGCGGCTGGGCGTTCGTGGCGCGCCTGGTGGCGGGTGATCCGCTTGGGGAAAGCGGGACGCAGGGCGAGCAGGCGCCGCCGACGGACCGTGAGCGACAGTATGAGCGCTACTGGGAGCTGCTGTTCCAACGCGCCGCCGACGAGGGGCTGGACCTGTTCGTCGGGAACAGGCCGACGCGTCAGAAGTGGCTGCGTAAACCGTGGAGGACGGGTAGCGGAATCTACTACGGGATACAACCAGCCGCCGGGCGCGTGCGCGTCGCTCTAATCGTCAACTCCCGCTCACCGCTCTACGGGGAGGAGGTCTACGCCGCTCTGGAGGCCGAGCAGGACGCGATCAATGGCGCCCTTAGCGACGGTGACCTCAAGTGGACGGCCGCCCCTACTGGCGGGCGCATTGAGGCCACGGTCCTAGGCGGCTACGCCGCCGAGACCAAGCGCAGCGTCGAGGTGACGGTTGCGCTACTGCAGCAGATGCGCCGCGTGTTTGATCCGCTTCTTGAGGGGCTGCCGCTCAACTTGCTAAGCCAGGCCGCCGATGAACCGCAACTCTCGCTGTTCTGAGCCGGCAAGCGGGAACGAGGCCGACCTTGCTCCCACGGTCTGGGTTGATTCCTGGGCGGGGGAGATGGTTGTGACGATCACGATGCCAGAGGCCATCGCGTACGCGGCAGGAGAAGTTGTCCGCGAATTATTGCGCGCCTGCTCTAGGGGTGGAAGCGACGCCGAAGTCTCTGAGCTGGCTGGCCTCCTCGTGGGCCTTTTCGATCAGCGGCGCTTCGTCCGCCGCGCGTCTGCGACGCTGGCTGCGCCGATTGACGCTTGAGTTTTCGTTGCGCAATCGGGTAGGCGAACGGTGACCACAGAGTGTTGGATATAGCACCTTTGCCAGCATTGGCCCCAGGGTCATCAATAGGGACGAGCCGGTACGCAACGCGCTCGGTGGCGCTCACCTCTGCAATCGACGAGCGCCGTGTGGGACGCAACTGCGTTACGGAACCTGCTGACCGAAGCCCAAAGCAGAGCCCGACCTAGCGTCCGTCTAACGGTGTTTTGCCCGCCTGTGCTGCAAGCAACTCGGATCCTGGTTTGCTTCCAAAAATGTCGTCACCCACAGCAGAAATGCTTAATGCATGCGTTCTGTGGAGATGGCGGTGCGTTTCGCGGCCAATCGATACCTTGACCTCAGGACGAACTACGTCCAAGTACCTGAAAGGAGCCGCCCCGCTGTTCTCCAGCGTTGATCCCGGGAGCGAGGACAGCAGGCGGACAGCTCATCGATCCACATGAACCATCCCCGCCGGGCTTTTGAACGGCCCCGCATCACGCAGGAACGCCTACTGACGGCGACCGAACTCGCAGACTTCCTGGGCCTGCCGCGCCGCTCGATCTACTACTGGGCCAACAAAGGACTGATACCTCACGTCCGGGTTGGCCGCAGCCTGCGGTTCGTGCCCGAGAAGGTCCGCCGAGAACTCGGAATCGACTAAGCCTCTGGACTGGAGCGGGCTCGTCCCGCTCCGGTAGACGAAAGGAACAAGCACCAACGATGGACCTAAACATCTTCCTGGCCGCCCTGCTTTGCCTCGTGGCAGCAGCCTTCTGGGATGCTCGTCCCCAGCTCCAGGTTCTTCTAGGAGACGTCGCCAATCGTGCGCCTTGGCGGACTCTCAGCTCGCAAGGACTCAACTTCTTCTCGCGCCGCAACACTGGCGGGGGCAGCCGGCGCAACGGAACTAAGAGGCGCGTTGGACCCAACGAGTGGGAGCTTCGCGTCGAGTTGCCGCGGGCGCTCGACGGTAGCCGCCGCCGCAGCTACGAGAAATTCAACGGTACAAGTCGCGAGGCGGACCGCCGCCTGGCCGAGATACTCGACGAGGTGGAATCGTTGGAGGTCGTGGAGCGCCCTGAGACGATCAACGAGCTCTTGGACCGCTGGCTCGAAAGCGAGATCAAGACGACCGTAAGGGAGGTAACGTACCTCGACTATAAGCGCCGCGCGGACACGTACATACGCCCCCTGATCGGGAACCTGCCGCTCAAGAACCTCACCTTGGCCAAAGCTGAGGATCTCCGTAACGCCCTCAGCGCCCAGAAGGTACAGGTTCGTAGTAAGTCCAAACACGCTCGTCGTCAAAAGGCTCCGCGGACGCTCTCGTCCACCACCGTGAAGAGTTCACTCAAGGTCCTGTCCATGGCGCTGAATTACGCTCGCCGCCACCAATACGTAGCGACAAACGTTCTTCATGACCTCAAGCGTCGCCAATGGGACGACTCGGGGAAGAAGAAGCGGGCGCTAACAGGCGACGAACTCAAACGGTTCTTGGAAGCCGCTCGCGGCAACTACTGGTACGCGCTATTCGTCTTACTGGCTAACACTGGCCTGCGCCCATCGGAGGCACTCGCTCTCTCCTGGAGCCACATCAACGACGACGATGGCTGGATCCAGATCGAGCGGAAACTGACCCTCCTGCCTGGCGGAACGTACCGGTTCGATCCGCCGAAAACGAAGAGCAGCGAGAGAACGGTGCCCATGTCGCCTCGCGTCCGGGCGGTGCTCCTCAGCCACTTCAATCGCCAAACCGAGTTGCGGGCGCACGACGCGGATCTGGACCTCGTGTTCGGTGACCTTGACGGTCAACCGGCCGACAGCCGGAACATCCTAAGGCGCCACGTGAAACCGATCGCAGAAAAGGCGGGCATCGGCGGAACCGTGTCCCTATACTCGTTGCGGCACACTTTTATGACGCTCGCCACGAACGATACGGGTTCAGCGAAGCTGACCAGCAAGGTGCTGGGCCACAAGGACGTGGCGTTCTCGCAGAACGTGTATCAAGATCCGCAGAACGAGGACCTCCGTCGGACCGCCATCGCAATGGACGACTACCTTCCTGACGAGATCGAGAGCGCGCTCGAAGAGGAGGATCCGCAAGCGGCCGATTAGCGCTCTTCGGCACAACGCAATACGGTTGCCGCACCCGAGCAGTTGGGTGCGGCAACTTGTCGTTTTGGGCCTCCGGCGATCGCTGGTTCGAAGCTCGTGGCGAGGGCCAATCCGTAGCGAAGGCTGGACCTGGGGCGGCTGAGGTTCAGAAGTAAGTGCTTAAGCCGCCGGGCGTCACGATGAACGACACTGTATAGGCCTCCCCGGCCTCCGGCTCGTGGTCGTCGCTGGTGGGCATGGCGGCCTGCAACGCCTTCTTGATTCTGGGTAGGTCCTCGGGCCGTAGTCTGAGTTCGTGCACGCCGATCTCCGGGCGCTGGTCGCGGGAGGGCTCTTCGGAGAGGTCGTGGCGCTCGGCTGCGCTCATGACGACCTTGCTGAGAGCCTGCATGACGTTATGCACGAACGGCGCGCAGGCCTCTGGCTCGCATACGTTGGCGGCGGCGAGCGAACGGTAGGTTTTGCTTCGACCTTCCTGGCCTGTCTGCTCGAGTAGCCCTCCGGTCAGCAGGCGGCGCGTCCAGTAGTGCACCGTGTTGGCGGGCATCTGTAGCTTGCGTGCGATCTCGCTTGGGGTCGCTGGCTCCTCGTACACCGCCAGCATGAGGCGCGCTTTGGGTGAAGCCAATAGGTCGGTGGCTGGCGACTTGGTCATGACCTAGTGTGCCGGACTTGGGTTTCAAATGCCAGTTGGCAAATTGAAAGCTGAGAGGAGCGTGGCGCTGACCCTTGATGAACCATTCGGATGGGTCGCTCGATTAATGGGGCTGACGTGCCCTTTCCGCCACTTCGTCAATGGCCGTTGGCCCGGAACTGAACCGCCGGCCATTAGGACCACTTGACCGAAGTTCTCCTTCGTACTCGAGCCTAGGATCACAAGGTGGGGGAGTGCCAGCGGGTCCGTGTCTGCCCGAGGCGACACGCTCGGACGGGTTTGGGACAGTTTTAAGAATCCCGCGCCGATGTGCTCAGCGCGGGATTCTCGTGTATGACGTCCTGGACGTCATTTCGAAATGGTCGGGGTGGCCAGATTTGAACTGACGACCACTTGACCCCCAGTCAAGTGCGCTACCAGGCTGCGCTACACCCCGATGGTGTTCGGTCGGCACCCTTGCGGGCGCGCGTACCGGCTACAGAGATTATCACATAGGAGCGAGGTGTTGCAGGCTCTGGCGCGCCAGAGTGGTGAGGTCCTCCTTCGACGTGCCCATGCCCATGGCTCCTAGGGCGCCGCCGAGGGCCAATTGGGCCAGGCCGTGGGCCGAGCTCCAGGCCAGCAGGGCGTAGGGCGGCAGAGTGGCGCCCTGGGTGGGGGAGACCTGCACCTGCCGCCCTGTTGCGCCGGCGTGGGCCGTGGCTCCGGCCACGAGGGCGGTCCGTGCCCGCACCCGCGCGGTTATCAGGTCCGCGTCGTCGTTATGCACCAGGTCAGGCCGGAACATGACTGCGAAGTGGCCGGGATGATCGAGGGCGAACCTCACGTAGGCCACGCCGGCCTCGAGGAAGTCGTCGCCCGACGCGCTCAGGCGGCCGGCCAGCAGGCGGTAACCCTGGGCTGCCAGCGCAGTCAGTAATCCCTTCTTGTCACCGAAGTGGTGCCTGGGGGCGGTGTGGGTCACGCCCAGGCCGCGCGCGAGCTCCCGCAGGTTCAGCCCGTCCGGGCCGCGGGCGGCCACGGCTTCCGCCGCGGCTGCCAGCACGTCCTCTCGTAGGTTGCCGTGGTGGTAGGCCTTCACGCCCGTATCTTACCCCTGGAAAGATACGGTGCGAGTGTGCTAACTTACCGCTGGTTAGATGAGTGCCTGCAGAGGCTTCAGGCGCTCAGGGAGGACGCGGACATGGACCTCAACGGTGGTTTCATAGCGGTTGGAACGGCAAGGACGATCGGGGTGGTGCTGCTCACGGTGCCGTTCATCGCGTTCGGCGGAACCTTCCTGCTGCGCGTGGTGCAGGGCGGGTTCCCCGCCACGCCTCTGCAGCGATCCTTCTACCGGGCCGGCCACGCGCACGCCGGCGTGCTGGTCATCCTCGGCATCGTCATCCAACTGGCGGTAGACCTGGCGGGAGTCGAAGGGATAGCGGCCACTCTGTCGTACGGAGTCCTCTGGGCGGCCATCCTCATGCCGGCGGGCTTCTTCCTCTCGGTTGCCAGTCGTGGCGCTGAGCGTCCGAACGGCCTCATCGGCCTGCTCTGGCTGGGGGCAGCGGGTTTGGCGGTGGGCGTGATCGCGGCTGGGATGGGCCTCCTCGCGGCGTGAGCTACTAGCGCGCCCGGCGTATCATCAACCCGTGCAACAGGCAACGGATGAACCGCTCGACGTGCTGGACGAGCACGGGCTGCCGACGGGCCGCACCAAGGGCCGGCGGGCCGTCCACGAAGCGGGCGACTGGCACCGGGCCATCCACATATGGGTCGTTCGCGAGGAGCGCCTGGTACTGCTGCAGCGGCGCGCGTTCACGAAGGACCTGGAGCCGGGCCGGCTCGACGTGAGCGTCGGTGGCCACTACCGCGCCGGCGAGCTGTTCGTGGACGTGCTGCGGGAGGCCGAGGAGGAGATAGGGCTCGAACTCAGACCGGGCCAGCTCGACTACCTGGGCACCGCGCGCTCCGAGCGTCTCTACCCGGAGGCGGACCCGCCCGTCATCGATCGCGAGTTCCAGGAGGTCTACGTGGTCCGCGATGAGCGGCCGCTGGAGGAGTACCGGCAAGCGCCGGACGAGGTGGAGGCGCTCTACGAGTTGCCGGTCGAGCAGGCCATCGCGCTCTTCGCCGAGGGGCGCCACGCCGCCGCCGCGGGCCACGACGCCATGCGGCGCCCGGCCAACGCCCTGCTGTACGACGCGGACCTGCCAGACCAAGGGCGAGAGATGCACGCCGAGGCGCTAAGGCGCGTGGCGGCGTGGCTGGACGGCCGGTCGGCGGAGGAGATCGCCGACGAGCCGTTCGCTGATGTCGTCTCCGACGCCTGAAGCAGGAGCCCTGAAACCGGAACACTGAATCCCTACCCCTGAAACCGGAACCCTGCGACCGAAACCCGGAAGCCGGAGCCCTGAAACCGCCTCCCCCGACGGTCCCTTGGAGTTGGCTGGCGAGCCCAGAAGGATCTCCACCAACGGCAAAGCGCCCGGCCGCAGCGAACTGCGAACCGGGCGCGCTAACTTCAGTAGGACCGAAGCGCTAGCTCTCGATGACGGTAGGCACGATGAGCGGGTTCCGCCCCGTGGCCTTCCGCAGGTAACGCCTCACGGGGTAGTAGATGTCGTCGCGGATGTCGCTCAGGCGGCGCTTCTCGCGCACGCCCTTGGTGAGGTTCTCCAGCGCGATCTTCTCCACCTCGCCCTTGAGGCCGTTGCCGCCGGCGGCCACGCCGCGGAGGATGACCTCCACCGTGGGCTTCTTGCCCGCCAGCGCCATGATCACCACCACGCCCTCGGCGCTGAGCGCCTGGCGGTCGCGGATGATGGGCTCGGTCACCTCGTCGCCCGCCTTGCCGGAGGTGTCTATCAGCACCACGCCGGCGTCCACGCTGCCGGTCACGCGCATCTCGTCCTTCGTCAGCTCCACCACGTCGCCGTTGGAGACGATCATCGTCTTCTTGGGCGGGTGCGGCATGCTGTTGGCCAGCCGCTCGTGGTGCACCTGGTGGCGCATCTCGCCGTGCCACGGCAGGAAGAACTTGGGCCTCGTGAGGTCCAGGATGAGCTTCAGCTCCTCCTGGCTGGCGTGCCCGGAGGCGTGCACGCGGTGAGCGGGTGGGTAGAGCACGTTCACGCGCGCGGCGTACAGCTGGTTGATCACGCGGCCCACGGCCTCCTCGTTGCCCGGGATGGGGTTGGAGGAGAGGATCACCGTGTCGCCCGGCTTCAGTCGGATCTTGCGGTGCGTGCCGTTCGCCAGGCGCGACAGGGCGGCCATGGGCTGGCCCTGCGAGCCGGTGCAGAGGAACAGCACCTTGTCGTCCTGCATGTCGCCTATGTCCTCGGTGCTCACGAACGGGTGGCGCGACTCGATGTAGCCGAGCTCCTGGGCGATGCCCATGTTCTTGATCATGGAGCGCCCCTCCATCACCACGCGCCGGTCGTACTTCTCGGCTAGGCGAACGAAGTTCTGCAGACGGTGCACGTGCGACGAGAAGGTGGTCACGATGACGCGGCCCTTGGCCTTGGCGAGGATCTCGTCCACGGCGTTCATGACGTCGCGCTCGCTGGGGGTGAAGCCGGGCCTCTCCGCGTTGGTGCTGTCCGATATGAGCAGCAGCACGCCGTCCTGCCCGGCCTGGGCCAGCTTGTGCAGGTGGCTGGTCTTGCCGTCCGCCGGGTGGTAGTCCAGCTTGAAGTCGCCCGAGTGCACCACGCGGCCGACGGGCGTGTGGATGACCAGCCCCGAGTTGTCGGGGATGGAGTGGGTCATGCGGAAGAAGTCCACCGTGAAGTTGTTGCTGATCTTCACGCGGTCGTCCGGCGTGATCTGGCGCAGGTCCACGTCGGACTCGCTGAGCTTGAACTCGTCGAACTTGCCGCGCAGCAGGCCCAGCGTGAGTGGTGCGCCGTACATGGGGATCTTCGGCAGCAGCCGGATCATGTAGGGCAGGCCGCCGATGTGGTCCTCGTGGCCGTGCGTCAGCACCCAGCCCTTGATCTTGTGGGCGTTCTCTACCACCCAGTCGATCTTCGGCACGATGATGTCGACCCCCAGCATCTCGGCGTCGGGGAAGGCCAGGCCGCCGTCCACCAGCAGGATCTCGTCGCCCAGTTCGAAGGCGAACATGTTCTTGCCGATCTCGCCCATGCCGCCCAGCGCGATGACCTTCAGCTTGCGGTCGTCGTCGATGGAGGACTCGTACTCCTTGCTGCGGTCCTCGGGCTTGCGCTCGCTCATCTCGCGGGTGGTCACGCCGCCCTGGCCGCGGCGACCGCCGCGGCCCTTGGCTGCGGGGTCCTTGGGCAGCCCGGTGCGCTCCTTGCCACTACGGCTGGCGCTGCGGCTGCGGGGCGCGTTGCCGCCGCTGGCGGTGGTCTCTTCCTTCTTCGAGCCGCCGGTCTGATCGGCGCGCTTCTCGCCGCTGGGCCTGCGCGGCCGGCGGCGGCTACTCTTTCTTTCGTCGTCTGCCATACTTCTCCTAACGCGCTCGCCGGGCTTCCCTCGTTACGGAAGCCGGTCGGGCGCTCTCTTCCCCCGTTGGGGATGGCGGGCGCGGTGGCCGATAGGTGGCTACCGCAGGCGAGGGCCCTCTGGAGCCCGCCCAAACTCGCAAGATAAGTGGACCAGTGCGCTGGAAGATCACATGCGTCCAGCTCTGCTAGACCTTACAGGTTGGAGGTGAGGAGCACGCAAATGCTCGTCACCTCCAGAGCCTCAGCTGTTAGAAGCGTCCGCCGCCGCGGCCACCGCGTCCACCGCGGTTGCGGTCACCACCGCGGTCACGGCCGCCGCCACCGCCCGGACCACGGCGCGGGCCGCGCGGGGCGATCTTGCCTTCCAGCTCGGGGCGCACCAGGTCGATCTTGCCCCGGTCGTCGATGGTGTTCACCTTCACCTGAAGCTTGTCGCCCTCCTTCAGGTGGTCCTCCACGCGCTCAACGCGCTCCTCGGCGACCTGGCTGATGTGCAGAAGGCCGTCCGTGCCGGGGAAGAGGGTGATGAAGGCGCCGAAGTCGGTCACCTTGGCCACCACGCCGTCGTACACCTTGCCCACCTCGGCGCTGGCGGTGAGGGCCTCGATCTGCTCCTTCACCTTCCGGGCAGCTTCGGAGTCCTCGGAGTAGATGCGCACCGTGCCGTCCTCCTGCACCTCGACGGTGGCGCCCATGGCCTCCAGTTCGCGGATCTGCTTGCCGCCCGGTCCGATGACGGTGCCGATCTTATCCGTGGCGATCTTGACCTGCAGGATGCGCGGAGCGCGTCGCGAGATCTCGCTGCGCGGTGCGGGCAGCGCCTTGCCCATCTCCTCCAGGATGTGGAGGCGACCGGCGCGGGCCTGGGCCAGAGCTTCACGCATGATGTCGGCCGTGATGCCGCCGATCTTGATGTCCATCTGCAGGGCGGTCACGCCGGCGGCGGTGCCGGTGACCTTGAAGTCCATGTCGCCCAGCGCGTCCTCGCTGCCGAGGATGTCCGTGAGGATGCGGTACGAGCCGTTCTCCATCACGAGGCCCATGGCGATGCCCGCCACCGGGGCGCTGAGGGGCACGCCGGCGTCCATGAGCGCCAGGCTGCCGGCGCAGACGGTGGCCATGGAGGAGGAGCCGTTGCTCTCCAGCGTCTCGCCCACCACGCGGATGACGTAGGGGAACTCCTCCTGGCTGGGCAGCACGTGCGCCAGCGCCCTGCGGGCGAGGTTGCCGTGCCCCAGCTCGCGGCGACCGGTGCCGCGCAGGCGCTTCACTTCGCCCGTGGAGAAGGGCGGGAAGTTGTAGTGCAGCATGAACTCCTCGGAGTCTTCCAGTCCGAGGTCGTCCACCAGGCGGTTGTCGCGGCCCGTACCCAGGGTGGCCGTGCCGAGCACCTGCGTCTCGCCGCGGGTGAAGACGGCGGAGCCGTGCGCCATTGGCAGCACGCCCGTCTCGACCCAGATGGGGCGCACCTGGTCGGACTTGCGGCCGTCCAGGCGGAGGTTCTCCTCCACGATCATGCGCCGCAGTTCGCCCTGCTCCGCCTTGTCGAAGGCGGCCTTCAGCTGCGCGGTGCGCTCCTCGGCGTCCTCCGCCTCGGGGTCGGGCACCTCGGCAGCGATGATCTCGTCGCGTAGCGCGCGGATCTTCTCGGCGCGCATGTGCTTGCCCTCGGTGAGGAGCACGCTGCGGATGTCGGCCTCGGCGGCCTTGCGCGCGACGAGCGAGACGATCTCCTCGTCCAGTTCGATGGAGGGCGTGAACGGCTTCTTCTCCTGGCCGATCTCGCTCTTCATCCGTTCGATGAGCTCCACCACGGGCGCCAGCTGCTGCTGGGCGAACTCGATGGCGCCCACCATCACGTCCTCGCTCAGTTCGGAGGCGGCGGCCTCCACCATGAGGACGGCGTCCTTGGTGGCGGCCACGGTGAGCTCGAGTTCCGTCTCGCCGTCAACGAGGCTCCGCATGCTGGGCAGGGCCACGTACTGGTCATCCTGGTAGCCCACGGTGGTGCAGGCGGTGGGGCCGTCCCAGGGCACGTCGGAGATGGAGAGCGCGGCCGAGGCGCCTATGGCGGCTAGGGGAGCCGGGTCCACCACCTGGTCGGCGGAGAGCACCGTGACGATGACCTGCACCTCGTTGCGCAGGTTCTTGGGGAAGAGCGGGCGGATCTGCCGGTCGATGATGCGGGCGTTCAGCGTGGCCTGCAGGCCGGGTCGGCCCTCGCGCCGCATGAAGGAGCCGGGGATCTTGCCGATGGCGTAGTGGCGCTCCTCGTACTCAACGGTGAGGGGGAGGAACGGCAGGGGCGAGGCGTTGTCGTTCATGTGAGCGGTGACCAGCACCATGGTGTCGCCGCAGCGCACGGTGACGCTGCCGGAGACCTGCTTGGCCAGCTTGCCCGTCTCGATGATCAGTTCGCGGCCGCCGAACTGTGTGGTGTAACGGCGGTGGTTGGGTAGGTTCACTATCTCTCCTTCGATCGGCTGGCGGCTGTGCGGCGGTGCCGGGCGCCTGTGCCCGGCAAGCCAGATGCGGACCGCGGCCCGTGCCGTGGTGCGCCGAGGCCGCGCGCGGCACCTGGGCTGCGCACGGCGGCTGATTCGAGTACGGCGAGGCTGGATGAGCCTCGCCGTGACTGCCGAACTTTACTTGCCGGACCGCCGCCGGCGCCCGCGGTTCTGGCTATGGGGCGCGGTGATAGCAGGTCCGGTACTCCTAACGCCTGCCTCAGCGGCGGAGGCCCAGGCTGGCGATCAGTTCCTTGTAGCCTTCGTAGTCGTTCTTCTCGATGTAGCTGAGGAGGCGCTTGCGCTTACCTACCATCTTGAGGAGACCGCGGCGGCCGTGGTGGTCCTTCTTGTGGTTCTGCAGGTGCTGGCTCAGTTCCTCGATGCGTCTGGTGAGGATGGCCACCTGGACGGCGGAGGAGCCGGTGTCCTTCTCGTCCTTGCCGTACTTCTCGACCAGTTCCTGCTTCACTGCTGGGGTTATGGACATGTTCACTACCTTTCAGATTCTCGTCCGGCGCGGATCCGAAATAAAGACGATGCCGAGCCAGAGGTCAACTGGCGGAGTGTAGCACACTACGTGCGCTTCGGGTGTCTCTCGAACCAGTCCAGCAGGGCGTCTAGGCGCACCAGCCGCCTGTCCGGCCGGCCCGAGCGCGAGAGCTCGTGACCCTCGCCCGGCACCCGCAGGAACTCGGTGGGCGCCTTGCCTAGCCGCTTGAGGACGGAGAAGAGCTGTTCGGCCTGCTCCACGGGGCAGCGGTGGTCCTCCTCGCTGTGCACGATGAGGAGCGGCGTGGTGATGTTCTCCGCGTAGCGGATGGGGCTCTGACGCCAGAGGGCGTCCACGTCGCCCCACGGCACGCCGTTCAGCTGCCGCTCCACGAAGTAGGGCCCGATGTCCGAGGTGCCGTACATGCTGGTCCAGTTGCAGATGCTGCGCTGCGTGACGGCGCTGCTGAAGCGGTCGGTCTGGCCCACCAGCCAGTTGGTCATGAAGCCGCCGTACGAGCCGCCCGTGAGGTGCATGGGCGCCTTGGTGCGGCCTAGCTTCTTGGCGCCCGCCTCGGCTATGGCCATGACGTCGTCCGCGTCCACGCTGCCGTAACCGCCCAGCATGGCGGTGGCGAAGGTGAAGCCGTAGCTGCTGCTGCCGCGCGGGTTGCCGAAGATGACGGCGTAACCCTTCGAGGCCAGCAGTTGGAACTCGAAGTTGAAGCCGTAGCCGTAGTTGGTGTGGGGCCCGCCGTGCACCTGCACCACGCTGGCTCTGTCCTTGCGCGGCTTGCTGGGTTCCAGCGCCCAGTAGGGCACCTCCGCGTCGCCCGCGCTGAAGGGACCCTGCGGTTCCACCAGGTCGAGCCTCTTCACCCAGGCGTCGTTCACGCTGCTCAGGCGCCTCTCCTCGCCGCCCTGCAGGAGCCACAGTTCGCCCGGTTGCGTGGGCGTCTCGGCCAGGAACAGAGCCGTGGGGGCCTCCGCGCTGGCGCCGTGGTTGGCGTGGAAGGCGCTGACCACGCGCTTGCCGCGCGGCTGCACGTCGCTCACCGCACCGTCCTGCGCCACGCGCACCAGGTTGGTGTCGCCCTCGCGGTTGGTGATGACCAGGAGCGAGCCGTCGTCCAGCCACACGGGGTCGCCGGGGTAGGCGCCGTAGCGGCTGTCGCCGCCGGCGCTGTGTTGGGTGTCGAACTCCCCGCTGATCAGCCTGGGTTCGCCGACGGCAGCCACGCCGCCCCTCACCCGCTTCAGGTCCAGCAACCAGAGGCCGGCGGCGCTGACGATGTCCTCCGGGTCGGCCGGGGCGAAGAACGCCAGGCTGCTACCGTCGGGTGCGGGCGTGGGCTGCGAGAGGCCCAGCACACCCTCCAGCAGCTTCTTGGTCCTGCCGCTCTCCACGTCTATTGCCAGCAGGTCGCCGCGGTAGGCGGAGAAACCGGGGTCCGGCGCCTGCTCCACCACGAAGAGGGTGGCGCCGTCTGGTGAGAACGCCAGGCCGGAGGCCGCCTCCTTCAGGTCGGTGAGCTTCCTGGGCTTGCCGCCACCGCGGCTCACCACATGCACCTGTGCGGGCTCGCTGGGCAGCACGCCAGCGCCATCGA
The DNA here is from genome assembly GCA_964467885.1 of uncultured bacterium. Taxonomy (GTDB): domain Bacteria; phylum Deinococcota; class Deinococci; order Deinococcales; family Trueperaceae; genus JAAYYF01. The sequence goes on along the minus strand of CAYXUE010000003.1, from coordinate 34,937 downwards.
AGCGCCAGCGGGTGCGCGTGATGCGGCGCGGCAAGCCTCTCTTGGCGGTCTCGTCCTCCCAGTCGCCCCGCGACAGGTAGGCCAGACGCTGGCCGTCCGGGTGCCAGGCGTACTCGCCCACGCCGGCGCCGTGGCGCGTGAGCTGGCGCGCCTCGCCACCCGCCAGCGGCATGAGGTAGAGGTTGGGCTTGCCGCCCTCCTCGCGCACGCTGAGGAACGCCAGCTCGTCGCCGGTCGGGGAGAAGCGCGGGCTGGTGTCGCCGTGCTGACCCTGGGTGAGGGCTACGGCCTTGGGCTTGCCCCTGCCGTTCAGATCGTAGAGCTCGATGCGGCTGAGGTAACGGGCGGGCTGGTACTTGCCGTCCTTGCCCGTGCGCCCCGCCTCCTTGGCCGGGCGGTCGCTGCCGGCCTCCACGATGCGGGTCACTACCACCGCGGCGCGGTCACCACCGGGCGCCAGCTGCGGGTCCGAGACGAAGGCCAGGCTCAGTAGGTCGGTACTGCTTACGGGTTTCGCGCCACGTGCCACGGGATGCTCCTTAGATAGATAAGTAGGTCTAGCGCCCGATCGCCTGCTGCGGGCGGGCCGATGTCAACGGCTGCGGCGCCGTCCGTTCTGCACGGCGTAGAGCAGCACGCCCGCGGCCACGGCGGCGTTGAGCGAGCTGACCTTGCCGGACAGGGGTATGCCTATCAGCTCGTCGCAGCGCTCCCTCACCAGTCTCCGCATGCCCGTTCCCTCGGAGCCTATCACCAGCGCCGCTTCGCGGTCCCAGTCCACCTGCTCCGGGGTGGTGCGCGCGGCGCCGTCGGCGCCGTAGACCCACACGCCCCGCTCCTTGAGGCGTTCGATCGCGGTGGGCAGGTTGCTCACCACCACGAGGGGCACGTGGGCCGTGGCGCCGGCCGAGGCCTTGACCACCACCGCGGTGATCGGTGCGGCGCGGCGGCCCTCCATGACCACGCCGTGCGCGCCCAGCGCCTCGGCGCTGCGGATGATGGCCCCCACGTTGCGCGGGTCCGTCAGCTGGTCCAGCAGCACCAGGAGCAGCCGCTCGCCGCGCTGCTCGGCCAGGGCGTAGGCGTCCTCCAGGTCGCTGGTGACCACCTCGGGCAGCTGCGCGGCCACGCCCTGGTGCTGCGTGGTCTTCAGCGCCTGATCCAGCCGGATGCGGGGCACGCGCTCCAACCGCACGCCCGCTTCGCGCGAGGCCTTCTCGAACTCCTTGAGGGCGCCGGCCTTCACGCCGTCGGCCACCAGCACGCTCTCGACCTGACCCTCGCGTAACGCTTCCAGAACGGCGTTCCTGCCGTAGATCCACATGGGGGGAGTATAAGGCGTGGCAGCGTCCGGCCGAGGCCCTGCGGGGGCAGCCAGCCGCCAGCGGTGCGTCGCCCCCTCAGCCGCGCCCGAGCGCTTCGCGGGCCGCCGCTTCGTCGGCTGCCAGCTGCGCCTTGAGCTCCTCCAACGAGCCGAAGCGCACCTGATCGCGCAGCTTGCGCACGAAGCGCACGGTCACGACCTCGTCGTAGATGTCCCTGTCGAAGTCGAAGATATGGGCCTCCAGCGAGGGTGAGCCGTCCGGGAACATGGGGCGCTCGCCCACGCTGGCCATGCCGCCGTGCAGGTGGGTTCGCTCACGGCCCGCGGACCCACCGGCCGCAGCGCTGGGTAGGTCCGCTCCCGCGCCGCTCGACGGGCCAGTCGGCACCTGAACCGGCACCTCCACCGTCACCGCGAACACGCCTGTCGGCAGCGCCTTGCGCGGGCTCAGTTCCAGGTTGGCGGTGGGGTAGCCGATGGTGCGGCCGCGCTGGGCGCCGCGGACTACGGTGCCGTGCGCCATGTAGGGCGCGCCCAGCAGGCGGTTGGCCTCCTCCACGCGGCCCTCGGCCAGCAGCTCGCGCACGCGGCTCGAGCCCACCGGTCGGCCGTCGACGCTGACCAGTTCGAACGGCTCCACCGGGGCCAGGCGCGCTAAGTCCTCCACGCCGCCGGCCCGCCCCCGGCCGAAACGGAAGTCGCCTCCCACCACGAAGGCGCGCGGCTCGAGCCTGCCGAGGTCCGCCAGGAACTGCTCCTTGGTGGTCTCGCGGAACTCGTCGTCGAACGGCACCATGACCACCCGGTCCGGGCGGAACTCCTCCAGCAGCATGCGCTTCTCCTGGGCCGTGCTGAGGAAGTCCGCACCGGTGAAGAACACCTTGGCGGGCGGGAAGAAGGTGATGACCACCGCCGGCGCACCGGCCGCTTCCGCCAGTTCGCGCATGCGCCCGAGCAGTGCCCGGTGGCCCAGATGTACGCCGTCGAAGTTACCGATGCTGATGACCGCCCCGCGCGGCGCCTCGAAGCTCATGGCAGCAGCCCGTGGCGCGCCAGCACCAGGTGCAGCGCCAGCATGGTCACGCCGCTGGTGGCCAGTTCGCCCCGGCGCACGGCTGCCAGCACCTCCGCCGCCTCCAGCCACTCGGGGGTGAGGCGCTCGCTCTCGTCTGGTGTGCCCTCCGCCTCCACCGCGTCGTGCAGTTCGAAGAGGAACACCTCCTCGTCGGTGAAGCCAGGGGAGACGAAGAAGCGGTTGATGAACTCGAGACGCCCGCCCAGCTGCACTTCCTCCGCGGTCTCGCGGGCGGCGGCCTGTTCGGGCTCCTCGCCCGGGTCGATGAGGCCCGCCGGGATCTCCCAGGTGGTGCGGCCTATGGCCACGCGCTCCTGCCGCACGCCCAGCACCTTGGTCCCACGGGCGATGAGCACGGCCACCGCACTGGCGTGCTCCACCACCTCCCACTTACCGTCCTTGATGATCAGCCTGACGATCCTGCCGTCGTAGATGACTTCTTGCACGTTCACGAGCCTATACGTTCGCGCCCGCGCACGGCCAGTGGCCGAACGCGGGCGCGTGTTCAGACTGTGCTAGGGAGGGCCTGAGGCGGCTCAGGCTTCCTCGTCGGGGTCGTAGCGCAGGAAGGCGGGGATGTCGTAGTTGTTGGCGTCGTAGCTGCGGCTGGTGTTCACTCCGCGGAACTGGGCGGTGCGCAGCACGCGGGTGGGGGGAGCCTGGTCGAAGCCGGCGGCCAGCACCGTGACGCGCACCTCGTCGCCGGCGTCCTCGTCGAAGGTGAGGCCGAACAGCACGTTCACGTCGTCCACTTCGGTGGCCTCGGAGATCTTGTCGGCGATCTCCGTGGCGTCCGCCAGGGTGAGCTCCTCGGAGGCGGTGATGTTGATGAGCAGGTTGCGGGCGCCTTCGATGCCGCGCGCCAGGAGGGGGCTATGCGTGGCGCTCTCCGCGGCCTCCTCGGCCACCTTGTCGCCGCGGCCCGAGCCGATGCCCATCAGCACCGTGCCGGCGCCCTGCAGCAGCGCCTTCACGTCCGCGAAGTCCACGTTGATCTCGCCGGAGACGTTGATGACGTCGGAGATGCCGCGCACACCGTGGTAGAGCACCCGGTCGGCCACGCGGAAGGCGTCGGTGAGGCGCGTCTTGCGGTCCAGGGCGGACATGAGCCGCTGGTTCTCGACCACGATGAGCGCGTCGACCTTGTCCTCCAGGCGCCTGAGGCCCTCCTGCGCCTGCTGCATGCGGCGGGGACCCTCGAACTGGAAGGGCGTGGTGACCACGGCGATGGCCAGGGCGCCCATCTCGCGGGCTACCTCGGCCACCACGGGCGCGCTGCCCGTGCCGGTGCCGCCGCCCATGCCGGCGGTGATGAAGACCAGGTCGGAGCCGCGCAGCGTCTCGGCTATGCGGTCGCGGTCCTCCAGGGCGGCCTTCTCGCCCACCTCGGGGTTAGCGCCGGCCCCCAGGCCCTTCGTGAGGTGATCGCCCATCTGGATGCGGACGTCGGCCAGGCTGGTGGCCAGCACCTGCGCGTCCGTGTTGGCGGCCACGAACTCCACGCCGCGCAGCCCGTTGTCGATCATGCGGTTGACCGCGTTGTTGCCGCCGCCGCCCAGGCCGATGACCCGGATGACCGCGTTGTCCGTACTGTTCATGGCCATTCTCGCCTCACGCTCCCGACATCACTTCAGAAGAAGTCCTTCAGTATGTTCCTGATCCGGCCGAAGATGCTCTCGCCCTCCGGCATAGCTGCTGGGCGCCGCCCCTCCCTGCGGCTGACAGCGCCGGAACCCTGGCCGTGCGCCATCCCGTAACGTACCAAGCCGACCGCGGTTGCGTGGGCCGGGCTGGCTACCACGTCGGCCAGGCCGGAGACACCGTCGGGTTTGCCTATGCGGACGGGCAGGCGGAAGCGCTCGTTCGCCACCTGCTCGACGCCGGGCATGAGCGAGGCTCCGCCCGTGATGACCACGTTGCCGGCCAGCAGTTCCAGCGCCCCCATGCGCTGCTCGATGTCGCGGCGCACGAAGTCCAGGATCTCGACCACGCGGGGCTTGATGACCTGCGCCAGCTCGAAGGTGGAGATGGAGGCGGTGTAGTTGGGGTTGGCCACTTCGAGTTCAACGTCGCGGTCCGCCAGCTCGGGCAGGGCCACGCCGTAACGGCGCTTCACGCGCTCCGCCTCGTCGGGCGGGATGCGCAGGAGCTGGCTGATGTCCTGGGTGATGTGGTCGCCGCCCAGCGGGATGACGGCGGAGTGAGCGAGCGTGCCGCGGCGGAAGACGCCCACGTCCGTGGTGCCGCCGCCGATGTCTATGAGCAGGGTGGTGAGCTCCTGCTCGCCGTGGTTCAGCACGGCCAGGCCGGAGGCCAGCGCCTGGACCACCAGGCCGTCCACCGCCACGTCCGCGTCGGTGGCGCAGCGCCTGAGGTTCTGCAGGGGGCCCTGCGCCCCCGCCACTATGTGCACGTCGACCTCGAGGCGCACGCCGGACATGCCGATGGGGTCCTTGATGCCGTCGTTGCCGTCGACCACGTACTCCTGCGGGATGACGTGGAGGATCTCCATGTTGGCTTCCATGGGCACGGCGCGGGCGTTCTCTATCGTGCGCTCCACGTCGGTGCGGGTGACGTCGTAGCCGCGCCTGATGGCGGACATGCCGTGGCTGGTGAGCGCCTTGAGGTGCGTGCCGGCCACGCCCACCCAGGCGGAGCTCACGTCCACACCCGCCACGCGCTGCGCCGCCGCCACCGACTGCCGCACGGCGGCGATGGTGCGCTCCAAGTTGACGACCACGCCCTTGCGCATGCCGTCGGAAGGGACGGTGCCCTCACCGATGATGTCCAGCACGCCGTCCGAGGCCACCTCGCCGATCACTGTGCAGATCTTCGTGGTCCCGATGTCGAGGCCGACGATGATTCGTTCGTCACTCATTAGCCCTGCTCACTCCCCAAGGATAGACAGCTATGCGGCCGCCAAGGTGGCTGACGAAAGCCGACCACTGCTGGCGCAGGGCCTGTGCGTCAGGTGTGAATAGCTCGCTGTCGTCCAAGAGAATCTCGAATCCTTCTGGCGAGTAGCTTATCACCTGGACACCGTAAGGCCGCAGCAGCCTAAGTAGTTCCAGCGCCTCCGCCGTGCGCGGCTCGCCCCAACCTTGCAGGCGAGGGAGGCCGCTCAGTTCAGCGGCTGTGACGCCTTGGAGGACTGTACCATCGACCGCCCAGGTACTCGCTCCGTCCGTGATGGCGGGCTGGCGCTCGCGCACGGCGATGTGGATGTGGTGGGGCCACTGCCGCACCACCACCGCGTTCAGGACCCACGGATCCTCGGTGAGGCCCTTGACCTTGCCGCGGGTGACCCACAGGAAGGGGTCGCCCACGCGCACGCGGGCCAGCGCCGCCACGGTCTCCGGGCTGTGGTGCAGGTTGCCCTCCACGGTGATCCGTTCCACCTTGGGGTAGAAGAGGCTGACCACCACCCCCGCCCCCAGGATGAACAGCAGCACCAGGCCTGTGACTCTCACGTAGTAGGTCCCGTCCGCACTTCGTCGTTCCCGCGCTGCCTCGAGCGCTGCGTCAACTGTGACACGTGGCGCCGCATGCCGAGCCGTGACCCGGACCGGCCATCAGCAGGCCCACCGCCGCCACTCCATCTCCAGCGGCACCGGCACCCTGGCCCGCACCTGAGCCAGCAGCTCCTCCACGTCGGCGGAGGTGGCCTGGCCCAGGTTCAGCACGAAGTTGCCATGCTCGTGCGCCACCATGGCGTCGCCCACCCGCAGGCCCTTGAGGCCGGCCTGGTCGATGATCCGGCCCGCCGAGTCGCCCGCCGGGTTCTTGAAGGCGCAGCCGGCCGACTTGACCTTGGGCTGACCCTTGCGCGCCGCGTCCACGGCCTCCATGGCCTGCTGCACTCGCTCCGGGGTGGAGGGCGTCAAGCGCAGGCGCACGCGCGTGACGATGGCGCCTGCGGGCAGGTTGGCATGGCGGTAGGAGAGATCGAGCGCGTCGGCCGGCAGGCGCACCAGATCGCCGTCCAGGAAGAGCTCCACCTCCTGAAGGGTGTCGGACAGCTCGCCGAAGCGCGTGCCGGCGTTCATGGCCACCGCGCCGCCCAGCACAGCGGGCACGCCCAGTAGGCCCTCCACGCCGGAGAGGCCGGCTCGCTGCGCGCGGCGCACCAGGCCGGGCAGGGGCGTGGCGGCTCCCAGCCAGAGCTCCGGTTGGCCTGCGAAGGTGTTCAGGTCGTTGAAGCTGCGTCCCAGCCTGATGACCCGGTCGCACACGCCGCCGTCGTCCACCAGCAGGTTGGAACCGGCGCCGATGACGCGGAAGGCCTCCTGCGTGGCCTCCCGCAGGTCGGCTACGTCGTCCACCTCCCACATCTCGGCCGGTCCGCCCACCTTCAGCGTGGTGAACGCCTTCAGCTCCACCTGCCTAACCCTGGCCATCGACCCCACCTACCAGCTGCCCGCCGTCCGCGCTGCCCACGCCGGCCAGCGCCGCCGCCACGCGCCACACGTCGCCGGCGCCCAGGGTGATGACGAGGTCGTTGTCCGCCAGGCTGTCGTTCAGGTAATCCGTGGCCGACTCCAGGTTGGCGGCCCGCGCGTCCACGCCGTTCTCCTTCAGCCGGTTGACTATCAGAGCGGGCGAGACGTTGGCGATGGGCTTCTCGCCCGCCGCGTAGATGTCGAGCACGAGCACCTCGTCCGCGGCACTGGCGGCGGCCGCCAGCTCGGGCCACTGCCGGGCGGTCCTTATCCACCTGTGCGGCTGCAGCACGGCCCGCACGCGGCGACCGGTGCCGCGCGCCGCCTCGAGGATGGCCGCCACCTCGGTGGGGTGGTGGGCGTAGTCGTCCACTATCAGCGCGCCCTGGCGCTCGCCCCAGATCTGCCAGCGGCGGCCCACGCCCAGGAACTTCTCGAGGGCGGGGATGGCCGGCCTGGGGTCGTAGCCCGCCTGATGCACGGCGGCGATGGCGCCCGCCGCGTTGACCACGTTGTGGCGGCCGGGTACCGAGAGCTTGACCTCGAAGGGCGGCAGACCCGGGCCCTCGAGCAGGAAGCGGCTGCCGCGCTCGTCGAGTTCCACTTGGCTCACGCGGTAGTCGGCGCCCTCTTCGAAGCCGTAGGCCACCGCCCGGGGGTGATCGCCCACCAGCTCCCGCAGCGACCGCCAGTCGTGGCAGTAGACCAGCGTCTGGCCACCCGCGGCGAAGGCGCGCGCGGCGGCCTTCAGCTCGTCGTAGCTGCCGTAGTAGTTGCGGCGCTCGTCGTAGTCGCCGGCCACGTGGTCGTCGTCCAGGTTGGTGAGCACGGCCACGCCGCACTTCAGGTGGGCGAAGCCGGGGTCGGATTCGTCCACCTCCGCCACCAGCCACTCGCCCGTGCCGTAGCGGTAGCCCCCCTCTATGGCGGGCAGGGAGGCGCCCAGCTGCACCGAGCTGTCGGGGTCGAGGGCCAGGAGCAGCGTGGCGGCCATGCCGGTCGTGGTGCTCTTGCCGTGGGTGCCGCTGATGCCGATGGCGCGTCGCCGCCCGAAGAGCTCCCCCAGCAGCTCGATGCGCCGGAGGACGCGGGCGCCGCCGCGCCTGGCCGCTTCCAGCTCCGGGTGGGTCCGGGGCACGGCCATACTGTGAACCACCAGATCCACTCCGTGCACGTGTTCAGGGTCGTGGCCGGCGCACACCTTGATGCCCGCCGCTTCCAGGCGGGCGGCGTCGAACGTGCTGCTGTCGCAGCCGCTGACCTCGAACCCCTCGTGGCGGCACCAGAGCGCCAGCGCCTGCATGCTGACGCCGCCGATGCCCACGAAATGGATGGTGCTCATCTCTCCAACTCTCCTCTCAGCGCGCTCACTATGCGCGCCGCCGCGCCTGCCGCCGACCTCGAGAGCGCAGCAGCGTGCGCCGCGCGGCGCCACTCCGGCTGCAGCGCCGCTAACCATACTTGCGTGAGTCGACCGGGGTCCTGTTCCAACTCTCGCTCCTCGACCACCTTGCCCGCCCCGTGCGCGGCGACCGCCTGCGCGTTGTGGAGCTGGTGGTCCTCGGCGGAGCTCGCTAACGGGACCATAACCAAGGGCACGCCGTGGAAGGCGGCTTCCGACAACGTGCCGGTGCCGCCGCGGGTGATCGCCAGGTCGGCGGCCGACCAGGCGGCCACGGCGTCCATGTAACCGTGCACGTGGTAATCGGGGTGACCCGCGACGCGCTCCTGCACGTTCGCCTCCCAGCGCCTGCCGGCAGAGTGCAGCACCACGGGCCGCTCCGCCGGTGGCAGGGCCTCGTAGGCGGCGGGCACCGCCTCGTTGAGCATCACCGAGCCCTGCGAGCCGCCCATGACCAGCGTCACCACGGCGTCCGGCGGCAGGTCGAGCGCCGCGCGGGCCTCCTGCCGGCTGAGCTTCGCCTCGCGGATGGGGAAGGGCACGACCTCCGAGCGTGCGGCCTTGAGGTGCCCCAGCGCCTCGGGGTAGGCGCTCAGCACCAGTCTGGCGCGCGGCGCGAACCAACGGTTCACCCGGCTGGGGAAGGCGTTGCCCTCCTGCAGTACCAGCGGGGTGCCGGTGGCGACCGCGGCCGCGCAGCCCGGGAAGGAGGCGAAGCCGCCGAAGCCGACCACCAGGTCGGGCTTGCTGCGTCGCACGTGCGCCACGGCGCCCCACAGACCGCCCGCCGCGCGGAAGGCCTGGCGCGGATCGGGCCGCGTGCGGTCCCACTTGCCAGCCGAGACGCCGTGGAACTCGTAGCCCGCCTCCGGTACAAGCCGCTCCTCCATACCGCCCTGCTGCCCCATGAAGCTCACCCGCATGCCGGCGCTCTCGGCCTCCTGCGCCACGGCCAGGGCCGGGTAGATGTGGCCCCCGGTGCCGCCGGTGGCGAAGAGCAGGTGGGGCGCGCCGCTGCGCCGTGAGGCCCGTGCCTTCCCGTTCACCGCGCGGCCGCTCCCAACTGCCCCTGCTCCAGCGCCTGCTGGCGGCCCTGGCGGGCGGCCAGGTGCAGGAAGCCGAAGGCTATGGCCACGGAGAACATCGAGTTGAGGCCGTAACTCACGCCCGGTAGGGGTATGCCGGTCACGGGCGCCATGCCGGACGCCACCAGCAGGTTGAGGCCGGCCTGCGCCACTATGTAGGTGGTGGCGCCCGCCGCCAGAAGCGTGGCCGGGCCGGTGACGCTCCGGGCGATCCGCAGGCCCTCCACGGCCAGCAGGCCGTAGAGCAGCAGCAGTGAAGCTATGCCCACGAAGCCGAGCGCATGGTGCAGGGCCACGGCGATGAAGTCCGTGTCCGCTTCAGGTACCCGCACCGGCCGGCCCGCCCCGATGCCCACCAGCCCACCGCGCTGCACGGCCGACTCGGCCACGCTGGCCTGGTAACTGATGTCGGCGGTCTCCTCCTGGGCGCCCCACATGTCGAAGAAGCCCGCTATGCGGTTGCCCCAGTACTGGTACTCGCCGAGGAACGGCATGACCACCAGGCCCGCCACCAGGGCGGCGGCGGTGGAGATGGAGACGATGCGCACGATGGTGGCGCCGGCCGCCACCATGATGGCGAGGGCCAGCAGGAAGATGAACAGCGCCGTGCTTATGTCCGGCTGCACCACCACCAGCGCAGCTGCGATGCCTATGACCACCATGGGCCGCCAGATGTGCCAGTTGCCCAGATGGTTGTGGAAGAAGGCGGCCAGGTAGGCGATGACGCTGACCTTCATGAACTCGCTGGGCTGGAAGCTGACGCCGAAGATCATGAGCCAGCGCTTGCTCTCGGAGCCGCCGGGCGACTCGCCCTTGAAGAAGACCAGCACGAGCATGGCCACCAGGAAGACGAACACGAAGGGGCTGAGCTTAACTACGGTCTTCTCGCTGACGCGCGCCACCAGGAAGGTGATGACCAGCGCGATCAGCACGCGCGTGAACTGCTCGAAGGCGGATCCGGGCGCGGCCGTGGCCACTCCCACGACGCCCAGGGCGCCGAGCATGATCTGCACGGTGAGCAGGCGCCGGTTCATCTAGGCGTGCTCCGGGGTAGGTCGTTGGGGCCGGTGGGCGTCCTTCGTCTGGCCGGAGGCGCCGGCCTGCTGGGCAGGCGACGGGTCGGCGTCGCCGGGGCCGGCGGCTGCTTCCACGGCCCGGCGGAACGCTGCGCCGCGGGCTTTGTAGTCGCTGAACTGGTCGAACGAGGTGGCCAGCGGGGAGAGCAGCACCGTGCCCGCGCCGCCGTGGTGCTCGGCCAGGTACCGAAGGGCGCGGTCCACCAGGCTCCGCATGGTGGCTTCTCCGCTCCCTTCCTTCACGCGCTCGATCTCCGTCAGCCCCTCGTAGGCCCGGGCGAACACGTCCGCGCTCTCGCCGAAGGTCAGGAGCAGGTCCACGCGGTCGGCGACCAGCTCACTCAGGCCCGCGAGATCGGCGCCTTTGGCCTGCCCGCCCGCCAGCCACACGAGGGGCCGTTCGGACGCCCGAAGCGCCGCGGCCACGGCCAGCGGCCGGGTGGCGATGGAGTCCTCGATGAAGCGCACGTTGCCCACGGCGCCGGCCGGCGAGTAGCGGCCCGGCACGCCCTGGAAGGCGCGTAACCCCTCTCCGATCTGCTGCCGCTCGAGGCCGCACGCCCACGCGACGAGCGCGGTGGCCAGCGCGTTGGCCACCTGGTGGTCGCCTCGCACCTGCAGTTCGCCTCGCGGCAGCAGCGCCCTGCCAGCCAGGTGGATCTGCCCGTCCTCCGCCAGGTGGGCGTCGGCTTGCCGCTCCAGGGAGAAGCGCAGCACGCGCACACCGCGCGCCTCGGCCTCCTCCGCCCAATCCCGCAGGACGACGTCGTCCGCGTTGATGACCAGCGTGTGCCCCTCGCCCAGGTTGGCGAGGAGGTTCTTCTTGGCGCGGTGGTAGGCGGCCACGCTGCCGTGCCGGTCTATGTGGTCCTCGCCCAGGTTGAGGATCACGGCCACGTCGGGCGCGAAGGTGGGGCACCGCTCGAGCTGGAAGGAGGACATCTCCACCATGTGCAGCGCCCCTGGTCGCGCCACGGCGGCGAGGGCGGGCACGATGTTGCCGCCCACCTCCACCTCCACCCCCGCGGCCGCCAGCGTGTCGCCGCACCAGCGCGTGACGCTGCCCTTGCCGGCCGTGCCGGTCACGCCCACGTAGCGGCCCGGAACCAGGCGCCAGACCCACTCGACCTCGCCGATCACCTCCACACCGGCCCGCCTCAGCAGTTCCAGGTCGGGGTGGTCTATGCGCACGCCGGGCGCGGCGATGGCCTGCGCCGGCACCGTGCCGCTGGCCTGCCCGTGTTCTAGCCAGGTGGCCAGGTCGGTCACGCGGTGGCAGCCGAGGGCCTGCGCCCGCTCCACGTCGGCGCCGCCCGGGCGAGCCTCGTAGAACGCCACGGGCAGGTCCAGCGCCCGGGCGCGCTCCACCACGGCCAGTCCGCTGCGGCCCAGACCGTACACGAGGAGGCCGTCACCGGAAGGTCCGGGCGCGGGCGTCATGCGCCGCCCCGGATCAGCAGGCCCGCTGCCAGCGCCACCGCGGTGACCAGGTAGTAGCGCTGCACTATGCGCGTCTCGGGCCAGCCGGAGAGTTCGAAATGGTGGTGCAGGGGCGTCATCTTGAAGAGCCGCTTGCCGCCGGTGGCCCTGAAGTAGGAGACCTGCAGGATGACCGAAAGCACCGCCAGCATGGGCATGATGGCCACCAGAGGCAGGTACCAGACGGCGCCCTGCACGATGGCCAGTCCGGCGATGGCCGCACCCAGCGCCTCCGAACCCACGCCGCCCATGAACACGCGCGCTGGGTGGGCGTTGAACCAGAGGAAGCCCAGTAGCGCGCCTATCAGCGCGGCTGCCAGGGGCGAGGCCAGGAAGAAGATGAGCACCAGGGCGGCCACGCCGCCTGCCATGCCGTCCAGGCCGTCCGTGAAGTTGAGGGCGTTGATGGCACCCACGATGACGAAGGCCATGGCGGGCACGTCGAGCCAGGTGGGGCCCAACCAGGAGAGGCCGCTGGACACGGCCCAGAAGGAGAAAGCCAGCGCCACGGCGCCCTGGCCCAGCAGGCGGTAGCGCGCCAGCAGGCCCGTGCCCTCCTCCAAGCCTAGAGCGGCGGCGCGCTTGCGGCGCAGGGCCAGGGCGTCGTCCAGCAGGCCCAACAGGCCGATGCCGAGAGTGAGCAGCAGCACGGGCAGGTCGCTGGCGCGGTCGGCCGCCAGAAGGAGCCAGGCGAGGGCAGCCGCCAGCAGGAAGGCGGCGCCGCCCATGGTGGGCGTGCCGGCCTTGCTGAGGTGGCTCTCGGGCCCGGCGGCGCGGATGCTCTTGCCCCAGCCCATGCGCTTGGCGAGCTGCACGAAGGTGCCGGTGAGGAGGAGGCCGATGAGGCTGCCCAGGAGGAGTACGTTCACGCGGTCCGCTCCTTGGCGCCGCCGGCGGTGCGTTCCTCGAGCTTGGCGATGAGCCGTTCGAGGCCGATCCCGCGCGAGCCCTTCACGAGCACGGTGGCGCCCTCCGGCACTTCGCCCAGGAAGGCGGTGGCCGCCAGGGCGTCGTGGGCCCAGCGTGCCTCCGGGTTGGTCTCCTTCATGAGCGCACTGGCCTTGCCCACGGCCACCACCAGGTCCAGGCCGCGGGTGGCGGCGCCCATGGCGCGGTGCTCCTCCGCCTCGCGGTCGCCCAGTTCCAGCATGTCTCCCAGGAAGGCCACGCGCGGCCGGGGCGCTGCGAAGAGCACCTCCAGCGCAGCGCGTAGGGAGACGGGGTTGGAGTTGTAGCTGTCGTCGATGATGGTGAGGTCGCCCAGCAGGCGGCGTTCGAGGCGGGCGCCCTCGAGGTCGGCCTCGAGCAGCCGCTCTATGGCCACCTCCACGTCCACCCCCAGCCTGGTTGCCATGGTCAGCGCCATGAGAGCGTTCTCGGCGGCGGGGCGACCGGGCCACGGCAGCTCGATGCGGCGCCCGAAGGCCTCGAGCGTGCTGCCGGTCGAGCCGTTCAGCGCGTGGTGGGCGCCCACCAGTAGCACGCCCTCCAACAGCTCGGGCGGCAGATGCTCGGCGGCACTCACGCTGACCAGCTTCACCCCGTGGGCGGCGGCGAGGAGGGCGCCCTTCTCGCGGGCCACGCCCTCGATGTCGCCTAGCCCCGCTAGGTGGCTGGCGCCGATGGAGGTGATGATGCCGTGGTCGGGGCGGGTAAGCTCCGTGAGCTGCGCCATCTCGCCCGCGTGGTCGATGCCCAGCTCCAGCACGAGCGGGGGATGCTCGCTGGCGTCCGGTCCGGCCTGCGTCTCCGCGAGGTGTGCGCCTATCAGCGCTTGCGCCAGCGCGAAGGGCGTGTTGAAGTTGCCAGGTGTGGCCCGGGCCCGCAGTGCGGCGGCGAGCATGGCCTTGGTGCTGGTCTTGCCGGCCGTGCCGGTGATGGCGATGACGGGACCCTGGAGGCGTGCTCTGGCGGCGCGGCCCAGGGCGAGGAGCGTCCCGGCCGGGTCCGGTACCTGGATGCCGCGTTCGTGGGGCCTATCGGACACGATGAAGGCGGCCCCGCGCTCGAGTGCCTGCGGCGCGTACTCCATGCCGTGGGAGGTGGCGCCGGGCAGGGCGAAGAAGGCGTCGCCGGGCTCCACCGCGGCGCTGTTGAACGCCACGCCGGTGGCAGTGGGTAGCTGGTCGGCGGCTGTCGTGGTGACCGTCAGGCGTGCGATGTTCGCGGGTGAGAGCAGCGTCACGGACCTATCCTCCACATCATGCACATCTTACACAACATGTGGTGGATACTGCGGAGCTCGGCGGTGCGGGCGCCGACCCCGCGCCGCGACCCCACGCCGCGACCCCACCATCCGGGCCTCAGTGGCCTGAAGCGAGTGCGGGCGCCTGCGGCTGCTGACCCCAGTGGGCGACGATCTCGCTGCCGATGGCGCGGAAGATTGGCGCCGCCACGTAGGTGGACGTGCTGTCGGGGTCGGGCTTCATCAGCATGACCACCATGACCACCTCGGGCGCCTCGGCAGGGAACATGCCCGCGAAGGTCAGGGCGTAATCGTCCGGCGGGTAGGTGCCGGTCACGTCGTCGTAGACGTCGGCCGTGCCGGTCTTGCCGGCCACGGACACGCCCGGCAGGATGGAGTTGCGCAGACCGCTGTTCTCCATCACGTGGACCATCATGCTGCGCACACCCTGCGCCACCTCGGGCGAGAGCACGCGGTGCGGCTCGGGTACCTCCTCGCCTTCGGTAAGCACCGGCGGCACGTAGACGCCGTCGTTGGCGAAGATCGAGTAGGCGGCGGCCAGCTGCAGCGGTGTGAGCGAGAGGTTCTGCCCCAGGGAGTTGGCCGCCTGGTCCTGCGGGACCCAGCGGTGCCAAGGGTTGAGGATGCCCGAGCGCACGAAGGCGCTATCGAGGTCCAGCTCCCGGCCGATGCCGAAGCGCCACAGCCAGTCGTGGAGGTGGGCGGGCTCGAAGCGCTGGCCGAGGAAGATCATGGCGGAGTTGCTGGAGTAGGCCAGCACGTCCTCCACGCTGAGGACGGGCTCGTGCCAGGCCACGTCGCGGAACGTCTTGGTGCCCACCCGCAGCGTCATGGGCGCGTCGATGAGCTCGTCGGGGGAGAGCAGGCCGTCCTCCAGCAGGCCCGCGACCACCATGGGCTTCACCACGGAGCCGGGCTCGTACACCTGCTGGAAGGCGCGGTTGACCATCTGGCTGCGGTCGGCCGTCTGCCACTCGTTGGGGTCGTAGGTGGGGTACGAGGCGGCGGCCAGGATGCGACCGGTGCCCACCTCCAGCACCACGGCCGCGCCGCTCTCGGCGGAGTGGGTGATGGCCGAGTCCGCCAGGTGGCGCTCGGCGGCGCTCTGCAGCACCGGGTCCAGCGTCAGTCGTACGTCGTGGCCGGCCTGCAGGGTGGCGTCCAGGCGGTACTCCATCCCTTCGAGGCCGTAGCGACCGTCGGGTTGGATGGCGCCGGTGAAGCCCAGTAGCGGCGCCGCCATCGAGCCTTGCGGGTAGAAGCGGGCGGCGCTCATCCCCTCCGCCAGGACGGTGCCGTCGGCCGCCAGGATGCGCCCACGCGTGACTTCTTCCACGGGCGGGGCCGGCAGCGGGTTGACCGCCGGCTTCTTCAGGGCGAAGCCGACCAGCGAAGCCAGCAGCGGCAGCACTATGGCCGGCAGGATCATCCAGCCGCGGCGGAAGCGCAGCGCCTGGGTGGGCGCGTCGCGCCGGGCCTTCGCGTCGTCGTCGACGGGGTGGGGGAGGTAGACGCCCTGCGACCTGGCGTAAGCGTTGCCGGAGTAGTTGGGTGTGTTCAGCGCCATAACGTCCTGATCTCCAAGCTGGGAGTGGGAAGGGGTTCAAGGGAGATGTGGTCCGGTGCTACCAGCACGGAGTCGAGGGCTTCCGGCACGGGAACCATGCCGCTGCGTGCTGCCCAGTCGGCAACGGCGGTGGGGCCTTCCACCGCGGCGGCGCTCCGCCTGGTGGCGGCCAGCTCGCTGGTGAGGCTCTCCTTCAGGTCCATCAGCTGGAGTTGGGAACGGTAGAGGCGCTGGTTGGTGGAGCCCAGCGCGGCGAGAACGAGCAGCAGGACGATGTAGGCGGGCACGGCCAGTCGCAGCACGCCCGGCAAGGTGGAGCCTCTCATGCGGCGCTCCTCTCACCCACGCGCAGCTTGGCGCTGCGCGCTCGCGGGTTCACGGCCGTCTCCGTCTCGGTGGCCTCCAGCGGCTTCTTGGTCAGCGGGGTCAGGCGCGGCGATTCGCGCAGGTACTGCTTGACTATGCGGTCCTCCAGCGAGTGGTAGCTGAGGACCACCAGGCGACCGCTCGGTTCCAGCAGGCGCGCGGCGGCCTCCAGGCCTTCCTGCAGCGCGCCCAGCTCGTCGTTCACGTGTATGCGCAACGCCTGGAAGGTGCGGCGGGCGGGGTGCTCGCGCCGCGGTCCGCCCGGGTAGGCGCTGGCCACCACGTCGGCCAGGCGGCCGGTGGTGCGGATGGGAGCCTTCTCGCGTGCGGCCACGATGTTGCGCGCCACGCGTCGGCTGTGGCGCTCCTCGCCGTAGCGGAAGATGAGTGCCGCCAGCTCCTCGACGCTGTACTCGTTCACCACGTCGGCGGCCGAGAGCTCCTGCTGGCCCATGCGCATGTCCAAGGGGCCGTCGTGGCGGAAGGCGAAGCCGCGCTCGCCCTCGTCCAACTGCATGCTGGAGACGCCCAGGTCCAGGAAGACGCCACGGGCGGATTGCACCCCGGCGGCGGCCGCCAGGGCCTCCATGTCGCGGAAGTTGCCGGCCATGAAGCGCAGCTCGCCCGGCAGTCTCTCGGCGGCCAGCTGCCGTGCGTACCGTTCGGCGCCGGGGTCCTGATCGATGGCCAGCACGTTGGCGCCCGCTTGCAAGAGTAGGCGGCTATGGCCACCCGCCCCGAACGTGCCGTCCACGATCCAGCTGCCCGGGACCACGGCGAGGCCTTCCAGGATCTCGGCCGGCATGACGGGTGCGTGCGGCGCCTCGGTCATCCCACCAGCTCGCTGAGTAGTTCGGGGGCGGGAGGCTGCTCCTGCACCGCGTCGAGGCCCTCGAGCCACAGCTCCTCGTTCCAGATCTCGAGGCGGTTGGGCGCGCCCACCACCACGACGTTGCCGTCTATGCGGGCGAAGGAGCGCAGGAGGGGCGGCAGGGTTATGCGGCCGGCGGAGTCGAGTTTGGCCTTCGAGGCGCCCGAATAGAAGAAGCGCACGAACTTGCGCGAATCGGGGTCGGTGAGGGGGAGTTCCGTGAGGTGTCGCTCGATGCGCTCCCACGAGGTCATGGGGAAGACGAAGAGGCAGGTGTCCAGCCCGCGGGTGACGACCATGCCGCCGTCCACGAAGTCGCGGAAGGCGGGGGGGACGATGACTCGTCCCTTGTCGTCGACGCTGTACTGGTACTCACCGAACGGCATCGTCAGCCTTGCTCCTGTGGATCCATGGGTACGCCGAGCATGCGAAGTGAACGTGATCCATGACGTGCTGCACGCATTAACGACGCCCCCCAACGGCGGAATGACAAACTCTACCACAGTCTCCCACGATTTCCCACACTCGATCTCATTTCGCCCGGAGAAGTAATAATCCTCCCACTTCCACCTGCAGGATCGGCCTGTGCCTGGGCGGGAGCCCCACGCCGGCTGCTGCCCGGAGCGGGATGAGGCGGCGTAACGGAGCGCGCGGCATCGACAGGGAACTCGACAGGGAAGAGGTGCGGATCAAGAAGCGCGGCCCCCGTCCCGAAGGAAGGGGGCCGCTTGGCAGGTGGGCTGATAAGCCGGGTTCTGTCGGCGGACCCGCAGGGGTCCGCGTCCGGTCATCTGTCTGCGAAGCGCGTCGCCGCGCTCCTGTAGCGGTCAACCCGGAGATGCAGGCGAGCCGGGCAGGCTCTCTCTCCATATCGGACCTTGCACCGGGTGGGGTTTACCTAGCTGCCGCTGTTGCCAGCGGCACTGGTGCGCTCTTACCGCACCCTTTCACCCTTACGCCCACGCTCGCCGGAGGCGAGCGCGCTCGCGGTCTACTCTCTGTTGCACTTGCCGTCGCCTTACGCGCCCAGCCGTTAGCTGGCACCCTGCCCTACGGTGCCCGGACTTTCCTCGCCACGCGTGCACGCTGGCCCTTGCTGGGAGGGGCTTTGGGCCCCACCTCCGGTGCCGGCGCCGTGCGCGTGACGCGACCAGATCGCCCACACTGCGACTGGCGATATTAGCACGCGGGGACGCGCTACAGGCGTCTCCGGCCTACTCAGCGGGGCGGCGGAACGACAGCGATGGCGGTGGCCCTGTAGATAGGAGAGCGCGCGTTCCGACCGTCGGAACGCGCGCGCTAACCTAGGTCTTACCGGTTCTCCGGCGGCCGTCCGTGGAGCGGCAGGTGCCGGAGGTCACCGCCTGCGCTTACTGCAGCTGGCGGTAGTCGGTGACGACGATCTCGCCGTCGATGATCTGCTGGCGGATGTCCTCAACCTCTTCGATCAGGTCGGCGGGGATGAGGGCTTCGTTGTACTCGTCCAGCGCGTAGTCCACGCCGTCCTCGGCCAGGCCCACGTTCATGAGGCCGCCTTCGAAGGTGCCGTTCACCACGTCCATGATGGCGTTGTAGGCCACGTTGCCCAGCGACTTGGTCATGCTGGTCAGGCCGAAGTTGAGGGTGGTGGGGTCACCGTCGGTGTCGCCCTGGAAGTTCTGGTTGCTGTCCACGCCGATGAAGAAGATGGGGTGGGCGTTGTCACCGCAGGCCTGCTCGTAGCCGGCGGGCTTGGCGATGTTGGCCAGTTGGGCGTCGATGGGGGTCTCGCGGGTGGGCACGCTCGGAACGAAGCACATCTTCTCGTTCACGAAGTTGATGACGCCGTTACCGGAAGCGCCGGCGGCCGCGTAGATGATGTCCGCGCCCTGGGCGTTCTGGGTGCTGGCGAGTTCCATGGCGCGCGCCGGGTCGTTCCAGGCGGCGTCGGTCACACCGACGTAGTTGCTGATGATGGTGCAGTCCTCGCAGGCGGCCTTGACGCCTTCCTGGTAGCCGAGGTCGAAGGCGCGGATGAGGGGCACGTCCATGCCGCCCACGAAGCCGACGACGCCGGTGCGGGTGAGCTTGCCGGCGATGTAGCCGACGAGGAAGCTGCCTTCCTGCTCCTTGAAGAGCACGCTGCGGACGTTGTCGCCCTCGGACACGGCGTCGAGGATGACGAACGCGGTGCGGGGGAACTCGGCGGCGACGGCGGTCACGGCGTCGGCCTGCAGGAATCCCGGGGCGATGATGATCTCGGCGCCTTCCAGGGCGATGCGGCGCTGGCCTTCGGCGGCGGTGTCGGGGCTGCCTTCGAACTCCACGACGTCCACTTCGTAACCCTGGGCCTGGAGGTCCTGCTGGGCGCGCTCGACACCGCGCCAGGTGCCTTCGTTGAAGGAGGCGTCGAACTTGCCACCAGCGTCGTAGACGACGCCGAGCACGTAATCCTGCGCCATCCCGAAGGTCAGGAGAGCAGCGGCTAGAAGAACGATCAGTTTGCGCATAGGATGTTGACTTCCTCTCGTGCGTGACTTGGGTACCGGACCCGTTTGTGACCCGTGATTGGTGTCGGGCAAATGATAGCACCCGGACCGGCGCTACTTCCGCCCTCCAGGTGGGTTGCCCTTAACCGAAGGCTAACGTGCCAGCGCGCCTCGAAGCCCAGAACTCGAAGCCTAGAAGAGGATGCGGCTCCAGTCCAGCTCGTCCAAGTTGTGGAACACGTCCACGTGCTCCAGCAGCGTGCCGGCCGACTGGTTGCGGAACATGGAGCACTCAACGTGCTTGCCGTAGCGCTTGAGGGTCTCGACAAGCTCCACGTAGTCGCCGTCGCCGGAGACTAGCAGGGCCGTGTCGTAGGCGTCCTGGAACGCCAGCGACAGCGCCTCCACGGCCAGCGAGACGTCGATGCCCTTCTCCACGGTCGTGCCGTCGGGACGCCGGTGCAGCTTGCCCAGGCGCACTGTCACGTAAGGGATGCGCCTCAGGGACTCGAAGAAGCGCGTCTGCCCTTCGCGCAGCTCCTCGTCGTAATCGTCGGTGAGGGGCGCGTTGTAGTAGTAGGTGCGGTGCAGCGGCCGGTCGCGCAGGAGCTGGTTGATGAGCTCGGCCAGGTTGACCCGTGTGTTGCGCAGGTTCTCGCGCATGCCGTTGTAGAGGTTGCTGCCGTCGATGAAGATGGCCACTCGTTCGTACATGCCGTAACCGCGCGGCTGCTCGAAGCGCCTGGGTACGGCCGATTCCTGTTTGGCGCGCGGCTTGCCCGAGCGCCCGCTGTTGTCGTGCTTATCCATTTGGGACCCTGAAGATACCTTCCCTGAGAAGATCGGTTTGCCCACTACTGTAACCGTGTCCAGCGCCACATGGCAGAGGGCAACCCTCATATACTGCTCATAATCTCATCAAGACTCTCATGAGAGCAGGTGGCATAGTGCGGTCCATGGAGCGTAAACCGCTGATACTCATCGTCGAAGACGAGAAGGAGATCGCCAAGTTCATCGACCTGGAGCTGCAGGCCGAGAACTACGACACCATCGTCAGCTACGACGGCGTCACGGGGCTGTCGAAGTTCCGGGAGCACGGTCCGGACCTGGTGGTGCTGGACCTCATGATGCCCGTGCTGGACGGGCTGGAGGTGGCCCGCCGCATCCGCAAGACGAGCAACACGCCCATCATCATCCTGACCGCTAAGGATTCGGTGGACGCCAAGGTCACGGGCCTGGACTCCGGGGCCGACGACTACCTGGTGAAGCCGTTCTCGATCGAGGAGCTTCTGGCGCGCGTGCGGGCGCACCTGCGCCGCGTGAATCCCGCCGTGACCGGCGAGGTGCGTGTGGCCGATCTGGTGATGAACCTGGATGGTCGCGAGGTCTTCCGCGACGGGCGCCGCATCGAGCTGTCCGCCAAGGAGTTCGAGCTGCTCGAACTCTTCGCCCGCAACCCGGGCAAGGTGTTCAACCGCTTCGAGATCGAGGAGAAGGTGTGGCCGGAGTACACGGGCGGCAGCAACGTGGTCGACGTGTACGTGGGCTACCTCAGGCGCAAGCTCGAAGTCGAAGGTGGCAGGCTGATACACACCATCCGCGGGGTCGGTTACGTGCTCCGCGAGGAGTCAGGGCCCGGTGAAACTTAGACTCCAGTTCACGCTGGTGTTCGGTGCTTTCATCGCGGTCATCCTCTCGGCGGTAGCTGTATCGGTCTACCTGCTAACGGAGCGTTCACTGAGCGCCGGCATCTCTGATCAGGCTCAGAGCGCTCTAGCCGAGATAACCAGCGGGGCGACCACGATAACCGAGCGCTTACAGAAGCTGCCCAGCAATACGTATTATCAAATCCTCTTGGTGGGGTTGCCTGACCGTCCCGTCAGCAGCGTCGCCCAGCTCCGCACCGGCGTCCCCTTCGGCGACAACATCAACCTGCTGGCCACCCTCAACGACGCCGCACTGCAACGCCTTATAGACACCGGCGAGGTCTCGGCCACGGTCACCATCGGGAGCGAGTCGATCGCGGTCCTCGGCCGCATCGACCGCATCGACTTCCCGCGCGATGAGCGTCCGCTGCGGGCCTCCTTCCTGGTCGGCATCCCGGCCAGCCTCATGGCCGCCACGCTGGACCAGCTCAAGCGTGATCTGGTGGTCACTGTGGTCCTGGCGTTCCTGATCTTCGCCCTCGGCGTCTGGGTGCTCTCGGAGCGCGTACTGGCCTCACTGAAGAACGTCACGGAGGCGGCGGGCCACGTCTCCGGCTCGGACCTCTCGCGCCGCGTCCCGGTGCCCACCGGCGGGGACGAGATCACGGACCTGGCGGTCAGCATCAACCACATGCTCGACAGGCTGCAGGAGTCTTTCGAGACGCAGCGCCGCTTCACGGCGGACGCCAGCCACGAGTTGAGGACCCCGGTCACGGCCATCGGCGGCCACGTCAGTTACCTGCTGAGGCGCACCCACCCCACGGGCGACCAACTCGACTCGCTGGAGGTCATCCAACGCGAGTCCGAGCGCATGGCCAAGCTGGTGAACGACCTGCTGGAGCTCGCGCGAGCGGACGCCGGCTTCACGGTGGACCTGCAGCCTATGAACCTGGTGGAGGTGGTGGAGACCGTGCGCAAGGAGGTGGCCCCCATGGCGGGCAACACCGTCATCGAGGTCAACACCAGGACTCCGTTGGTGGAGGTGCACGGCGACCCGGCCCGGCTGAAGCAGGTGGTGCTCAACCTCGTTCAGAACGCCATCAACGCCGGGGCCAAGAAGGTCACCATGACGGTCGCCGTGGAGCGCAACCAGGTGCGGCTGGAGGTGCTCGACGACGGCTCCGGCATCGTGCCCGAGGCGCTGCCGCACCTCTTCGACCGCTTCTACCGCGTCGACGGCGCGCGGTCGGGCCGCGGCAACGGCTCCGGACTGGGCCTGGCCATCGTGCGCTGGCTGGTGCAGCAGCACGGGGGTAGCGTCGAGGTCGAGTCGCAGCTGGGCGAGGGCTCCGTCTTCACCGTCCTGCTCCCCGCGGTGGACAAGCGCACCATGGCGGACGTGGCGCAGGCCGGTCGCGCCACGTTGGTGGACGGCCTCAAGACCTGGGTCGAGCGGGGGTAGCGGCCGCTAGGAACGCCCTGCAGGGCGGAGGCTAGAATCATTCGTGCCTCTCGCCCTGGACGTACTGCTGCCGCTGCCTCTGCCGGCGTACACGTTCCTGCCGCCTCTGGCCGGACCGCCGGTCCGGCCCGGCCAGCGAGTGGTGGTCCCGTGGCAAGGCGGTGTCCGCATCGGGCTGGTACTGAGCACGCGCGTGGTGGACGCTGGCCGCGGCGTGGAGCTGCGGCACGCGCTGCAGGCTTTCGGCGAGGAGGGTTGGCTGCGCGAGGGGGCGCTGGCAGCCCTGCAGAACATGGCGCGCGCCGCCGGCGTGCCCCCAGGCACCGTGCTGAGCACCCTCAACCCGCCGGGCTTCCAGATCGACCTGGTACATGAGGTGCGCCTGCGGCCCGGAGCCGCCGACCTGCTGGCGGACCGGTCCGCAGCCGAGCAGGGCCTGCCCCTGGACACCTGGCTACCCGCTGAGCAGGTGCCGGTGCAGCTGCTCGACCTGCTGCGCCAGCAGGGCCTGGCCGACGAGCGCGCAAGCGAACAGCCGAGACTCCAGCGGATGCTGGTGCCGCTCCGCCAGCCCGACGACGACCTCGAAGGCGCACGCCGCGAGCCGCAGCGCAAGGCGCTCGCTTACCTGACCGACGTCGGCAGCTACCCCAGCGCCGCCCAGTTGGCGCGCGACGCGGACGTATCCGAGAGCAGCGTCCGGAGCCTGGTGACCAAGGGCTACGCCGGATACGAGGAACTACCGGCGCCCGAGCCGCCCCTGCCAGCGCCGCCGCCGACCGAGGCGCGACTGCCGCGGGTGGAGACGGAACTCCGGCCCGGTCCCGCCGACCCGAGCGCGGGCGACGAGCCAGGGAGCAGGGCGGAGGACAGCGCCGTGGTGGGCGGCACACGCCTCGAACGGCTGGCCGCCCTGCTGCCCTTGTTGCGCGCCGACCTGGGGCGGGGCAGCTCGGTGCTGCTGATAGCACCCGAGCAGGCGCAGGCCACCGTCACGGCCTCGCTGCTGGCCAACGAGGTGCCCGTATCGCTCCTCACCGGCGACGCCAGCGACGAGCAGCGCGTGCGGCTCTGGAGCGAACTGCGTTCCGCGGGGCCGCAGGTGCTGGTGGGCACGTACCTCGCCCTGCTGGCGCCCCTGGCGGAGCCGGCCCGGGTGGTGCTGCTGGAGGCCGGTAGCGCCGCCTACAAGCTGCAGCATGGTGCCCGCCTGCTGCTACCCAAGGCCGCCCGGCTGCTGGCGCGAGCGGAGAGGGTGCCCCTGCTGCTGACCGACGTGGCCCCCAGCCCGGACCTGGCGGTCAACGTGGCAGCCAGCCGCATGGCGCGGTTGCCTCTGCCGCGCATGCGCCTGCACGTAGCCGACCTCAACGAGGGTGGCAACTGGCCCGTGCACCCGGACCTCATGCGCACGCTGAAGCAGGTGGCCGAGCGCGGGCGCCAGGCCGTGATCCTGGCGCCCAGACGCGGCTTCTCCGGCGCCTTCGGCTGCCTCGCGTGCGGCTGGCAGGCGCCCTGCCCGAACTGCGATCTGACCCTCCGGTTCCACCGGCAGGAGGCGCGCCTGCTCTGCCACCAGTGCGGGCACGAGGAGCGGCTGCCGCAGCGCTGTCCGGACTGCGGCGGCACCGACCTGGACGCCCTGCGCGGTGCGGGCACGCAGTGGATAGCCACGCAGCTGAGCAAGGTGCTGAACGGCCTGCCCGTGCTGCGCTACGACCGGGACCGCCGCGACGACCTGAGCGCGCTGTACGACGGCCAGCCAGGCGTGGTGGTGGGCACCGTGGCCGTGCTCGGCCTGCAGCCGCTGCCCCAACTGTCGCTCGTGGGCGTAACGCACCTCGACACCCACCTGGCCGCCGCCGACTTCCGGGCGGAGGAGGAGACCACCCGCACCCTGCTGCGCCTGGTGGAACTGAGCGGCCAGCGGCGCCCGCTGGTGGTGGTGCAGAGCCACTCCCCGGCGCACGAGCTGCCGCAGGCGCTGGGCGCCGACGAGCCGGAGGCCGCCTTGGAGGCGCTGCTCGGGCAGCAGCTGGAGCGGCGCAAGCGCTTCGGCTACCCGCCGTTCACCATCCTCGCCAAGCTGCAGTTCACGGCGCGCGACAGGGGCAGCGCCCTGAACGCCGCCCAGCGCGGCGCCGACTCGCTCATCACCGCAGGTGCCACGGAGGAGGAGATCCTCGGCCCCGCCAGCGCGCCGGTGGAGCGGCTACGCGGCCGCTACGTCTTCCACGTGCTCGTGCGGGCCGCCGACGACGCCCGCCTGGAGACGCTGCTGGGCGCGCTGCCACGCTCCTACCCGGGCGCTCGCCTGGTGGTCGATGTGGACCCCCAGGACGTAGGGGCACTCCTCGAGTGAAGGGCTATCATTACCGCCGGAGATCCTGATGCTACGTAACAGACGCGCGTCTCACGATTACGAACTGCTGGAACGCTTCGAGGCCGGACTGGAACTCACCGGCAGCGAGGTCAAGTCGCTGCGGCAAGGCGGCGGCTCGCTGGCCGAAGCCTACGTGCGCGTGGACGGAGGCCAGGCCTACGTGGAGAGCATGAACATCCCCGTCTACCAGCAGGCCAGCTACAACAACCACGAGCCCACCCGGCGGCGCCGGCTGCTGCTCAAGAAGAGCGAGATAGAGGAGTTGACCAAGGGGCTGGAACGCAAGGGCCTGACGGTCGTGCCCCTGAGCCTCTACTTCAAGGGCGGCTGGGCCAAGCTCGAGATCGCTCTGGCCCGCGGCCGCAAGCAGCACGACAAGCGCAGTGAGGACGCCCGCAAGGACGCCAAGCGCGAGATCGAGCGCGCCATGGCGCGGAGCGGGCGCGGGTGATGGCCGGGAAGTTGGCCTGGCCCCTCGACCAGCCGGATCGAAGTACCGCGATTCCTCGGGCCCGCATAAGGGTGGTGCTCGGCCTGCTCCTCCTGGCCCTGCTCCTGCCCCTGGCCTCCGCCCAGGCGAACCTGGTGGTCAACGGCCGGGTCATCAGCAGCAACAGCACCTCGCTGGTGCCCGGCAGCAGCTACGCCTCGGGCGCGGCGCTGGCGCAGGCGCTAGGCGCCACCATGGGCGTGGACACCGGCCGGCAGATCGCGCTGCTGGAGACGGGCGGGCGCGTGCTGCAGGTGCTCATCGTGGACGACGCGACCGCGGCCAGCACGGCGGAAGCCATCTGGCTGGACGGCCGCCCCGTGCCGGGCGGCGCCGCCGTCTGGTCCGACGGCGAGCTGTTCCTGCCCGTCAAGCCGGTGGCCGAAGCGCTGGGGGCCAGCGTCACCTACATCAGCGGCGACGACACCGTGCTGGTGGTGCAACCCCGCGGGCGCCTGACCGGCCTGCAACGTACCGGCGGGCGCACGGAACGCCTGGAGCTCAGCGTCTCCGCGCCGGTGCGCTACTCGACCTTCTTCAACGAACCGCTCTCCACCCTGCACATCTACCTGGACAGGACGGACATCGAGGTGCGCCTGCCGCCCGTGGAGGGTGAGGCGTTCACCTTCGCCTCCGCCACCAGCAGCGGCGGCGCCTCCGAGGTGCGGGTGCAACTGGAGCCGGGCACGAGCTACGAGGTCTACTCGGTGCCGGACGGGCGTGGCTTCCGCCTCAACGTCACCTTCAACCGGGGTGGCAGCCAGCCCGCCGAGCGCGCGCACGTGGTGCTGGACGCCGGCCACGGCGGCACGGATCAGGGATCGATGTCCCCCGGTTTCGGCAGCGAGGCCTCGCTCACCCTCTCGTTCGTGGAGCGCCTGGCTACCGCGCTGCGGGCCCGCGGCATGTCCGTGACGCTCACGCGCGATAGCGACTACGACGTGCAGGTGGATCAGCGCGCACGCGCCGGCATCGGGGCGGACCTCTTCCTCTCGCTGCACGTGGCCGACCTGCCGCTGGGGGTCTTCCGCGCCTACTACCTGGGTGACGCCGCCAACGTGGAGAGTCTGGACATGGCCGTGCGCGAGAACGCCGCTGCCGAGCTGCGTGACGCCGGCACGGACGAGCTGCGCCGGCGCCTGCTGCTGGGCCTGGTCACGGACCTCGACGTGGGCCGGCGGGCCGCCGAGGGTCTGGCGGGCCGGCTCTTCTCCATAGCGGGTTACCGCGCCGACCTGATCACGGGTGCGCCCCTGCAGGTGCTGGGCGGAGCGGCGGGCCGGGGCATGCTGCTGGAGTTCACGGCGGCCGACCTGGCGTCCGATGGCCTGCCGGAGCGCCTGGCCGAAGCGCTGGACCAGTTGCTGAGCGAAGGGTCGTTCGGTCCGCTGGGAGCGCGTTGAGGCAGCGGCTGCTGGCGGCGCTGGCCACGCCGCAGGTCCTGGTGGCTCTGCTGCTCACCGTCGGGGCGCTGGGCCTGCTGCTCAGCGTGCCCAGGCCCGAGGCGCCGCCGCCCGTCACCATCGAGCTGGGCTCCACCGAAGAGGTGCTGCGCGAGGGGGAGGCCACGCTGGTGGTGGTGGACGAGGTGGGGCAGGAGCGCGAGACCACGAGGAGCCTGCCGCTGCCTGAAGGCGCCACGGCGCGCCTGACTGCCGTGCTGGCGGAGCTGCGCGCCGCCTCCATCATGCAGGGCGTCTGGCCGGCCGAGCTGCCCGCCCCCCGTGTCTTCCTACTGCCGAGCGGCCGCGGTCAGGTGGCGGTGGTGGACATGCAGGTGCCGCAGCCGGTGGGGGTGAGCGTGGAGCAGGAGAGCGCCATACTGCGCTCGCTGGTGGCCACCGCGCAGCGCAACGGCGCGGGCGAGGTGCGCTTCCTGCGCAACGGCCGCCCGGCCGACACGCTGCTGGGGCACGTGGCGGTAGCTTCCGAGCTCTGAGGCGGTTCAGCCGACCCTGCGGGCAGGGGGGATAGCCCCGAACCTAGCCTGTTCTCTCAGGGGTACATGCGCGTGAGCATGCGCGGGAAGGGTATCACCTCACGCAGGTGATGCACGCCCGTGACCCACGCCAGGAAGCGCTCGAGGCCCATGCCGAAGCCCGAGTGCGGCACCGTACCGTAGCGCCGTAGGTCCAGGTACCACTCGAAGGCCTCGCGGGGCAGCCCATGCTGCGCTATGCGCTCCTCCAGCAGCTTCAGGTCGTGGATGCGCTGCGAGCCGCCGATCAGCTCGCCGTAGCCCTCGGGGCCGATGAGGTCCGAGGCCAGCACCCGGGTGGGGTCGCCCGGCACGGGCTCCATGTAGAAGGCCTTGGCCTCGGTGGGCCACTTCTCGATGAACACCGGGCGGTCGTAGCGCTCGCCCAGCATGGTCTCGTGTGGTGCGCCGAAGTCGTCGCCGAACTGCAGGTTCTCGCCGCGGCTGGCCAGGTACTCGAGCGCTTCGTCGTACGTCAGGCGCGGGTAGTCGCCCTGCGTGGAAGGTTCGAGCTTCTTGGGGTCGCGCCCCAGCATCTCCAGCTCGGCGGCGCGGCGGTCCAGCACACGGCCCACCAGGTAGGCCACCATCTCCTCCTGGAGCTGCATGTTGCCCTCGTGGTCTAGGAACGCCACCTCCGGCTCCAGCATCCAGAACTCCAGCAGGTGGCGCCGGGTCTTGCTCTTCTCGGCCCGGAAGGTGGGCCCGAAGGTGTAGACCCGGCCGTGGCTCATGGCGCCGGCTTCGGCGTAGAGCTGCCCCGTCTGCGCCAGGTAGGCGGTGTCCTCGTCGAAGAGGTCGATCTCGAAGAGGTTGGTGGTGCCCTCCACCGCGGTGGGCATGAATAGGGGCGAGTCGAAACGGATGAAGTCGCGCTCGCCGTAGAAGTCGTGGATGGCGCGCTCCACCTCGTCGCGGATGCGCAGTATGGCCCACGGCGCACGGTGGCGCAGGTAGAGGTGCCTGTTCTCGAAGAGGA
Organism: uncultured bacterium; assembly: GCA_964467885.1. Lineage (GTDB taxonomy): Bacteria > Deinococcota > Deinococci > Deinococcales > Trueperaceae > JAAYYF01. Next base: position 6,641 of record CAYXUE010000003.1, on the reverse strand, counting down.
AGTCGGTGCCATGCTCCTTGGGGGTGATGGGGTAGTCGCTGCTCTGGCCCACCACCTCCACCTGGCTGACGGAGAGCTCCACGCCGCTGGGCGCCCGCTCGTCGGCCCGCACGGTGCCCGTGACTACCAGGCTGCACTCCTGGGCCAGGTGACGCGCGCGTTCGAACGTCTGCTCGTCCACGTCGTTCTTGGCCACCACCCCCTGCACGAAGCCCGAGCCGTCCCGCAACTGCAGGAAGGCGATCTTGCCACTCGAACGTAGGTTGGTGAGCCAGCCGGCCACGGTCACTTCCTGACCGATGTGCTGGGGGAGCTTGGCGATGGGGGTGTGACTCATGAAGGGAAGTGTATCAAGCGCCGGGTGTCGCCACGTACCACGCTCGGCTTGGGGGCTGCGCCCGTATCGGCTCGTAGGGACCGCGGCTCAGGCCAGCTGGAGCGCCTGGCTGAGCGCCTCTACGGCGCCGCATTCGTCCACGTGACCCAGGTTGGGGAACATCTCCAGCAGGCGCGGACTGGCGTTGGCCATGATGCGCGGATGGCCCACCTCCAGCAGCATGGGCAGGTCGCCCTCGCTGTCGCCCACCGCCATGACCCGCTCCAGCGGGATGCGCATGTGCTCGGCCAGCTGCTGCACGGCGCTGGCCTTGCTCACGCCCTCTCGGGTGAGGGAGACGAAGGCTATGTCCGGCAGCGCGGGACTCACCGCGTGCGACTGCTGCACGCCGGCGGGCACCTGGGAGGCCAGCTCCGTGTCGGCGCCCACGGGCACCACCCACTGCGCCCGCACCACCGGCTCGTTGGCTGCCACGTCCTCGAGGTCGCGCACGAGGGCCGTCACCCCGATCATGCTGGCGTGGCGTTCGCTCAGTGCGGTGGTGCGCTCCACGTAGAGTGAGTTGGGCGTGTAGAGCTCCAGCACGGCGCCGGCATCGCGCGATAGCTCGATTATCTGTCGCGTGTCCTGTTCCTTCAGCGCCACGACCTTCACCGTGCGGCCGTCCGTGTAACCCACGTGCGCGCCGGACTGGAAGACGTGCGCGTTGCCGGACCCCAGCCGCTTAGCTACCTTGAAGGCCACGCCCAGGCCGGGACGGCCGGTGCAGACGGCTATCTTGATACCGGCCGCCAGCGCCTCCTCAGCCGCCTCCCAGATGCAGTTGTTCACTTGGCCACTCGAGCCTATGAGCGTGCCGTCCAGGTCGAAGACCACCAGTGGTATCACGGCGTGCCCTCCGGAGGCTGTTCATCCGCTGCGGCGATGACCTCTAGCCCCAGCTCCGCCAACTGCTCGGCGGCGACGGGGCCGGGCGCACCCGTGAGAGGGTCGGCGCCGCGCTGGTTCTTGGGGAAGGCGATGGTGTCGCGGATGCTCCTGGTGCCTGCCAGCAGCATGATGAGCCGGTCGAGCCCCCAGGCCACGCCGCCGTGCGGCGGAGCGCCGTAGGAGAGCGCCTCGAGGAAGAAGCCGAAGCGGCGCTGCGCCTCCTCTTCCGAGAAGCCCAGCGCCTCGAACATGCGCTTCTGAACATCCAGCTGATGTATGCGGATGCTGCCGCCACCCACCTCGGTGCCGTTCAGCACCAGGTCGTAGGCGTGCGCGCGCACGGCGCCCGGGTCGCTGTCCAGCAGAGCCACGTCGGCCTCGTGCGGCGCCGTGAAGGGGTGGTGCATGTACGTCCAGGCGCCCGTCTCCTCGTCCTGCTCCAAGAGCGGGAAGTCCACCACCCAGAGGAAGGCCAGCTCGTCGTCCTTCAACTCGATGCCCAGCGCCGCCGGCAGTTCCAGCCGCACGGCGCCCAGCGCGGTGACGGCGGTGTGCCAGGCGTCGGCCACCAGCAGGAGCGTGGCGCCTTCCGCCCCCGCCAACTCGGCCAGCGCGGCCGTCTCGGTCTCCGAGAGGAACTTGGCCGCTGGGCCGCTGAAGCCGTCGGCGGTGCGCTTCAGCCAGGCCAGGCCCTTGGCGCCGTGCCGCTTGGCGTGCTCCTCCAGCTGGCCCAGCACCTTGCGGCTCAGGTTGCCGGCCTGCTCGGCGGGTACCCGAATGCCCTTGACCACGCCGCCGGCCTCCAGCGCGGCGGCGAAGCCGCGGAACTCGCTGTCGGCCAGCGTGGTGGAGAGGTCCAGCAGCTCGAAGCCGAAGCGCACGTCGGGCTTGTCCGAGCCGTACTCGTCCATGGCCAGGCGGTACGGCATGCGCCGGAACGGCGTGCTCACCTCTGCGCCGATGGACTCGCGCACCACGTGCGCCATCAGCTGCTCGTTGAGTTCCAGGACCTCGTCCTGGCCCACGAACGACATCTCGATGTCGAGCTGCGTGAAGTCCGGCTGCCGGTCGGCCCGCAGGTCCTCGTCCCGGAAGCAGCGCGCGATCTGGAAGTAGCGGTCCACGCCGCCCATCATCAGCATCTGCTTGAAGAGCTGCGGCGACTGCGGCAGGGCGTAGAACGAGCCGGGCTGCTGCCGCGACGGCACCAGGTAGTCGCGCGCGCCCTCCGGCGTGCTGAGGGTGAGGAGCGGCGTTTCGACCTGCATGAAGCCCCGCGCGTCGAGGAAGTCCCATATGGCCTTGGTGGCCTTGTGGCGGATCATGAGCGGCTCCAGCGCGGCGGGGCGCTTGAGGTCCAGGTAACGGTGCTTGAGGCGCAGGTCCTCGCTGACCTCGGAGGCGTCCACCGAGCCGTCCACCAGGAAGGGCGGCGTGCGGGCGGGGGAGAGGACCTTGACGGTGTCCGCCACCACCTCCACCGCACCGGTGGCGAGCTTCCGCGTGGTCTGCCCTTCGGGCCGGGCTCGTACGCTGCCCTCCACCTCGATGACGTACTCGGCGCGGACGCGCTCCGCCGCCTGGAAGGCCTCGCCGTTGTCCGGCTCGACCACCACCTGCGTCATGCCGTAGCGGTCGCGCAGGTCGATGAAGAGCAGGCCGCCCAGGTCGCGTCGCCTGTTGACCCAGCCCTGCAGTTTCACGTTCCGGCCTACGTGTTCGGCGCGTAGGGCGCCGCAATCGTGGCTCCTGATCATGCCCATGAGCGTATCAGCCGCGCCCTTCGCTCAGGTCGGTGCCGGCGCTTGGCGTAACGGCGCCGTCGTTCAGGCCTGACACCAGCTCGACGAGCTCCAGTTCGCTGACCAGGCGCTGGTCGCCCGTGGCCAGGTCCTTCAGCTGCCAGCGCTCCTCCTGACGCTCCGAGGAGCCCCGCAGCGCGGCGAAGCGTGCGCCGGCCCGGTCAGCCTCCTTCAGGCCCTTGCCGGGGTTGCGACGCTGGTAGGCGAACTGCACCGGCGCCCCGGCGGCGCGCAGCCGCTGCGCCAGGTTGGCGCCTTCGGCCACCGCATCGTGGTCCAGGGGTACCAGGAAGAGGGTGGGGTTGGCGGGCGCTGCCGCTATCCTCTCCTCCTGCTCCAGGGCGTCCAGCACCCGTTCGATGCCGAACGCCCAGCCGATGCCGGGCATCTCGGGGCCGCCAAGCATCTGCACCAGACCGTCGTAGCGGCCGCCGCCACCGAGAGCGGACTGCGCGCCTATGCCGTGGTAGTGCACCTCGAAAGCCGTGCGCCGGTAGTAGTCCAGCCCACGCACGATGCTGGGGTCCAGGTCGAAGGGCACGCCCCAATCCTCCAGGTAGGCCACCACCTGGTCGAAGTGCGCTTTGGAGTCCGCACCCAGGCGGTCCAAGGGGCGATCCAGCTCCGCTATCAGTGCCTGATCGCCCTCGTCCTTGCTGTCGAGGATCCGCATGGGGTTCAGCTCCAGCCGCTCGCGGCTGACCTCGGAGAGCTGCTTCACTCGGGACCGCAGTTCGGCGCGCAGGTAGTCGTTGTAGGCCTTGCGGTCCGCCGGGTCGCCGACGGAGCCGAGCTTGATGCGGTGCTTGGTTAGCCCGGCGGCGGCGATGCTGCGGTAGAGCAACTCCACGGCTTCGGCGTCCGCCAGAGGCGTGGCCAGGCCGAAGATCTCGAAGTTGATCTGGTGGAACTGCCGGTAGCGGCCGCGCTGCACGTTCTCGGCACGGAAGAGTGGCCCGTGGCTCCAGAGCTTCACGGGCAGCGGTCTGGTGTGCATACCGTTCTCGATGAAGGCGCGAACCACGCCGGCCGTGAACTCCGGCCTGAGGGTCAAGCGCCTCTCGCCGCGGTCCTCGAAGGTGTACATCTCCTTCTGCACCACCAGGTCGGCCGAGTCGCCCACGGCCTTCTCGAAGACCTCGGCGTGTTCGAAGATCGGCGTTGTAAGCTGGCCCGCGCCGGCGCCTTCAAGCACTGCGGCGGCAGCTTGCACCACCGCGCGCCACCGGGGTTGTAGTTCGGGGAGGATGTCACTCGTGCCTTTGACGGCCTGAAGCTTCATAAGGGCAGAGTATAGCGGCCGGGCCGCGCACCACGCGTAAGGGGCCGCTCTGTGGGCGGCCCCTTACGCGGGTTCGGAGTGCTCTGACTAGCGGCTGGGAGTGATCAGGGCAGGCTGACGGGGAACGGTTCGCTGCGCACGTCGTTGGCCACGATGGTCAGCCAACCGTTACCGGCTTCAGCGGGCGAAGCGAACTCGATGCGCTGGGGGCTCCACGAGGAGACCGTTAGGCGCTGCCCGTGCATGGCGTCGGAGGTGCGAGCGAACAGGACGTAGTTGGCGTCCTCGCCTCCCGTGCGTCCGTCCCCGAAGTTGCGGCCTTGCACGACGACCGTGCCGCCCTGAGCAGCGGGTGCGGTGACGGAGAGGATCTGGACCGGCACCTGGCTGGTGAGGTCGAAGGTCGGTGCGCAGGCGCTCAGAAGCAGCGCTGCTGCACCTATGGCGATGAGGGCGAGACGCTTCACGTATGTCCTCCTACGGTGTGAGCCTACGTTCGCTAAGGTAACGCGTCAATGGATTGTTTCATAACGTGTGCGGACACCGTGCGGCCTTTTCCACCTCGTGCACGGCGCCGTTCGCTCGTCAGCCGTGGCGCTCACCTGGTGAGTCCGGCACCCGGAAGACGCGTCCGCAGCCGGGGTGGCGTTCGGTAGCATGGAGGGCGTGACCAGTCATTTCTTCGCTTACCTCTCGCGCATGAAGTTCATCCAGCGCTGGGGCCTCATGCGCAACACGCGCCTGGAGAACACCCAGGAGCACAGCTTGCAGGTGGCCATGATCGCGCACGCCCTGGCGGTCATCGGCAACCGCAAGTTCGGCCGCGACGTGGACCCGAACCGCACCGCCCTTCTCGCCGTCTTCCACGATGCGGAGGAGGTCATCACCGGCGACGTGCCCACGCCCATCAAGTACTTCAACCCCACCATCAAGGAGGCGCTGTTCGACATAGAGAAGGTGGCCCGCACGCGCCTGCTGGCCATGCTGCCGGAGGAGCTGCGCGACGAGTACCACGACCTCTTCTTCCACGAGGAGGCGGACGCCGCTGCGTGGCGCCTGGTGAAGCAGGCGGACAAGATCTGCGCCTACCTGAAGTGCATCGAGGAGTCCAAGGCTGGCAACGAGGAGTTCCAGAAGGCCGAGCAGACGATCCTGAAGGAGCTCGAGAGGGACGACGATCCGGCCCTGCACTACTTCCTGGAGACGTTCGTGCCATCCTTTCGTTTGACGTTGGACGAGCTGAACTGACCTAAGTTCCGGCAGCGGAGGGGCCTGGCCGCTGACCACAGCGGATATTGAAAGGGCGTGAGCACGAGTGCACAAAGATGAAGTACGTGCATTAGGGCACAAGTTCATTCCATGTACCTATCCGCACAAGCTGACCCGCCACCAGCGACCGATCACCCAGGCCAGAGGGAGGGGAGATGCCTGAAGTAGCCGTGGCGGACGTCGACGCGCTGGTCGAGAAGCTGCAGACCCTGCTGGCCGAGCGGCGCTTCGACCTGCTGCACGAGCATCTGAGGCAGCTGCCCACCCCGGACCTGGCGGAGGTGCTGGAGGCCGCCCCCGACGACGTGGAGGCCGTGCTGTTCCGCCTGCTGGACAAGGAACGCGCCTACGACACCTTCGAGTACTTCAGCGTCTACGCCCAGGAGCGCCTCCTAGCCGGTCTGGGCGACAAGGAGGCGGCCTCCATCATCAACGAGATGTCCGCCGACGACCGCACGGCGCTGCTGGAGGAGGTGCCCGGCGCGGTGACCCGCCGGCTCCTCAACCTGCTGCAGCCGGAGGAGCGCAAGGTGGCCATGGAGCTGCTGGCCTACCCGGAGGAGTCCATCGGCCGCCTCATGACGCCCGACTACGTGGCGGTGAAGCCGGCCTGGACCGTGGCCGAGGCGCTGGAGCACATCCGCAAGTTCGGGCGTGACTCCGAGACGCTGAACACCGTCTATGTGACGGGGCCGGGCGGTGTGCTGGTGGACGACATCCGCATGCGCGAACTGCTGCTGGTGGAGCCCGAGACGCGCATCGGCGACATGATGGACAGCCAGTTCGTGGCCCTCAACGCAGTGGACGACCAGGAGGAGTCGGTGGCGCTCTTCCGCAAGCACGACCGCTCGGCCCTACCCGTGGTGGACGGGAGCGGCGTCCTGGTGGGCATAGTCACGGTGGACGACGTGCTGGACGTGGCGCAGGAGGAGGCCACGGAGGACATCCACCAGCTCGGTGGTGTGGCTGCCCTCGACGAGCCGTACCTGGAGGCCTCCCTCGTGAACGTCATCCGCAAGCG
>CAYXUE010000002.1:0-88988 GCA_964467885.1 uncultured bacterium | reverse complement strand
CCAGCGACACGAAGCCCAGCAGCGGCGCCTCCTCGGGCGCCACCACCGCCAGCACCTCCCACGGCTCGTTCATGGCCAGGGTGACGTTGCGCATGGGGGTTGGGTGAACCAGGCCGTCGTACTTGTCGGCCCAGGCGGCGTAGCTGAAGAGACGCGAGATGCTGGCCTCCACCTCGCGCTCGGCCGCCTTGCGGTCCGCGCCGGTGAGGGCGCGCAGGCGCTCCTCGAACTCGGGCGCCCGCAGGCTCAGGTTCTCGGCCAGGTAGTAGAGCACCTGGGCGCGACCGTGCGCCGTGTTCTTGGTCCAGGCCGCACCTTTCTCGGCGGCCTCCACGGCGTCGCGCACGTCCTTGCGGTTGCCGAGGGGCGCCTGGCCCACCCGTTGCCCCTTCGGACCCACCACCGGGTAGACGTAGTTGCCGTCGGGGCGCTTCTGCTTGCCGCCGATGAACAGCTTGGGGGTGCGGTCGATGGGCGGCAGGCCCGCGTCCGACTTGGGCTCCTCGGTGCCTGCATCCAACGCGTCCGCACCTGCCGGCGGCGCCAGCTCCTCGGCGCCGTACTCCGGCAGGTCGGCGGCGAAGGTGGGCTTCAGGTACTCGTACATGCCCTCGCGGCCGCCCTCGCGGCCGAAGCCGGACTCGCGGTAGCCGCCGAAGCCGGCCGCGGCGTCGAACACGTTGGTGCAGTTGACCCACACCACGCCCGCTTTCAGCTTGGGCGCCACGTCCAGCGCCAGGTTGACGTTCTCGGTCCACACGGAGGCGGCTAGGCCGTAGCGGCTGTCGTTGGCCAGCTCCACGGCCTCCTCGGGGGTGCGGAAGGTCATGCTGACGATCACCGGCCCGAAGATCTCCTCCTGCGCGATGGTGGCCGCGGGCGAGACGTTGCTGAACAGCGTGGGCGGGTAGTACCAGCCGTCCTTGGGCGCCGACCAGCTGGGCTGGAAGCAGGCGTAGCCGTCGTCCACGCCCTGCTGCACCAGGCGCTCGATCTTCTCCAGCTGCACGGGCGCGATGATGGCGCCGATGTCTATGGACTTGTCCAGGGAGGGCCCCTCGCGCAGCTTCTCCATGCGCTCACGCAGCTTGGCCTCCAGGCGCTCGGCGACGCTCTCCTGCACCAGCAGGCGGCTGCCGGCGCAGCAGACCTGGCCTTGGTTGAACCAGATGGCGTCCACCACGCCCTCCACGGCGCCGTCGATGTCGGCGTCGTCGAAGACGATGAAGGGCGATTTGCCACCTAGCTCCAGCGAGAGCTTCAGACCGCGGCCGGCCGTGTTCCGGCGGATGAGGCGCCCTACCTCGGTGGAGCCGGTGAAGGCCACCTTGTCGAGGTCGTCGTTGGCCACCAGTGCGGCGCCCGTGCGGCCGTCGCCCGTGACGACGTTGAGCACGCCGGCCGGCAGGCCGACCTCGGAGGCCAGCTCCGCGAAGAGCAGCGCCGAGAGGGGCGTGAACTCGGCCGGCTTGAGCACCACAGTGTTGCCGGCCGCCAGGGCGGGCGCCACCTTCCAGGCCAGCATGAGGAGCGGGAAGTTCCAGGGGATGATCTGCCCGCACACGCCCACGGCCTCGTAGCCTGCGAACTCCCGGTCCAGCAGCTGCGCCCAGCCGGCGTGGTGGTAGAAGTGCCGCGCCGCCAGTGGGATGTCCAGGTCGCGCGTCTCGCGGATGGGCTTGCCGTTGTCCAGCGCCTCCACCACGGCCAGCAGGCGCGCGTGCTTCTGCATGTGGCGCGCCAGCGCGTAGAGGTAGCGGGCGCGGCCGTGCGGGCCCAGCTTGCGCCAGGCGGGCAGCGCGTCCCTGGCAGCCTTGACGGCCGCGGCCACGTCGTCCTCGTCGCCCTGGGCCACCTGCGCCAGCTCGCTGGCGTCACCGGGATGCTGGGTGGGGAAGTACTCGCCCGCCACCGGTTCCACGAAACGGCCGCCGACGTAATGCCCGAAGCGGTGGCCGTGGCGCTCCAACCAGGAGCGCGCCACGTCGTCGGACTCGGGCGCGGGCCCGTACTCCATGGTGTCGAAGATCTCGCGGACGCTGTTAGCTTCTGCGCTCATGCCTGGCTCCTTGCGTTGATGCTCGCACCTGTCACCCTTGCGCCTGTCACCCCTGCCCCCGTCATCCGAGCGGGTGCCTGTAGTTGGCGGAGTAGCGGCCCGTGACGTGGTGCTCGAGCTGGCGCTCGATGTCGGCCAGCAAGCTGCTGGCGCCTATGCGGAAGAGGTCTGGCTCCAGCCAGCGGCGGCCCAGTTCCTCCTTCATGAGGATGAGCCAGGCCAGGGCGTCCTTGGCGGTGCGCAGGCCGCCGGCGGGCTTGAAGCCCACCTGGTGACCCGTGCGCTCGGCGTAGTCGCGGATGGCACGCACCATGGTGAGGCTCACCGGCAGGGTGGCGTTCACGCTCTCCTTGCCCGTGGAGGTCTTGATGAAGTCGGCGCCGGCCATCATGGCCACCAGGCTGGCGCGGTAGACGTTGCGCAGGGTGCCCAGCTCGCCGGTGGCGAGGATGGTCTTGAAGTGCGCGTCGCCGCAGGCGGCGCGGAAGGTGCGCACCTCGTCGTAGAGGGCCTGCCAGTCCTGCAGCAGTACGTGCCTGCGCGAGATGACGATGTCTATCTCCTCGGCGCCGGCGGCCACGGAGCGGCGGATCTCCTCCACGCGCGTCTCGAAGGGCGAGAGCCCCGCCGGGAAGCCGGTGGAGACGGCCGCCACGGGCAGGCCGGAGCCGCGCAGAGCCTGCACGGCGGTGGGGATCATGTCGTGGTACACGCACACGGCGCCCGTGGTGAGCCCCAGGTCTGCCACGCCCAGCTCCTCGAGCAGGTCCTGCCGCACGGGCGACAGCGCCTTGGCGCAGAGCCGCCGCACACGGCCCGGCGTGTCGTCACCGGCCAGAGTGGTGAGGTCGATGACGCTGACCGCCTTGAGGAGCCAGGCGGCCTGCCACTCCTTCTTGACGCTCCGGCGCGTGGTGAGCGTGGCGGCGCGCCGCTCGGCGGCGCTCAGGTTGACGCGGGCGCCCTGCACCCAGTCCAGTTCCAGCGGTGTGCCAGGGTTGCGCTGCACAGGCGCGAACCCTTGCCCTGCGGCCGGCGCAGCTTCGGTGGCCCCACCGCCGCCAGGTCTCTCTCTACTCTCTATCTGCATGCCAGCCTCTCTTCAGCGGGCCCGCGCCCGGACGTCGGCGGGATCTGTCACGACCTTGCCGGTGACGCGTCTGCGGCCCTCCGGGGTGGCCCGGAACGGCCCGAACTAGCGTGAGCTAAAGCATACACGGCCGTATGATTGCGCCCAGCTACGCCTATACCCGGCGCCCGCGCAACGTACGCGCCACGGCCTGCTCGCAGCCGTGCCCGCCGGAGCCATCCCCCAGGAGGACCCCATGCAGCTCAGCCGCTTCCCCCGCCGCAGGTACACGGACGGGTACACACCCCTAGAGCCCCTCCCCCGCCTCAGCGAGTTCCTGGGCGGCCCCACCATCTGGGCCAAACGCGACGACCTCACGGGCCTGGCGGGCGGCGGCAACAAGACCCGCAAGCTCGAGTTCCTGGTGGCCGACGCGCTGGCCCAGGGCGCCGACACGCTGCTCACCACGGGCGCCGTGCAGTCCAATCACTGCCGCCTGACGGCCGCCGCCGCGGCGAAGGAGGGGCTGGCCTGCCGGTTGCTGATCGAGGAGCGCATAGCCGACAGCTACGACCCCGAGGCCAGCGGCAACAACTTCCTCTTCGGGCTGCTGGGCGTGGAGAAGCTGGAGGTGGTGCCGGGCGGCTCCGACTTAGCGGGCGGCCTGGCGCGCATGGCCGACGAGCTGGAGGCGCAGGGGCGCACGGCCTACGTCATTCCGGGCGGGGGCTCCAACACCCTGGGTTCGTTAGGTTACGTGGCTTGCGCGCAGGAGCTGCTGCAGCAGTCGTTCGACCAGGGCGTGGTCTTCGACCACCTGGTGGTGGCCAGCGGCAGCGGCGGCACGCATTCCGGCATGGTGGCCGGCCTGCAGGCCATGAACGCGGGCCTGCCCGTCACGGGCATCAGCGTGCGCGCGGACAAGGCCGCCCAGGAGGCCAAGATCCTGGCCCACGCTCAGGACACCGCGGCCATGATCGGCGCACCCGGCGCGGTGGCGGCCGATCACGTGCAGGTGGAGGACGGTTACGTGGGCGAGGGCTACGCTTACCCCACCGAGTCCATGGTGGAAGCGGTGAAGCTCTTCGCGCGGCTGGAGTCCGTGCTGCTGGACCCTGTGTACACCGGTAAGGCCGCGGCGGGTCTCATCGGCATGGTGCGGGAAGGCCGCTTCGGCCGCGGTGAACACGTGGTGTTCCTCCACACGGGCGGCGCCCCCGGCCTGCACGCCTACGAGGAGCTCTTCGGGCCCGACGGGCAGCCGCCCCACGCCGACACCGGCGGCCGCTAACACGTACGGAGCCAGCGGGGGCCGCCGGCCCGAAAGTAAGGAAAACCTGAAGTGATGAACCTCACGTAGCGTGCTACGCTGACTCCCGCATCGGAGGCTGGTGGTGCACCCATCCGGGGCCCGGGAAAAGCCAGTTACCCCTCCGTGAGCATCGACCTTCTTGGAGGAACACGTGAAGAAGCTCTTCTCCACCTTCGCCGCGGCCATCCTGGTGCTGAGCCTGTTCGGCGGCAGCGCCTTCGCTCAGGGCGACGTGCCCGAGAAACTCGTCATCGGCATGGTGCCCAGCCGTGAAGCCGACGCCATCGTCGACAGCCTCGACCCCATCGCCGAGATGCTCTCCGAGCGCATCGGTGTGCCGGTCGAGACCTTCGTCTCCACCAACTACGTGGGCCTGGTCGAAGCCATCGGCACCGGCCGCGTCGACGTAGGCATGTTCGGCCCCGCCGCCATGGTGCAGGCCATGGACGCCTACGACGCCGTTCCCCTCGTGGCCTCCGTGCGCCAGGGCAGCACCACCTACCGCGCGCAGTTCAACGTTCGCTGCGACAGCGGCATCGAGTCCTTCGAGGACCTGCGCGGCAAGACCATCGCCTTCGTGGACCCCAGCTCCGCCTCGGGCTACCAGTTCCCCTACGTGACCCTCAAGCAGACCTACGGCATCGATCCTGACACCGAGATGACCTCCGTCTTCGCGGGCTCGCACGACGCCTCCGCCCTGGCCGTCTACAACGGAGACGTCGACGTCTCCGTCACCTTCGGCGGCTCGCCCGGCTCCGACGGCCGCGAGACCATCGAAGCCGACTTCCCGGACGTGAAGGATGTCGTGTGCATCCTGGGTTACTCCAACGACATCCCCAACGACGGCATCGTCGTGCGCAAGGGCATGGACGCCGACTTCATGGACACCGTCGCCCAGGCTCTCATCGACATCGCCAACACCGAAGAGGGCAAGGCGCTCACCGAGACCCTCTTCAACGTCACCGAGTTCGCCCGCATCGAGGACGCCTCGGTCTACGACACGGTGCGCGACGTCTCCGCGACCTTCCAGCGCCAGTAAGGGTTCCGGGCTGTTAGAAGCCTGAACTCTGCCTCGAGAACGGGCGGCTACCTCTCGCCGCCCGTTCTCGTGTAGCGTTATCTTCGACGTGACTCATATCCAGTTCAACGACGTAGAAGTCGTCTACAAGACCGGTCTGAAGGCTCTGAAGGGCGTGAAGCTGGAAGTGCCGCGCGGGCAGTTCACGGTCATCGTGGGCCTCTCGGGCGCGGGCAAGTCCACCCTCATCCGCACCGTCAACAGCCTGGTGGTCCCCACCAAGGGCAGCGTGGTGGTGGACGGCGTGGACGTTACGGCCGCCCGCGGCGCGGAGCTACGCCGCGCGCGCTCGGATATCGGCATGATCTTCCAGACCTTCAACCTGGTGAAGCGCTCGAGCGTGCTCAGGAACGTGCTCTCCGGCCGCCTGGGCGACCTGCCGGCCTGGAAGGGCGTGCTCAGCGCCTTCCCGCGCGAGGACATCGCCTACGCTCACGAGTGCCTGGCCCGCGTGGGCATCCCCGAGAAGGCGTTCGTGCGCGCCGACGCCCTCTCCGGCGGTCAGCAGCAGCGCGTGGGCATAGCCCGGGCGCTGGCGCAGAAACCCACGGTCATGCTGGCGGACGAGCCGGTGGCCAGCCTGGACCCGCCCACCTCGCGCGCCGTCATGAACGACCTCAGGCGCATCGCCCGGGAGGACGGCATCACCACCCTGGTGAACCTCCACTTCATCGACATGGCCCGCGAGTACGCGGACCGCATCATCGGCATGCGCGACGGGCACGTGGTGTTCGACGGCACCCCGGACGAGGCCACGGACTCGGCGTTCGAGGACATCTACGGCCGACCGCTGGAGCAGAAGGACCTGCGCGGTGCCTGAACCGACCGCCATACCGAGGCCCCCCGTGGCTGGCCGCATCAGGGGCGCCATCACGGTGGCGCTGCTGGCGGCCATCTTCATCATCGCCTTCCGCCAGACGGGCTTCAGCTTCGGGGCGCTCTGGAGCGGCACCGAGGACTTCTTCCGCTTCTTCGGGCGGCTGGTGCCCGACTGGACGGCCCTGCCCCAGATCTGGCCCAAGCTGGTGGAGACCATCCAGATCGCCTACGTGGCCACCATCGTCGGCACGCTAATAGGCCTGCCGCTCATCTTTTTGGCGTCCGCCAACACCACCATCAACGGCGTGACCCTCTGGGTCTCGCGCACAATCCTCACCATCCTGCGCTCCATCCCCGACCTGCTGTGGGCGGCGCTCTTCGTGGCCATCCTGGGCCTCGGCTCCCTGCCGGGCGTCGTGGCGCTGACCTTCTTCACCATCGGCGTGCTGGCGAAGCTCGGATCCGAGACGGTGGAGGCGGCCGACCCCGGCCCGCTCGAGGCGCTGCGCGCCGCGGGCGCGGGCCGTAACCGCACAATCATCTTCGCGGTCGTACCGCAGGTGGCGGCCACCATGGTCTCGTACATCCTCTACGTGTTCGAGATCAACGTGCGCGCCTCGGTGGTCATCGGCTTGGTGGGAGCGGGTGGCATCGGTCAGTTGCTCAACACCTACCTGAGCTTCTTCGACTACCCCGGCGTAGCCGCCCTGATCATCGTGATCTTCGGCGTGGTCCTACTCATCGACGGCTTCAGCGTGTGGGCACGCTCGAAGCTCATCTAGGCCACCATGACTGACACAAGGATCCCTACCGAGATACCCAGAGCGCCTGCCAGCGTCAGGCGCAACCGCACGCTGATGCTCATCGGCGCTGGTCTCATGGCGGTGCTGTTCGTGGTGGCCGTGGTCACCATGGACCTGCCCACCTGGCGCCGCTTCATGTCGGGCCTCGAGCGCAACTTCATGCCGCTCATGCGTGGCCTCGTGAACCCGGAGACCGAGATCTTCGGCCTGGCGTGGAACGCCATGGTCGAGACGTTCTTCATGGCCATCCTGGGCACGGCCCTCGGCGCCGTGCTGGCCTTCCCCCTCTCCTTCTTCGCCTCCGGCAACCTGCTGGGCGGCACCCGCTGGGCGCTGCCGGGCAAGGCCGTGCTGGTGGCCATCCGCACCTTCCCCGAGCTGGTGCTGGCCATCATCTTCGTGGCCGCCGCCGGCCCCGGCCCCACGGCGGGCATCATGGCCATGGGCATCCACTCCATCGGCTACCTGGGCAAGGTCTTCTCGGACGTGGTGGAGGGCATCGACCAGGGTCCCATGGAAGCCATCCGCGCGGCGGGCGGCAACCAGTTGCAGACCTTCCTCTACGCCGTGGTGCCGCAGGTGCTACCCGAGTTCGCCTCGCACGTGCTGTACCGTTTCGAGATCAACCTGCGCGCCGCCACCGTGCTGGGCATGGTGGGCGCCGGCGGCATCGGCCTGCCCCTCATCCAGCGCCTGCAGTTCCGCCGCTGGGACGAGGTCTCCATGCTGCTGCTGGTGATCGTGGGCGTCATCATCGTGGTCGACGCCGTCAGTTCCCGGGTACGCAGCAGGCTCGTCTGATGCAATTACACTGGCAGCGAGGTCAGCCATGAACTACACGGAGTCGGAACGCAAGCGCCTACTCAACGCCGCCGCCGAGGTGGTGCTGGCCACCGTCACGGCGGACCGCACCGGTGTGGTGGCGTACTTCCGCGAGATGACGGCTGCCGGCCGCTACCTGTACGACGCCGGTCAGCGCTACGCCCACAACCAGCTCGTGCAGGAGCTCATGGCCGGCACGGCTCAGCCCGAGGCCGCCGACACCGCGCCGGGCGACAGGCAGCCCCTGCCCCGCCAGCAGCTGCTGGAGCGCATAAGCGAGGTGGGCGAGATAGTCAGAGACGACGAAGAGGGCCGCGAGTTCAAAGAGTTCCTGTACGGCCTGGCGGAGAACATAGCCCGGGCCAGCGGCAGCCTCTTCACTTCGCGCATCAGCATGGACGAACGCGAGTTCTTGGAGGAGCTGCGTACGCGGCTGCGGTTGCCGGAAGGCGCCGCCTGAGTTGAAAGGGCGCTGGATCTGGGGGCTGTCCCTCGCCTGCTTCGTGCTGGCGGCCTCCACCGGAGCTTATTACCGCTTCTCGCTCGTGACCCAGTTGCCGGGCGTGCTGGAGTACATCCGGCACGCCCACTCGCACCTCATGTTCTTCTCGTGGGTCACGCCGCCCCTCATCCTGCTGATAGGCGCCGACCTGGCCCGCCGCGGCGCCAGGCCCCGCGGCTTCGCGGCCACGGCGCTGGTGGCCGCCATCGGCGGCCTCGTCACCTACCTGCCCTTCCTGCGCAGTGGCTACCACCTGACGCCGTTCGCCGGTAAGCTGCTGCCCATCTCGATGATCGCCTCGGGCCTCAACGGCCTGGTGTGGTACGCCTTCGCCCTCCTCTACCTGCTGGCCACCTGGGGCCTCAGGCGCGACGCACGGCTGAGGCTCTTCGACGTGGCCGTGGTGCTAATGCTGGCCAGCACCATCGCCGTGGGCGGGCTGGCGTACCTGGGCGCCAGCGGGCAGATCCAGCGGCACGTGATGCTGGCGCTGGTGGACTGGTTCCTCACGCTCTTCGCCGACGGCTGGTTCGGCCTCGCCGTACTGGGGCTGGCGGCGGTGCACTCCGACCGCGGCCGGCTGGCTAGGCAGCCCGTGGGCGCGCTCGGCTGGCTACTGGGAGGCGCCATGCTCGTGCGGAGCGTGGGACGCTACCTGGGGGACGCCCCAGGGGTGCAGTGGGCGGCAGCGCTGGAGGGCGCCGGCGGCGCGGTGGCGGCGCTGACCTGGCTGGGCCTGGTGTTCGTGATCTGGCGCGTGGACCCACGCTCGGCCGCCGCCCGCGACGGCTCGATCGTGGAGCCGCCCACGGGGCCCACGCTGCTCCTGCGGCAGGTGGCCTTAGGCCTGCTGGTCGTGAAGGGCATCGTGGAGCTGGCCGCGGCCACTCCGGGACTCACCGCGTACATCACCCAGTCGGGCTTCCGGATCTTCTTCCTGCACGCCTTCCTACTGGGAGCGGTGAGCTTCGCCGTCATCTACGCCGTGCGTTCGCAGCTGGGCGAGGGGGCCTTCCGCGGCGCGCTGCCGTTCGTGCTGGCGGTAGGCGTCATGGTGGCGGCCCTGGCGCCATTGACGCCGGCCTGGCCGCCCGCGCTCTCAGGTCTCTGGGTGCTACGCGCCGCTGCCTACACCAGCCTCCTGCCTGTGCTGGTGGCGCTGTACGCGCTGCTCAGGCTCGACCTCGGGTCCGCACGAACAGCACAGAGACCGCCGCTACCAGCAGAGCCCCCGAGCACGCCAGCGCGATAGGGATGGAGCCCGTGCCGAGGTTGGCGACGGTGACGCCGATGATCGGCGCCGTCACCACCGGCCCCAGGTTGGCTCCGGCCACGACGATGGGCGTGTACTGCTCGGCGCGCTCCGGGAAGACGTCCGTGAGCCACGCCAGCGCGGTGGCGAAGATGGGGGCTAGCAGCAGGCCCACGGCGGCGTATACGTAAGGCGCAGCCACCACGTTGCTGGCGAACAGCAGGGTGATGGTGGCCAGCACGGCCGAGCCGAGCACCATGGCGGGCGGCCTGATGAAGGCCGACACCGGGGTAGCTATCAGCCGGCCCAGGGTGATGGCGCCCCAGAAGAGCGCCGGGAAGCCAGCGGCCGTGGCCGCACCGAAGTGCGGCGCGAGGTGCTCGGTCTGGAAGTTGGCTACGCCGGCCTCGGTCGACACGTAGAAGAAGTAGAGCAGCACGAAGAGCGCCAGCAGGCCCAGCGAGGCGGGCGCCGCCGTCCGCGTGGTGGCCACGGCCCGTGGCACGTCCAGGAGCATGACGAGCACGAGCAGCACCAGCGCCACTCCGGCCAGTACGAGGAAGGGCAGTGCCAAGCGCGGCTCGAGGGCGGCCACCAGCAACGGCCCCACGATGGCGCCCACCCCGAACACGGCGTTCAGCAGGTTGAGTGCAGGCGCTGCGTTCGGTCTGAAGCTGAGCGCCAGGAGCAGGTTGAAGGAGATGTTGAGGATGCCGAAGCCGGCGCCGCCCACGAAAGCTCCCGCCACCGCCTGCCACCAGGCTCCGGCCAGGGCCACCGCGCTCAGTCCGCCGGCCACCCCGAGCGCTCCTGCTATGAGCACCCTGCGGTAACCGACCGTGCGGATGAGGATGCCCGAGGCTACGATGGCGAGGAACGCGCCCAGGAACTGGGCGCTGACGACGGCGCTGACCTGGTCCACCGCCAGGCCGAACTTGGCCCGGAACAACGGTAGGGAGGGGCCGTACATGGCCTGTTGCGCACCAAGCAGGAAGAACGCCGCGAAACCCATGATGAGCAGGTGGCGGCGTTCGGGGTGTTTGAAGGCAGCGAGAAGCATCTGCAGGAAAGATACCGCTTGAGCGGGGTCGGTATACTCTTTGCCTGGTTACTCAGGAGGCGCCCGCGTGGCTGAAGGTACGGAACAAGTGAACGAACTACGCTCGAAGTTCCTGCGGTTCTTCGAGGAGAAGCAGCACCTGGCTTACCCCAGTGCGCCGCTCAAGAGCACCGACCCCGGCCTGCTCTTCAACGTGGCGGGCATGCAGCAGTTCAAGCCGTACTTCCAGGGCGCCACCCCGCGCTTCCCGGGCTACGGCGTGTGGCACCGCGTGGCCACCGCGCAGAAGTGCATGCGGGCGGGCGGCAAGGATTCGGACATCGAGAACGTGGGCCGCACCAGGCGCCATCACACCTTCTTCGAGATGCTGGGCAACTTCTCCTTCGGCGATTACTTCAAGAGGGAGGCCAGCCTGTGGGCGTGGGAGTTCCTCACCTCGCCCGACTGGCTGGGCCTCGACCCCGAACGTCTCTACGTCACCGTGTTCACGGACGACGACGAGGCGTACGAAATATGGAAGAACGTGGTGGGCGTGCCCGAGGAGCGCATCAGCCGCTGGGGCGAGGCCGAGAACTTCTGGCCCGCCAACGCCATCAAGGACGGGCGCCAGGGTCCATGCGGGCCGTGCTCCGAGATCTTCTACGACCGCGGTCCCGAGTTCGGCTCACCGGACGAGACGGGGCCGAACACCGGCACCGGCGACCGCTACATGGAGATCTGGAACCTGGTCTTCACGCAGTTCGACCTGAACGACGGCGTTCTGACCCCCCTGCCGCAGAAGAACATCGACACGGGAATGGGCCTGGAACGTATGGCCACCGTGGTGTCCGGCGCCAAGGACGCCTACGCCACCGGCCTGTTCATGCCCGTCATCCGCCTGCTGGAGGAACTCTCGGGCCAGCAGTACCGGGACGTGGAGAGCGTGGAGCAGCGCATCATCGCGGACCACGTGCGGGCCGTGACCTTCGCCATAGCTGACGGGGTGCCGCCCGCCAACGATGGCGCCGGCTACGTGGTCAAGATGCTCCTGCGGCGCGCCTCGCGCCAGGCCTTCCTCCTGGGGCTGGAAGAGCCCGTTCTCTACCAGCTGGCCGGCGCCGTGGTGGAGGCGATGAAGGAGCCCTACCCCGAACTGGCGGTGGCCAAGGAGCGCATCCAGAGCACCATCCGCGCCGAGGAGGAGCAGTTCCTCCGCACGCTGGGCAGCGGCATCGAGCGCGTGGGCACGCTCCTGGCGGAGCTGGACGGCCGGGTGCTCGACGGCGCCGTGGCCTTCGACCTGTGGCAGACGTACGGCTTCCCGCTCGATCTCACGGTGGAGATGGCGGCTGAGCGCGGCGTGGAGGTTGACCGTGCGGGTTATGACGCGGCGCGCGAGGAGGCACGCAAGCTCTCACGCGGCGGCGGCGCGAAGCAGCTCTTCGGCGAGGGCGCCGGGGCGCTGGGGCAGATAGCTGATCGCGTGGAGGAGACGGAGTTCGTGGGCTACGCCGCGCTGGAGGAGCCAGCCACGGTGGTGGCTCTGGTGAACGCCGACGACGAGGACGTGCCGGAACTGGCGGAAGGCGCCAAGGGCAGTGTCATCCTGGACCGCACCCCCTTCTACCCCGAGGGGGGCGGCCAGGTGGGCGACGCCGGCAAGCTGGAGTGGGAGGGCGGCGGCGCAGTAGTGAGCGGTACGGACCGCACGCCGCAGGGCCTGATCCGCCACCGCGTGCGGGTGGTGCGGGGTCCCCTCAACGTGGGTCGCACGCTGCGCGCCAAGGTCGACCCGGCGCGCGTGCAGACCCAGAAGCACCACACCGCCACCCACCTGCTGCACGCCGCCCTGCGCCGGGTGCTGGGCGAGCACGTCACCCAGGCGGGCTCGCTGGTGACGGCGGACAGGCTGCGCTTCGACTTCACGCACCAGGCGGCGCTCACGCCCGGACAGATCACCGAGATCGAGCGGCTGGTCAACACCTGGGTGCAGCGCGACCTGCCCGTCGGCTGGCGGGTCGTGCCGCTCGAGGAGGCACGCGCGGCCGGCGCCATGATGCTCTTCGGGGAGAAGTACGGCGACGAGGTGCGCATGGTGACGGTCGGTGGCGAGGAAGCCGTCTCCGTGGAGCTGTGCGGCGGTACGCACGTGGAGCGCACCGGCGAGATAGGACTGCTGACGATAACGGCCGAGGAGGCCGTCTCCGCGGGGGTGCGCCGCGTGGAAGCCCGGGTGGGCGACTCCGCGTTGCATCACCTGCAGGAGTTGCGCGACACGCAGCGAACCCTGGTGGGCCACCTGGGCGGCACGGCCGCCACGCTGGAGGAGCGGCTGCTCAAGCTGCAGTCCGAACTGAAGGAGGCGCAGCGGCAGGCCGCCCAGCTGCGCGACAAGCTGGCAGCTGCCCAGACGGCCGGGGCCAGCGCCGCCACGGAGCTCAAGGAGGCGGGCGGCTTCAGGTACGCCACCGCCCTGCTGGACGGGCTGGACGCCACCGCACTGCGCAACGCGGCCGACCAGCTTCTGGAGAGGAGCGGAGCTGACGTGGTGGTGGTCGGCTCCGGCAAGCTGCTGGTGGCCAAGGCCTCCGAGGCCGCGCGCGGCAAGGGGGCGCACGCCGGCAACCTGGTGCGCGCCGCCGCAGCGGCCGGGGGCGGCGGGGGCGGGGGCCGGCCCGACATGGCGCAGGCCGGTGTCAAGGACGAGGATGGGCTGCTAAAGGCGCTCGCAGCCGTCGAGGGGGCGCTGGCGGGAGTCACCGGCTCTTGATCTCGGCGCCGGACCGAGCGGGCGACGGTGCGGGGGCGAGGGGCGAAGTGGGTCCGCAGGAGAACGCGGGCGCCGGCGTGCTGGCCCTGGACGTCGGCGACGCGCGCATAGGGCTGGCCGCGGGCACGCTGGGCTCCAGCTTCGCCTTCGGTCGGGGCGCCCTGGAGCGCGCGGGCACCAAACGCGACGTGCCGGCCGTGCTGGACGCCGCTAGTAGCGAGGAGGCGAAGCTCATCGTTGTGGGCCTGCCCCTCAACATGGATGGCGGTGAATCCCAGCAGACGCGGCGTGTGCGCACCTTCGCCGCGGCGCTGGAGGAGGCCGCGGCGCCGCTCGGTATCCGGGTGGTGCTGGAGGACGAGCGCCTCACCACGCGCATCGCGCAGCGGCAGGTGGGCACGTCCGGTCTGCCCAGGAGCAGGCGGCAGGAGAAGGGCCGCCTGGACGAGGCAGCGGCGGTGCTGATACTCGAGTCGTTCCTCACCAGGCAGGCACGGGCCGGGGAGGACGGATGAGCGAGCCCCCTACACAGAAGACACCCGATACGCCGACGTCCGACACGGCCGCGCCCGACACGCCCACGCCCGACACGCCGGGTAGGCCCACGTCCACTCCGCCGCCGGCACCGCCGGAACCGCCGGAACCCCCTCCCCCGCCCTCCACCCGGCCGGGCTCGCGTGGCCGCAACGTAGCCATCGTGCTCCTGGTGCTCATCACGCTGCTGGTGGCCGCCTTCGTTACCGTGCAGTTCGTGCTCTCCGCCCCCAGCGCCACTCCGCGCCAGACCGAGTTCGAGGTCTTGCCGGGCTGGGGCGGGGCGCGGGTGGCGCAGGAGTTGGAGGAGGCCGGGCTGGTGCGGTCTGCGCTGGCGTTCCGCCTCTACCTGCAGCTGACGGAAACCGACCGCAACCTGGGCGAGGGGCTCTACGACCTGAGCCCCACGATGAGCGCCGCGGAGGTGGCCGAGGCCCTGGCCGCGGGTGGGCGGCCCAGGACGGTGAGCATAGTGGTGCCCGAAGGCTGGCGCGCCTCCGACTTGGTGCGGCGTCTGGCCGCCAACGACCTGGGCAGCGAGAGCGAGTTCGAGGCGCTGATCGGGGAGCCCGGCGAGCTGGCGCCGGCCTACCTGCCGGAGGACTCCTCTCTGGAGGGTTACCTCTTCCCCGCCACCTACGACGTGCCCGTGCACTCCACGCCCGAGGAGGTGCTGCGCACCATGGTGACGCGCTTCGAGGCGGAGCTGACGGGCGAGGTGGTGGACGCCCTGGAGGAGCGCTCACTGACGGTGCACGAGTGGGTGACGCTAGCCAGCATCGTGCAGTCCGAGGCGGCGTCGCACGAGGAGATGCCCATCATCGCCGGCGTGTTCCTCAACCGGCTGGACGAGGGCATGCTGCTGCAGTCCGATCCCACGGTGGCGTACGGACTGGGCAAGCCGATGCCGGAACTGAGCGCGCTGGCCGGCGACCTGCGGCGCGATACGCCCTGGAACACGTACATGCGGCCCGGTCTGCCCGCCTCGCCCATCTCGAACCCCGGCAGCGACGCGCTGCGGGCGGTGCTGGAACCCGAGCGCACGAACGCCGCGGGGGTGCCGTGGCTCTACTTCCTGCACGGCACCGATGGAGGCGTCCCCGTTTTCCGGCCCAACACCAACCTGGCCGCGCACGAGCGCGACGTGGTGGTGTTCCTGCGTAACGACGGGCGGCGGTAGGGCACGCGGCCGGATGCGCGGTACGCCGTGCTCAGGGCGCACCGTGAAGGGCGCGGGCCCGCTACCGTTCCGGAAGCTGTGCCCGCGCCCTTCTCACTAGTTCTCGTCGGAGTTGTCCGGTGGTTCCCGCGGGGGTTCGGCCGGTGAGTCGACCTGCTGGTGGTCCTGAGGTGCGGCCGGCTTGGGATACCGGCCGGCACCCTTGAGCGCCTCCGAGAGCACGTACTCCATCTGCGCGTTGACGCTGCGCAGCTCGTCGGCCGCCCACTTCTCCATGGCGTCGTAGACCCTCTGGTCTATCCGCAGCAGGAACCTCTTCTTCGCCATCTACCTCACCACCGCACCCCCGGCCGCCTTACCTCAGCGGGCTACGCGCAGGTAGCCGTCGAGCCAGGTCACCAGTGAGCGCACGAAGGGCTGGTAGATGAGGGCGTCGGCGGCCGGGAACGCGCCCGCCTCGGGGTCGCCAGGCACGTGGTTGAGGTTGTGCCCCATGTCGGGGAACTCGAGCAGCGTGCCGCGCTGCAGCGGGTCGGCCAGCAGGTGCGCGTCGTCCTGCTGCACCTGGATGTCCTTGAGACCCTGCACGACCAGCACCGGCACCTGCAGCTGGCCCGCCAGTTCGGCCGGGTCCTGCTCGAACTCGCTGCGCAGCAGGCCGGCAGCGTGCGCGAAGCTGGCCGCTATCTGGTTCTCCGCCAACTCGCCCTCCAGTTCGAGGGTGGGGCCTTCCACGCCGCGCACGGCTTCGAGGGCCGCGTCGGTCTGCGCCACGAGGTCGTCGTAGGCCTGGCCCGTGATGCCGGAGCGCTCGAACGAGGCCAGGAGCTGCTCGCGCAGGATAGCGTCGAGGGGCCTGCCGGGTGCGGCCACGGTGACCACCACCTGCGGGTCGGCGTAGCCGTCCGCCGCCGCGAAGAGCGCCACGAGCCCGCCCTCGGAGTGTCCGATGATGCCCAGCCGCTGCGCGTCCACGCCGGGCTGCTCCGCCAGGAAGGCCAGCCAATCGGCCGTGTTCTCCGCGTATGTTGCCAGCGTCACCGCGTTGCCGTCGCCCGTGGAGGGCGGCATGCCCAGCTTGGCCACGCGCAGGGCGCCGTAGCCGTGGCAGGCCAGTTCGTAGGCGAGCTGCTTGTACATGGCGTTGGTGATGAAGGGGGCCACGTTGCCGTCCATGTCGGGCGCACCCGACCCGGGCAGGATCAGCAGCGTGGGGGCGGGCAGGGCACCTTCGGCCGTGGCGGCTAGCGGCAGCGTGAGGCGGCCGTAGAGGGTCTCGCCCGTGGAGCTGACGCTGACCTCCCGCTCCACGAGGCAGGCGGCGTTGGCCTGCAGCGCCTCTGGCCCACCGATGGGCGCCTGCTCCTCCGTGGCGGTCGGGAGTGAACCCGCGGCCTGGTCGGCAGCCTCGTCGTTGCCCCGAGGCGCGGCGCCCTCCTCCTCGTCGGCGTCCCCGCCGGGCTGGGCGTCATCGGCGGGCTGACGCACGAACCTGACCGCGCCGGGCTGCTGCTCGAGCACCAGGATGTGTCCGCTGTCGTCCAGGTAGATGCTGAGAGTGAGCTCCTGACCAGCTACCGAGAACAGCACCTCGATCAGAGTGGCTTCCGTGGCTTCACCCAGGTAGTCGACACTGCCGGGCTGCGGCGCGTCGAAGGCGAGGGAGACGAGCGCCGCGGTCTGCGGCACGAGAGCGGCGAAGGTCTGCGGCTGGCCCGAGGCCATCACCTGATCCGCCGCCAGCTGGAAGCCCTCGAGGAAGTTGTTGTCGACCACGTAGAGGGGCGCCTCCGAGGGCACGGACAGGCTCTGCGTGGCGCCGCCCTGGCTCAGCGTGAGGTCGGCGCCGGCGTCGGTGAACGCCACGTCGATCCGGAACGCCACGCCCTGCGTCGTGCCTTCGATGGTGTAGGAGAGTGCCGAGCCGTCCGGCCGCGCCTCCATGCGGTTCTCCGCCTGGAAGAGGCCGGCCACGGAGACAGCGGAAGCGGTGCGGTAGCCCTCCGCGCCGCGCTCCACGTTCATGGAGGTCTGGCCCAGGGTCTGGCCGAACTGGATGATGTCGTAGGTGTAGCTGAAGGCGCTGGACTCGTCGGCCGGCGTGGTGGACTGAGCTGCTCCGGTGGCTAGCAGGGCCATGAGCAGCGCCGCGAAGGCGGCCCGCCAGGCTCCGAGGGTTCTACCCGTGGTTCTTCTCAAGATCGTTCACCGTTCCTTGTCGAGGCTGCTTGTCGAATGCGTACCTGGGCGCGCGGACCGCTGACTGAGCGGCCCAGCGCCCGAGGCTGCGGCGACGCTCAGCCGTAGAGCGTGCCGGTGTTGATGATGGGGGTGGCGGCGGATTCGCTGGTGAGAGACACCATAAGGTTGTTGGCCATGGCCGCGCGCTTCTCCTCGTCCAGCTCCACGACGCCCTTCTCGGCCAGCCCGGTGAGGGCGTCCTCCACCATGCCCACGGCGGCCTCCACGATGAGGCGCCGGGCGGAGACCACGGCCTGAGCCTGCTGGCGCCGGAGCATGGCCTGGGCGATCTCGGGGGCGTAGGCCAGGTGCGTGAGGCGCGCTTCCAGCACGTCCACCCCGGCCACCTCCAGGCGCTCCTCCAGCTCTATCTTCAGCGCCGCCGCCAGCTCGTCCGGGTTCTCGCGCAGGCTGGCCCGCTCCTCGCCGGCGGAGTCGTAGGGGTAGCGGGTGGCCAGGCTGCGGAGGGCGGTCTCCGCCTGGATGCCGACGAACTCCTCGAAGTCGTCGACGTCGAACGTGGCCTTGGCGGACTCGCTCACGCGCCACACCACCACGGCGGCTATCTCCACCGGGTTGCCGTCGGCGTCGTTCACCTTCACGCGCTCGGAGTTGAAGTTGCGCACGCGCAGGCTCACGCGCTTCTTGCTGGCGAACGGGTTGGCCCACCAGAAGCCCGAGCGCCGCTGGCTGCCGATGTAGTTACCGAAGAGGATGAGGACCCGCGCGTCGTTGGGCTGCACGGCGAAGAGACCGATGAGGGTGAAGAAGGATGCGAGGAACAGGACGATGGCCAGGGCGATCATGAGCCAGCTGTTGGGCATGTCCGGGCTCTCTGGTCCCACGCCGAAGATGAAGAGGAGGATGGACCCCACCAGGCCGACGAGGCCCACGAACAGCATGAGGAAGCCGTTCAGGGCCGCGACGGGCTTCTCCTGCACGCGCTCGGCGAGGGTGGTGTTGAAGTTCTGGACTATGGGTTGAACCTCTTGCTCCTTGGTCATGGTTTCAGAATGATATCACTTCTATATCAACGGGTGCAATCAGCTCGCCTTCGGCCGGGCGCCACCGCTCACCGAAGAGCCTCACAACGAGGGCCGGAGGGCGAACCTTGTGTCGGCACGAGTAGCGAGACTCTCGGCATTTGGCACCCCTCCTGGCCGCAGGGACCTTGATGATCCCTGACCGCTGCCCAAGTGGGGGCCGTACGGCGCGGAACCGCTGTTAGACTTGGCCATCATGAGCATCAAACCGGACTGGTGGATACGCGAGCGTGCCAGAGAGGGCATGATCACCCCCTTCGAGGAAGCGCTGGTACGCGAAGGCGTCATCAGCTACGGCTTGTCCAGCTTCGGCTACGACCTAAGGGCCGCACCCGAGTGGCGCATCTTCGTCAACGCCTTCAACACCGTGGTCGACCCCAAGGATTTCGACACGAACAGCCTGGTGGAGTACGAGGGCGACACCTGCATCATCCCGCCGAACAGCTTCGTCCTCACGAGATCGGTGGAGTACCTCCGCATACCCGACGACACCATGGTCGTGGCGCTTGGCAAGAGCTCGTACGCCAGGTGCTTCAGCGCTGACACGCGGGTGGCGCTAGTGGACGGCACGTCACCGACTCTGGAAGAGATGGCGGAGAGGCACGCTGACGGCGAGCAGTTCTGGGGCTATTCGATCGGCGAGAACGGCCGTCTGATCGCCTCGCTCCTGGACGCCCCGCGGTTCATCGGGAGGGACACCCTGCTGGAGGTAACCCTCGACGACGGCGCGGTGATCCATGCGACCCCGGACCACGACTTCATGCGGCGCGACGGCAGTTGGACGGAGGCCGGCGAGTTACGGCCCGGCGACTCCCTCATGCCGCTCTACAGGGACTCGTTCCGCGGGTACGAGATGACCTACCAACCTGTGACCGGCTACTACTACCCCACCCACCGGCTGGCCGACGAGTGGAACCTGCGGCACGAGATCTACGAGGATGCCCCCGGGACTCACCGCCACCACGTCGACCACGACCGGCGCAACAACAACCCCTGGAACATCGTGCGGATGGACGCCAGCGAGCACATCCGCTACCACAACGCTCATTCCTACGGCGAGGACTTCGACCCAGTGGAGCACTCCTTGGCCATCAAGGACTCCCTCAGTCGGCGCGCGCAAGACCCGGAATGGGTAGCCAGGCGTGACGCCCAGCAGAGGCAGCGCGCCTACGACTTCTGGCACGACCCGCAGTACGAAGACGTGCGGCAGCGCCTACTGGAGTACCACCGCGCCCGGTGGACGCCTGAGGAACGTGAAGCGCAAAGGGAGCGTCAGCGCGCCTTCTGGGAATCCAACGACGAAGCCCGGGCCGCGCAGGGCGAACGCTCACGCAAGGCGTGGGACAGCGCCGCTCCCAGCCGACGAGCCGCGCAAGCTGAGCGCGCGCGTCGCATAAGGCTCCACGCCCACATCGATGAGCACGTCGTCCGGCAGGCGCTCGACGAAGCTGGCTCTATCCGCGGAGCAGCTCGCTTACTAGGTGTTGATCGCAGCGTATTCCGCAGATTCCCGAGGGTCATCGCCGAGCACAGGGGAACGCCGAGGAACCACAAGGTCGTCAGTGTCCGCGAGTTGAAGGGCGATCACGACGTCTACTGCCTCACCGTGCCTGAGGCCGGGAACTTCGCTCTCGAAGCGGGGGTCTTCGTTTCTAACTGCGGGATCGTAGCCAACGTAACGCCGTTGGAGCCCGGTTGGGAGGGTCACGTAACCCTGGAGCTAAGCAACACCACTCCCCTCCCCGCCAAGGTCTACGCCAACGAGGGCATAGTGCAGCTCCTCTTCTTCCAGGGCGACAGGCCGGAGACAACCTACGCCGACCGCAAGGGCAAGTACCAAGGTCAGAAGGGCGTCACGCTGCCGCGGCTCTGAGCCAGCAGTGACGCACGACCGAACGGGGCCGGACTACTCACGGCCCCGTTCAGCGCGCCGTCACACGTGCGGGCATCACTCCTCGTCCACCGCCTCGATGAGCGGCAGGCGCATCTCGAACACCGTCTCGCCCGGGCGCGTCCGCACGGTGAGCGTGCCGTGATGGTGCTCCGCGATCTGCCGTGCGATGGCCAGGCCCAGACCCGAGCCGCCGCCGGCACCCTTGTAGAACTTCTCGAAGATGTGCGGCAGCATCTCCTCCGGGATGCCGCCGCCATCGTCCTCCACGGTCACCACGGCCTCTCCCGGCTCCCCCACCAGGCGCAGCAGCACCCCGGCCGGGCGCCCTGCGGCGCGCACCGCGTTGGCGGTCAGGTTCCGCACCGCCTGGTTCAGCCGCACGGGGTCACCCAGCACCAGCACGCCGCCCGGCCCCTCCACACGCACTCCCGGGAACTCGTCGCTCACGGGCCGCAGCACGTCCAGCGCCATGTCCACCAGGTGCAGGCCCTCCTCCACCACCAACTGCCCACGCGAGAGCTGCAGCAGGTCCTCCACCAGCCGCGCCATCGTGCCGGTTACGCGCTGCGCATCCAGCAGGTCGTCGCGGTTCTCCGGTTGCGCGCGCCTCACGGCGCGGTCCAGGAAGCCGCGCATGCTGGTAAGCGGCGTGCGCAGCTCGTGGCTGGTCTCGGCCAGGAACACGCGCTGCGCATCCAGCGCCTCCCGCAGGCGGCCCAGCAGCCCGTTCAGCGCGAAGGTCAGGCGGCCCACCTCGTCCAGGGGGCCGTCGTAGCGGATGGGCTCCAGGTCCTCGGGCCCCAGCGTGGCCGCCAGGCGGGCCAGCCGCGAGATGGGGCGCAGCGCCGCGGCGGAGACCACGTAACCCACGAAGAGGCTCAGCGCCACCACCAGCAGCGCGGCCACGAACAGCGTGCGGGAGACCTCGGCCAGCACCGGCCCGATGTAGGAGGGGTCTATCAGCACCGCAACCACTCCCAGTTCGAACGGCGCCAGGGCGGCCTCCATCTGCCGCCCGGCCACCAGCCCGTTCCACGAGAGGGGCACGTGGGCGGCGCCCATGACATCCGAAGGCGGCAGGGCGGCCGTGGCGCTCTCGAACTCCGGCTCGCTGGCAGCCAGCAGCCGGCCCGACGCGTCGTAGATCTGCAGGATGACCCCGCCCGTGGGGCCGCCCAGCCCGCTAGCGCTGCCCTCGCCCGAGGAGTAGAGCGCCGCTACGGTGGCGGCGTCCTCCTTGATGGTGCGCCTCAGCTCCTCGTAGAGCCCCGAGCGCACCACCTGGTAGGCGATGAGCATGGTCAGGGCGCTCAACACCGCCACGGCCGCGGCGGTAAGCAGCGCCACGCGCCAGGTGAGCGACACCCTCGGTGCCCGAACCAGCGCTGCCGGGCGGCGCCTCACTCAGTTCACGACTTCAGTGCGTACCCAACGCCGCGGATGGTGCGGATGACGCCGTAACCGCCTGCGTCGCGCAACTTCCCGCGGATGTTGGCTATATGGACATCGACGACGTTGGACGAGGGCGGCAGGTCCTCGCCCCATACGTTGTTCTCGATCTCCTTGCGCGAGTACACCCGGCCCGGCTGGCCCGCCAGGTAGGTGATGAGTTCGTACTCGCGGGGCGAGAAGCGGATCTCGTCGTCGGCCCAGAAGACCTGGCGCCTCACAGGGTCGATGGTCAGCTCACCGATCTTCTGCGCGGAACCGAGCGTGCGCTTGCGCAGCTGCACGTTGACGCGCGCCAGCAACTCCTCCACATGGAACGGCTTGGCCAGGTAGTCATCCGCACCTGCGTTCAGCATCTCGACCTTGGTACCCACCTCGTCGGCGGCGGTCAGGATGATGATGGGCGTATCGCCCGTGTGGCGCACGCGGCGCGCTATCTCCTGCCCCGTCAGGTCAGGCAGGCCCAGGTCGAGGATCACTAGGTCCGGCTCGCTCTCGCGCACCGCGGACAGGCCGCGCATGCCGCTGTCGAACGCCATGACCTCGAAGCCCGCGTCTTCCAGCTCGCGCGTGAGCAGTCTCAGGATGTCGAGATCGTCTTCGACTATCAGTATCCGTTTGCCAGTCATGGTCACTGGCTCCTTCCGAGCGGCAGATCCAACCAGATCTCCCGCTCCTGCAGCAAGAGGGCCCTGAGCGAGAGGGGCTCGTTCTCCCCCTCGAGCAAGACGAGGATATCCGTACCGGCGTCCGACACGAACCCCTTCAGCGCGGTGGCGCCACTGAGAGTCTCCGCCAGCGCCACGTCGTCGGCGTCCGGCGGGAAGATCAGGATGCGCACCTCGGTGCCGGGTGGCGGCAGCTCCTTGAACTTGAGGTAGGAACGCTCCACCTGCGCCGAGGCGTACACTGTGAACAGGTCGACCGACATGAGGCGAACCTCCGTGCCGACCGGCATCATGGGTAGATGCAGCATAAACTGCCCGACGAGGAAAAGGTGAGTGAGTGTCATGTGCGCCACGCGAACGGTGAGATGGAGTTCGTTCGCACCATGTTGCAATGCTAACAGCCGTCAGTGAACACCGAGGCTTTACGGCTTCAGCGAGCCTTAACCTGCAGTAAGCCGTGTCTCACGCGGAAGTGAACGACCTAACCGCAGCCGCGGCGCGGCGCGGGTCATCATGAGCTGACTTGGTCGCCAACCCAGGCGAATAACGAAAGGGACCTTATGTTCCACGACATGGGGGCAGGTGTCGTCAGGAGGCGCACGGGAGTGGCGCCGGCCCTGACCCTGCTCGTTGCGCTGCTCCTGGCGGTCGGTAACGCCCAGGGCTTCGACGAGACGCGGTACTTCAACCAGTGCCAACTGTTCGAGGCGCGGGGCGATCTCGAAACGGCGCGCCAATTCTGCCTGAACGCACTGCAGGTTAGGCCAGATTTCGCCGAGGCGGAACTGGTACTAGCCCGAATCGAGCTCGGCCTCGGCGATCCCACCAGCGCGGAGACGCGCCTCCGCCGGGTACGTAACCGCATCGACTCGGCCGAGCCGCTGGTACTGCTGGCCCAAGCGGCGCTGGACAACGAGCGGCCCGGCGAGGCGGAAGCCTTCCTGCAGGAGGCGCAGCGGCGACTTAACACGCAGGGCAACCTGGAACTGGAGGCGCAGGTCGCGGTGCTCTCCGGGCGGATCATGCAGTCGCAGGGGCGCTACGACGACGCGCTGTCCGAGTACGCCCAGGCGATCGACCTGGACCCCCTGAACGCCGAGTACCGGCTCCTGGACGCCACCCTGCGGCTTAGGCTGCGCGATCCCGACAACGCAGCCAGGCAGCTGAGCAGCTACATCCAGCTCACGGGCAACGACCGCGACCCGGAGGTGCGCTCGCTGCTCGGCCGCGCCCTGTGGGCGCAGGGCAACCTCGCCGCCGCCTCGGGCCATCTGGCGACCGCGCACCAGCTGAGGGGCGCCCGCAACGTGGACGCGCAGGCGGCCGACCTGCGCGGCATGGCGCTCATCTCGTACGCGGAGGGCGACTTCGAGGCGGGCGGCCTGGCGCTGCGCGAGTCGTTCCGGCGCGAGAACTTCAGCAGCATCCTGAGCGGCAACACGCTCATGTGGGTGCTCCTGCTTCTACTGCTGGTAGGGCTGCACCTGGTAGGCGAGAGCCGCATCTCCGCCTCCTCTTCGCTGGAGGTGGTGGAGGGACCGCAGCCATGGAGCGTAGGCCAGATCTACGGCACACTCATCACCTCGCTGCTGGTGGGTCTGCTCGTGACCGTGCTGTACGGCCTCATATCGTTCGAGAACGTGCTGGCCCTGCTCACACCCGGCACGGGCGGCGACGCCGTGGCGCTCTTCTTCCTGACCTTCGCCGTCATGCTGGCGCTGTTGTCGTGGCGCCGCGTGCAGATGAACGGCCACGATGCCTACGAGGAGCTGCTGGGCGACGCCCGCACCGTGCCCTACGGCCTTGGCTGGGGGCTACTCTTCCTGGGGCTCACCATCGCCTACCTGCACTACCGCCCCGGCGGCGAGGCGCTGGGCGGCTTCTACCTCGACTTCCTACAGGCCTCCCCCCTGGTGGTGGCGGCAGCCATACTCATCCCGCTAGCCGAACTCTTCTTCCGGCCGTTCGTGCTGGCGCCCCTCGAGAAGCGCTACACGGGCTCCATCGCCACCGTCCTCTCGGGCTCGCTCTACGCCCTCTCCTTCGGCACCCCCCTCCTTCTGCTCCTGCCCTTCGGGCTGGTGCTGGCAGCAGCCTGGAGTAGACGCCGCAGCGGCTGGGAGCCCCTCATGGCGCAGCTGACGCTGCATGTGGGCCTGCTCATCGCGGTGGCAGTCAGCCCCTGGGTGCGCTCGCTCTTCTTCTGAGCCTCACGGGTCCGCGGCCGGCTCCTTCCGGCCGGCCGCGGGCTAGCATCTGAGCGTGTCCGTTCATCCCGTCGACAAGCCGCTGGGCCTCACATCGCACGATGTGGTGGCCCGGGCGCGCCGCAACCTGGGCACCCGTCGGGTGGGGCACGCCGGTACCCTCGACCCGCTGGCCACTGGCGTCCTCGTGCTGCTGGCGGACGAGTCCACCAAACTCTCCCCCTACCTCACGGCGGGCGACAAGCGCTACCTGGCCTGGGTGGCGCTCGGGGCAGGCACGCCCACGCTCGATGCCGAGGGACCGCTCACCGATACGGCGGAGCCGCAGGCGCTTCGGACCCTCACAGGCGAAGGCATCGCGGAATCCGCGGCAGCCTTCCTGGGTGTGACCAGCCAGAAGCCGCCCGCCTTCTCGGCCGTCAAGCAGCAGGGCCAGCGCAGCTACGCCGCCGCTCGCCGAGGCGAGATCGAGGAGCCGCCAGCGCGGCCGGTGAAGTACCACGCCGTGGAACTCCTCGCGTTCGGGCCCAGCCGCGAGGACCTGCCGCAACGCTTCGGCCCCACGCCGGCGGGTTGGCGAGCGAACCCGGAGGGCCGCACCTTCGAACTGCCGCCGACCCTGGCCGAGCTTCCCACCGCGCTCTTCGCCCTTAGCGTGGGCGCAGGTACCTACGTCCGCTCGTTCGCCCGCGACCTGGGGAGCGCGCTCGGCGTGCCCGCCCACCTGGCGGGACTGGTGAGGACCGGCGCCGGCGGCATCGACCTCAGCGACTGCGCGGCGCTGGAGGAACTGGGCAACACGCCGGGCATCGACCCCCTGACAGCGCTCAGCCAGCCCAAGCTGCTGGTGGACGAAGCCACGGCTCTGGCCCTGAGGCAGGGCAAGAGGATCCAGCTTCCGGTGAGCGAGTTGACGGTAGCGCACGAGGCGGACGGCGCGCTGGTGGCGCTGGTCGAGCCGCTCGCCCCAGCTGAGCATGGCGCCCCGGCAGAACCCGCCGCGGCCGACCCCCCCGCGGCTGGCAACGCGGCCGGCGAGGCGGGCCGGCACCAAGCGGTAGCAGCGGACCACCGGGGTACTCCCACGGTCCAACCGGTGCGGGTAGTGCGAGCCTGGCAACGGTAGAATCCGAGGTACCAACCTACCCCTAACGTCGCCGCGAAGAACGTGGCGGCCTCATCGACATGGCACGCGCCAGGAGCTGTATATGAGAATCGGTGTCCCCAAAGAGATCAAACCGCAGGAGTACCGGGTGTCGGCCACGCCCGGCGCCGTCCAGTCCATGGTGAGCGCCGGCCATCAGGTGCTGGTGGAGCGCGGGGCCGGCGTCGGCTCCAGCTTCGCGGACGAGGAGTACGTAGCGGCCGGCGCCACGCTGGGCGACGCGGGCGACGCCTGGTCCCAGGAGATGGTACTCAAGGTCAAGGAGCCCATGGCCTCCGAGTACGGCTACCTGCGCCACGGGCAGATCCTCTTCACCTACCTGCACCTAGCGGCCGACCGGGCCCTCACGGAGGCGCTGCTGGCGGCCGGCACCACCGCCGTGGCCTACGAGACGGTGCAGCTGCCCAACGGAGCGCTGCCCCTCCTCACGCCCATGAGCGAGGTGGCGGGGCGCATGGCACCGCAGGTAGGCGCCCACTTCCTGGAGCGCGCGCACGGCGGCCGCGGCCTGCTGCTCTCCGGCGTGCCCGGAGTGGCGGGCGGCACCGTCACGGTGCTGGGAGCCGGCATGGTGGGCACCAACGCCGCCAAGCTGGCGCTCGGCCTGGGCGCCCGCGTGCACTTGCTCGACGTGAACCACGCCAGGCTGCAGTACCTGGACGACGTCTTCAACGGCCGCATCCAGACCACCACCAGCAACCTGGGCAACATCCTCGAGCTGCTGCCACAGACGGACCTGCTCATCGGCGCCGTGCTCATCCCCGGCGCGCGCGCCCCGCGGCTGGTGACGCGCGACATGCTCTCCCTGATGAAGCCGGGCAGCGTCATCGTGGACGTGGCGGTAGATCAGGGTGGCTGCATCGAGACCATCAAGCCCACCACCCACGAGTCACCCACCTACGAGGTGGAGGGTGTCATCCACTACGGCGTGTCCAACATGCCCGGCGCCGTGCCCAACACCAGCACCAAGGCGCTGGCCAATCAGACGCTGCCCTACATCCTCAAACTGGCGGGCGCGGGCCTGGAGGCCCTGAAAGGCGACCCGAGCTTCCTCAAGGGCCTCAACACCCATGCCGGCAAGCTCACGCAACCCGGCGTCGGCCAAGCGTTCGACATCTCGGTCGCCGACGCTAGCTCCGCTCTCAGCGGAGCCGCGCCAGCGCTTTCCTGATCAGGGTCTCGGCGCCGTCCTCCGGCGCCTCGGCCACCAGTTCGGCCACCACGCCCTTCACCTGGCTCTCGCGGTAACCGAGGGCCAGGAGGGCGGCCACCGCGTCCTCCCCCGCTCCGGCGAGCGCGGGGCGCCCCACGCCCGCACCCGCCAGCAACGATTCCGGCAGGCGGTCGCGCAGCTCCAGAACGATCCGCTCCGCCGTTCGCTTGCCCACACCGGGCGCCGCCGTCAACAGGCCAGCGTCCTGGTTGCTCACCGCCGTGGCGATGAGCGACACCTGCAGGGTGGAGAGCACGCTGAGCGCCACCTTGGGACCCACGCCCGTCACGTCCAGCAGGCGCCGGAACACGGTTATCTGATCGGGGTCGTGGAAGCCGTAGAGAGTGGGCTGCTCGTCGCGCACGATGAGCTGGGTGCGCAGCGTGACCTCCTGGCCCGCCTGACACCTGGCCAGCGTGGCGGTGGGCGCCAGCAGCTCCAGGCCCACACCGCCGACGTCCACCACCACGCTGACGTCGTCCACCTCCGTCACGGTGCCGCGCACGAAAGCGATCACGGTTCACCGAAGAGCGGCGCGAAGAGCACCTCGTAGCCGATGTCGGCCACGTCCGCGCAGCCCGTGAGCCGCATGGCGTAGGCCAGCTCCGCCGCCAGGGAATCCAGCGCGCGCTCGCCGTCGACCACCACCAGCTCGGCGCCCACCGCCAGGTAGCGCAGCACGTCCACGCCGTGGCGCACGGGTCCGCCCGCCACGATCGTAAGCATGCCGCCCACCGCGTCGATCACCTCGGGCAGCACGTCTATGACGGCGGGCGCGCCAAGGTACCGGCCCAGCTCCGAGCCCACCACCACGCCATCGGCGCCAGCCTCGGCCGCGATCTCGGCGTCGGCGCCGCTGCCCAGCCCCACGACCCAGAGGGGCCGCCCCGCGGCGGCGCGCAGTTCGGCCAACTCCTCCCGGGTGCGCGGCCGCCACGCGCGCTCGCCGTAAGGGGGCGTCTCGCCCAGGGAGCTCATGTCCAGCGCCACGGCCGCCACGCCGTGCTCCGCCAGGCGGCTCACCCGATCGATGAGCGTGCCCATACGCTCCACCGGCAGGAGCGCGATGGTCTGCTCGGGCGGGTGTCTGTTGGCTCCGTCCACGGCGTCCTCGGCGCTGAAGAGCGCCAGACCATCGCCCGGCAGCTGCGCCACGCGCTTGTAGCGGGGCACCATGGGGTGCGCCAGGCGCATACCTAGCAGGTGCGTGCCCAACTCGGCGCGGTCCACTTCCGTTAGCACCCGGGGCAGGAGTTGATGCGCGTCCAGGGCGGCAAGATCTTGGGTCGACATTGCGGCGATGATAGCAAGCCCCATCAGGGCCCGAGCGGGCGGTGCTAAGGGAGTCGGTGTCCGAGGGGCCGCCCCGGCGCGCAACGTAACGACACGCTGTCCAGGCGTTAGACTGCTCCGGTATGTCCGACCTGATCGACGTGAAGAACCTAAGCAAGAGTTTCGGGAAGGTCAGAGCCGTCGACGACGTGAGCTTCACCGTTGCCCCCGGCGAGGTCTACGGCCTGCTCGGACCCAACGGGGCGGGCAAGACCACCACCCTTCGCATACTCGCCACCCTCCTCAAGCCGGATAGCGGCACGGCCCAGGTGGCCGGCTTCGACGTGCTCCAGCAGCCGGAGCAGGTGCGCGCCGCCATCGGCGTGGTCAACGGCGGCATGGGCTTGTACGACCGCCTGACCGGCCGCGAGATCCTCTACTACTTCGGCCGCCTCTACGACATGACGGAGGAACGCATCGAGCAGCGCATCAGCGAACTCGACGAACTCCTGGGCCTGCGCGACACGCTCACGCGGCGGGCCGGCGGCTTCTCCACCGGCATGGCCCAGAAGATAGTCATCGCCCGCGCCGTCCTGCACGACCCGCCCGTCATCTTCTTCGACGAGGCCACCAGCGGCCTTGACGTGGTGGCGCGCCGCGCCGTCATCGACTTCGTGCGCGACTACCCCAGCCGGGGCCGCGCCGTCGTCTACTCCACCCACGTGATGAGCGAGGTGGAGGAGCTCTGCGACCGCGCCTCCATCATCTACCGGGGACGCAAGATCGCCGAGGACAACGTGCGGAACCTGATCGAGGCGAACGGCAGCAGCACCATCGAGGAGGCGTTCTTCCGCCTCGTCAGCCAGGTGGACATGGGCCAGGAGGAGGTGCGCTGATGCGGCCGAGGATGATCTGGCGCGTCGCCCGCAAGGAGATCCTCTCCACCGTGCGCGACACCCGCGCCATCGTCTCCAACCTGCTCATCCCGCTACTCATCATGCCCGTCGTCATGCTGGGCATGCCCCTGCTGCTGGGCGGCCTCTTCGAGCGCACCGCCACCAACCTCACCCCGGTGGGCGTGGTGGGCCTGGGCAACCTCCCGGCCGAGTTCGTCGAGCTGCTGGAGAGCCAGAACGTGGAGCTGGTGCCCGTGGACGACGGCGTGGAGGCCGTGCAGGCCGGCGACGTCGACGTGGCCATCCGCGCGGACGAGCCGCTGCTGAGCGCCATGGCCAACGGCGGCACGGGCGAGCTGCTCGTCTACTCCAAGCAGGGCAACATGAAGAGCGAGCTGGAGGCCTCCAAGGTGCAGCAGGCAGTGGCCGTCTACCAGCAGCAGGTGGTAGCCACGCGGCTGGTGGACGCCGGGCTTGACCCCTCCGTGCTGCAACCCTTGCAGGTGCAGGCGGTGGACGCCAGTACGGCGGCCGAGCGCTCCAGCGGCCAGTTCTCCTGGCTCATACCCTTCTTCATCGCCATCTGGACGCTCACGGGCGGGCAGATGACGGCGGTGGACGCCACCGCCGGCGAGAAGGAGCGCGGCACGCTCGAGGTGCTGCTGGTGGCGCCCGTCAAGCGCACGGAGATCGTGATCGGCAAGTTCCTGGCCACCCTCACCTTCGGGCTGAGCGCGGCCCTGGCCGCCATAGTCGGATTCCTGATAGGCGGCGTGGCGCTGAACGCCATCTTCCTGCCGCGCCTGGGCGAAGAGGGCGCGGAGATGGTGGCAATGTTCGGCGGCAGCCTCAGCATCGACGCGCTGTCGGTGGTGGTCCTGGTCATCAGCGCGCTGTTGCTGGCCGCCCTAGTGGCCGCCGTGCTGATTGGCATCACTCTGTTCGCGCGGTCGTTCAAGGAGGCGCAGAGCTACATCGCTCCGCTCTCGTTCCTCTTCATCATCCCGGTGGTGCTCCTGCAGTTCAAGGACCTGATCGGGCTCGGTGACCAGGCCTACCTCATCCCCGTCTTCAACGTCCTCCTGCTCATGGACGACGTGGTGCGGGGCGTGGTGCAACCGGACCGCCTCGCCCTAGTCTGGGGCTCCATGATCGTGCTCATCGGGTTGCTGCTGGCGTTCGCCCACCGCAACTTCCAGCGCGAAGAGGTCATCTTCCGGAGCTGACCCGAAGCTCCGCGGGCCCCAGAGGACGCAACGGCATGGACCTGATGGCAGCCGCCGTCCTGTACGGCACCACCGCTCCGGCGCTGAGCAAGCTCGGCGCCTTCGAGAGCGACGTCTACTCCTACGAGGGGCCGTGCGGCCCCTCGATCCTCAAGGTCATCTCCCCCGCCCACCGCACGCCCAGCCAGGTGCAAGGCGAAGTCGATTGGCTCCTGGCGCTGCACGAGGCGGGCGTCCCCGTGGCGCTGCCCCTGCCGTCCGAGAGAGGCGCGTGGGTAGAGCGCCTGGAGGAGCCCGAGAAAGTGCTGGTGGCGTTCAAGCGCGCGCCGGGGAACAGTACGCGTCCGGCGGAACTGAGCGAACCGCTGGTGGAGGCCTGGGGTGAGCTGCTGGGCCGCCTACAGGCGCACAGCCGCAGCTGGAGCCCGCCCGGCCCCAAGCGGCAGAGTCTGCTGGAGCACACCTACCTCACCAGGTTCGAGGAGGCCGTGCCGGACGACCAGGACTTCTTGGAGGCGGTGCGCCAGCTCTTGCCCGCCGCCGAGCAGCTGCTGGGAGCCGGGCCGGACACCGGCCTGGTGCACGCCGATCTGCATCACGGCAACCTGCTACTGCATGAGCAGCGCTGGACCGCCATCGACTTCGACGACTGCGGCTACGGCTCCTTCGCCTTCGACCTGGCCATGCCGTTCTATTACGCGGTGCGTTCGGACCCCGAGACCACGCCCGCGGAGGCGGCCGAGCGCTTCGTGCCGCCGTTCCTGAGCGGCTTCAGGCGCCGGGCGCCAGACCCGCTCGGCGGCGCAGAGGCCGTGGGGCTGAGCCTCATGATCCGCGAGGCCGAGCTGGTGTTGGCGCTGCGGCTCAACCTGCCGGCCGACGAGCGCAGCGACCGCTTCGAGGAGCTGGAGAGGAAGCTACGGGCGAACGTGAAGGCCGGTAAGCCCGTTCTGGAGCCGAAGCTCCTCAAACGCTGGCTGGAGTGAACCGGCCCGCCTATTCAAGGAGGCCGCGCCTCAGGACTGCCCGGCGTTCCTCCGGCGGTGCTCCCTGACCTTGTGGCGGTTGCCGCAGATCTCCATGCTGCACCAGGTGCGCGAGCGGTTCCGGGAGTGGTCGTAGAACGCCCACTGGCAGGTGTCGCTGGCGCAGGCCTTGAAGCGCTGCCAGGTGCCCTGCTGCATGGCCTCGTACACGGCGGACTGCATGAGGCCCAGCGCGCGGGTCAGGCCGGAGCCCGACGGTCGCAGCTCAAAGGCGCCGTCCGAGGCCACCGCCAGGGTGACGGTCGCGGCACCCAGCACGCGCTCGAGCGACGCCACCGCGCCCTCGTCCATCTCGGCGCCGTTGTTGCTGAGTAGCAGAGCGCGCAGCGCGCCCCGGAACTCGTGAGCCAGCTCCAGCTCGGGTCCGGTCACGCGCTCATTTTCGTCCAGTAGGCCGTGGAGCCTGAACCACTCCTCCGCCCGCTCGGTGTTGCGGAGCTTGTCCTCAGCCGTATCGAGCTGCAGGGTGTTGACGAACTCCTCGAGCACGGCCAGGTGGCCAGGGGCGCGCGTAGGGTCGGCAGGTGTTAGTTCGGGCAGCTTCATCTGTAACCAGCATAGCATATTGACAAGTTACCGACACCGGTGTACTCTTTTAGCTGGTTACAGGGCTGATAGACACCCCCAACATCCGCAGCCCGCCACTGAGAACCAGTGAGGATAGGTGCCGTCATGACCGGAATGGACTGGAGCAACCTAGACCAGGCACTAGCCCACCAGCGCAGTCTGCTCAAGGAGGCGGAGAACTCGCAGCTAGCCAGCCTCGGCTTGCGAGCCGCACGCGAAGCGCGGGCCAACCGGTTCCGGAGCCGGCGGCGGGGGGTACGCGAACTCCGGGCGGAGTTACCCACCGAAGGAGTCGCGGCGAGAGTGGTGCGAGCGCACGGGGAGTCGCGGGTACGTGGGTTCCCGGGAGAAGAGATGGCCCGGTGGCGCGTGATGGTGCGCCAGATCGGCCGCGCGCTCGTCAACGTAGGACAGCGCCTGGAGGCGGTAGGGCGCTGACCGCGCTCCCCCGCCCCCAGGGCTTAGCCGCGCCCCCGCGGGTAGCCCTGCCGCCCGGCTGCTAGACCTCTTCCCGCCTCTCGGCGCCCGGCACCCGGCCGTACAGCTCGGCCATCTCCGCCAGTTGCGGCGCCACCCAGAACGGCACGTCCTGCCAGGCGAAGCGCCAGGCCCAGTTGCCGCCCGCGGTGCCGGGCGTGTTCATCCGCGCCTCGCTCCCCAGCCCCAGCACATCCTGTAGAGGCACGATCGCGGTGTCCGCCACGGAGGCCTGCGCCAGCCGGATCATCTCCCAGGCGATCTCGCCATCGTCGCGCGCCAGGTAGCGGCGCACCAGGTCGCGCTCCACCTCGGGGGCGGCGGCGTACCAGCCGGCGGTGGTGTCGTTGTCGTGCGTACCGGTGTACACCACGCACTCCCGCTCGTAGTTGTGCGGCAGGTACGGGTCGTTGGCATCCGTGGCGAAGGCGAACTGCAGAACCTTCATGCCGGGCAGTCCGTGAGCCAGGCGCAGTTCGTCCACGTCGGGCGTGATGACGCCCAGGTCCTCCGCGATGACGGGGAGTTCGCCGAGTTCCGACCTCAGCGCCTCGAAGAGCCCGTGCCCCGGCCCCTTCACCCAGCGCCCGTTCACGGCGGTCTCCTCGGAGGCGGGAATCTCCCAGTAGGCGGCGAAGCCGCGGAAGTGATCTATGCGCACGATGTCCACCAGGTTCAGGGTGGCGCGCACGCGCTCCACCCACCAGGCGTAACCCGTACGAGCCAGCGCGTCCCAGCGGTAGAGCGGGTTGCCCCAACGCTGGCCGGTGGCGCTGAAGTAGTCGGGCGGCACTCCGGCCACCACCGTCGGTTGGCCGTCCTCCCCGAAGTGGAACAGTTCGGGATTGGCCCAGGCGTCGGCCGAGTCCATGGCCACGAAGATGGGCAGGTCGCCCACTACCTCTATGCCGAGCTCGGCGGCGCGGCGCCGAACGGCGCCCCACTGGCGGAAGAACCAGAACTGCCAGAGCGCGTGCCTGGTGGAAGCGTCGGACACCTCGCCGCGCGCCCGCTGCAACGAGGCCGCCTCGCGGTCGCGCAGGCCCGGCACCCAGTCGCTCCAGGCGGCGCCGCCGTGCGCCTCCTTGAGGGCCATGAAAAGCGTGTAATCTTCGAGCCAGCCAGCCTGTTCGGACCTGAAAGCCTCGTACTCCGCGCGGTCCTCGGGCCCCGCCGAACGGGCGAACCGCTCCGCCGCACGCTCCAATAGCTCCAGCTTGCGCGGTATCAGCGCGCCGTAATCCACGCGCTCGTTGGGCAGCTCCGCCATGGCAGCCATCTCGCCGGCCTCGAGCCACCCCTCCTCCACCAGCACATCGAGGCTGATGAGGAGGTGGTTGCCAGCGAAGCTGCTGAACGACTGGTAGGGGCTGTCGCCGTACCCGGTGGGGCCCAGCGGCATGACCTGCCAGAGGCGCTGCCCGGCGGAGGCGAGGAAGTCGAGCCAGGTGAACACCTCGGGCCCTAACTCCCCCACCCCGTAGGGCCCCGGCAACGAGGTCGGGTGAAGCAGGATGCCCGAACGCCTGGCGAACGCCACCGTCTACCTCCGTCCCAGGTAGGTCACTTCTCGAACGGCTTGCCCGCAGCCTTGGGCGCCACCGAGCGCCCCACGAAGCCGGCTAGCACCACCATGGTGAGGATGTAGGGCAGCGACTGCACCACGGTCGGGGGCAGGATGCGCCCGCCGCCGAGCAGCACCTCGCTGGCCTGGAACGCCCCGAAGAGCAGCGTGGCGCCGAACACACCGATGGGGTGCCACTTGCCGAAGATCAGGGCGGCCAGCGCTATGAAGCCGCGCCCGCCGGCCATCTCCGAGACGAACTGGTTGACGTTGCCGATGCTGAGGTAGGCACCGGCCAGCCCGGCCAGCACCCCGGATAGCACCACGCCAACGTAGCGCATGCGGAACACGTTGACGCCCAGCGAGTCGGCCGCCTCGGGGTGCTCGCCCACCGAGCGCAGCCGCAGGCCGAACGGCGTGCGGTACACCACGAACCAGGTGATGGGCACGAGGATGAACGCCAGGTACACCAGCGGGCTGAACGCCAGGCCGTCGATGCCGAACAGCTCCCAGGTGGGCAGCCGGTTACGCAGCGGGGTGGAGGTGGCCGTGTTGCCGTAGAGGCCCGAGAGGATGACGGCGGGGATGCCGATGCCCATCAGGTTGATGGCGGTACCGGAGATGATCTGGTCGGCCTTGTAGCGGATGGAGACCACGGCGTGGATCCAGCCGATCAAGCCGCCAACGATCATGGCGGCGATAACGCCCACCCACGGCGCGTACCAGACACGGGCGTTCATGGACTCCCGTAGGAAGGGCGCCTCGATGAGCTGCGCCGAGACGGCGGCCGCCAGCGCACCGAAGAGGATGATGCCCTCCAGCGCGATGTTGACCACGCCGGCGCGCTCGCTGAACAGCCCGCCCAGGGCGGCGAACAGTAGCGGGGTGGTGGCGCGGATCATGGAGGAGAAGAGCGCGAGTATCAGTACGGTATCCATGTCAACCCCCCTCCCCTGCGGTGGTTCGTTTCTGGTTGGCGTCGTCCTTGGCGGGCCCGGTGGAGGCGTCGAACCAGGTGCGCGGATCCAGTACACGCTGCGGCAGGAAGCCGCGGGCGGCGATGAAGAGCACGACCAGCGCGAGGATCATGCTGACCACCTCGCGCGTGAGGTTGGGGAAGGTGATGTTGAGCACCGAGCCGCCGTACTTGAGAACCCCGAAGAGGAAGGCGGAGAGGACGATGAAGATGGGCTGGTTGGCGCCCAGCAGCGCCACGGCTATGCCGTCGAAGCCGTCGTTGGTGGGGATGGACTGCCGCAGTGCGTAGTCCTCCAGCGCTCCGCCCAGCACGTAGTGCGTGGCGGTCAGGCCAGCCAGGCCCCCGCTGATGGCCATGGCCCAGATGGTGTTCTTGGCGATGCTGGCGCCGCCGTACTCGGCGGCGCGGGGCGAGAGGCCCACCGCCCTGAGCTCGTAGCCCCAGCGGGTGCGGAAGAGCACCACATGCACGAGCGCCGCGGCCAGTAGGGCCAGCAGGAACGAGAGGTTGAGCTTGGTCGGAGGGATGGCCGTCGGCAACTGCGTCCATCCGAGGAGCCAGGCGGCGGCGTACACCACCACACCCACTCCCAGCGCGGCGGGCAGCCGCCTGGACCAGGGCCTGAGGCGCCGCCAGCGCGGCAGCACCACCAGGCCCGCCAGGAGCCCGAGCGGCGCCAGGAGGAGCCCGTAATCCAGCTGCACGACGTTCACCCCCGACCGCTGGATACCCAGCATGGCGGGCAGCTGCGGCAGACGCGCCGTGTGGTTGAGTTCCTTCGACTTGGGCTCGTTGCCGGGCACCTTGAACGGCATCTGCAGCGTCACCGGTTGGTCGCCCGGCTGCGGCAGACCAGCCACCACGGTGCCGCCCAGCAGCACCACCAGGCCGGCCGCCACCGCCAGCCGCGGACCGCGCCGCACCAGGGCCCGCACGGCAGGGATGAGCGACAGGATGATCATCAGCAGTAGCAGCACGCCGATGACCACGATGATGCGCACCGCTGCCGCGGCGAAGACGTTGCCCGACGAGAGGATGAAGAGCAGCACGGAGGCCGCCACGAAGTTGAGCAGGATGGTGTTGATGACCTCGTTGGCCCCGAAGCGCGCCTTGAGCCAGCCGGGGATGGCGCCCCACAAGGCGCCACCCAGCGCGGCCGCCAGGACCGCCAGCGGCAGCACTATGAGCCTGGGACCGGGGATGTACAAGCCGGCGAACATGGCGAAGACGGAGCCCATGACCATCTGGCCCGGCGCGCCGATGTTGAAGAGCCCGGCCTGGAAGCCGAACGCCACCGCCAGGCCCGTGAAGATGAGCGGCGTGGCGAACTTCAGGGACTCGGCGAAGCCGTTAACGGTGGCCAGCGAGTCGTGGAACATGGAGTAGTAGGCGTACCAGAGGGTATCCAACCGCCCGACCAGGTAGAGGAACCAGCCCTCCACCTCGGCGCTGGCGCCCACAGGCGTGGGCTGCAGCGCCAGTATCACCACCGCGGCGGCCAGCAGGGCCAAGGCGATGGATATGGCCGGCACGGCCGCCGCCCGCATGACGCGGTCCAGCAGGCGCGAGGCGGTCTCCCAGTAACGCAGGCCGAACAGCAGCGCGAAGATGCCCGTGACCACGGCCAGGAAGGCCGTCAGGCCGAAGCCGGCGTTGCTGTAGGGCAGGCGCCGGATCACCAGCCCCGCATCGTCGGCCGCGGCTATGTTCTCGCTGAGGCTCCTGTCGGGGGCATCGGCCACTACCTGTCGCAGCTGATCCACGTCGACGTTGGGCCGGGGATTGTCGATGACCCGCTGCACCTCCGCCACCAGAGCGGAGACCCGGGCATCGGCCACGGAGTCGAAGAAGCGGTTCACGCCCCACGCGGTGCCGGCCACGAGCACCAGACCACTCACGGCCCAGACCACGAAACGGGTCCGCCCCCTCAGGGCCGCGCCGCCGACGACGCCGGCCAGGCCCAGGAGCGTCAGCACGAGCACCGTGCCCTGGGCGGGTAGCTCGACGGGATCGGTGCGGCCGGTGAAATCGACCATACGATCGGGTAGGAGGACGACCGCGCTGCGAGCACCCGTTTCGCGGTTGACGGCGCCCCAGGGCGCTGCCACCACCGCTAGTGCCGTCAGGAGCGCCAGCGCCAACATTGCCACACGTTCACTCACGCGGCTCATCATACGTGCCGCGCGCCCTCACTACCCCGGGGTCCGGGCGGCCCGGTTAACCCGGGCGCGGCCT
This sequence comes from uncultured bacterium, assembly GCA_964467885.1. Classification (GTDB taxonomy): domain Bacteria; phylum Deinococcota; class Deinococci; order Deinococcales; family Trueperaceae; genus JAAYYF01. The sequence goes on along the minus strand of CAYXUE010000002.1, from coordinate 51,607 downwards.
GCCCGGAACCCGACCCGGGCTCAGCGCTTGGCCAGAACGCCGGCACGGATGAGCGCCGCCATGGCCGTGCGCTCCACGTCCTCGCCCTCCTCGGGGGTTCTGAGCTGAACGTGCTTGAAGCCGGCCCTGAGGATCGCCGCCCGGGTGCGCGCCAGGAAGGCCCGCACCTCCGCACGGTACGCCTCTATCTCGGCCGCGCCCACCGGCAGCTTCTCGCCGCTCTCCACGTCCAGCAGCTCCAGCAGGGCCGTCGGGGGCGAGAGCTCCTCACCTGCCACGATCTGCAGGAAACCCACGTCCACACCCCGTGCCCGCAGCGCCGCCAAGGTGGGCCGCAGGCTGGCGTCCTCCAGCAGGTCGGACACCACCAGCACCAGCGAGGCGCCCCGCACCGTGGGCAGCGACAGCGCGAAGCGCTTGAGAGCCGTAATGGGCATGACCGAAAGCTCAGCGCCACCGTCGTCCCCAGCCGTGCCCGAAACCGCCTGCTGCGCGGGTCGCACGCTACCGGCCTCGTCCACGAACCTGAGGCTCTCCTTCAGGCCGCTGAGGCCCTGGGCCGGGCGGCTCCTGCGGCCGTCCAGCAGGTGCAGCTGCGTGGGGGCGTCGCGCTGCGACACGTACGTGAGCAGCTGCACCAGCGTGCGGGCGTAGGCGTCCTTGCCGTAGAGCGTCATGCTGGCCGAGTTGTCCAGCACGATGTGCAGCCGGACGGAGCGCTCCGCCTGGTAGAGGCGGGTGTAGAGCCGGCCCGTACGGGCGTACACCCGCCAGTCCACGTACCTCAGCTCGTCGCCTGGCTGGTACGCCCGGTAGTCGTGGAACTCCACGCTCTGGCCCGGCTCGGTGGCGCTGCGCTCCCCACCCACGCGTGACAGAGCCCGCGAGGCCAGGGCGTATCGGTCCAGCAGGGCGCGGGTGCCCGGGCCCAGCATCAGCTCCGGCCGACCCGCTCCAGCACCTCGGCCAGGATGCGGTCCGTACCCACGCCCTCCACCTCGGCTTCGAAGTCCAGCAGCAGCCGGTGGCGCAGGGCCGGGGGCACAGCCCGGCGGATGTCCTCCAGCTCCACGTTGGGCCGGCCGGCCGCCAGCGCGTAGCCCTTGGCGGCGAGGGTAACGGCCTGCGCGCCGCGCGGGCTGGCACCCAGCCGCACCATGGGGTGCTGGTGCGTGGCCTCGACGATGCGCACCACGTAATCCAGGCCGGCGTCGGCCACAGGCACGGCGCGCAGCATGCGTTGCAGTTCCAGGAGCTCGGCCTTGCTGAACACCGGCTCCACCGGCGCCTCGTCCCGGCCGGTGGTGACGACCAGGATGCGGCGCAGGGTGTCAGCGTCCGGCCGCTCGATGACGATCTTGAAGAGGAAGCGGTCGAGTTGCGCCTCGGGCAGAGGGTATGTGCCCTCCATCTCCAGCGGGTTCTGCGTGGCCAGCACCATGAAAGGCTCGTCCAGCTGGTAGCGCTTGCCGGCCACCGTGACGGCGCGCTCCTGCATGGCCTCCAGCAGGGCCGACTGCGTCTTGGGGGTGGCGCGGTTGATCTCGTCCGCCAGCAGCACGTTGGTGAACACCGGTCCCTGCTGGAACTCGAAGCGGCTCTCCTGCGGGGCGTCGATGAACACGTTGGTGCCCGTGACGTCGGCCGGCATGAGGTCGGGGGTGAACTGGATGCGGGAGAAGGTCAGCTCGGTGGCGTCGGCGAAGGCGTGCACCAGGCGCGTCTTGCCCAGGCCCGGCACGCCCTCGATGAGGACGTGACCGCGCGCCAGAGCGGCGATGAGCAGCTCTTCGACCACCTGGCCCTGGCCCAGCACCACCCCGCCGATGGTGGAGGTCAGTCTGCGGAACTTCTCTGCGAACTGCTCGAGGGGAGGCAGCTCATTGCCGACGCTCTGTTGGGTCATGTCTCCCTTTCGCGATGGCGCGGGCGGCGGCCGGATGAGGGCCCAGCCCCTGTGCGTCCACGTCGGCAGTATAGCCGTGAGCCGCACGCCGTCGTGACTGCGCTGGCGTGGCCCACCGAGTCCCCCGTGAGACCGCGCGGGACTCGCCTGCGGGCCCGGCGGAGTAAACTCATGGGCATGACACCAGCGTTCGGGCGCGTGACGCTGCGGCCACTGGAGGAGTTCTCCGAGACCGATTGGCGCCGCTTGCAGAGCCACTTCCGCGATCCGGAGATCGCGTACCTCAACGGGACGCCACCCAACCGGATGCCGCTCTGGCTCCTCAGGCGCCTGCTGCGTAACGACTCCAGGCGCGCCGACAGGGCTACCTTCGGCATCTTCGACGAACGCCAGGACTTCATCGGCACCACCGAGCTCTACGACATCCGCGGCACCGAATGCACCTTGGGCATAATCATCGGCGAGCGCACGCACTGGTCGGCCGGCTACGGCCCCGAGGCCATGCACGCGCTGTTGGAGTACGCCTTCGACGGGCTGGGCTTACGGTTGGTTCGACTGGAGACGTTCGGCGATAACCTGAGGGCGCAGCGCGCCTTCAAGAAGGTCGGCTTCCAGGAGGTCAACCGCCGGGTGGACGCCAACGGTCGCATAGACGTTCACATGGAACTGACGCGCGAGCGCTGGCTGGCGGCGCGTGACGGGCGCGTCACCAGCTTCGGGCAGGCGCAGGCGCTGCCCTGACGCCCCGCGCAGCGGCTGCGGGCCGGCTCGCCAGCGCACCCACCTCCTCCGGCGGTAGCCGGGCCGGATCGCGCGACCCTCAGTCCGCCCCCTCGAAGAAGTCCTTCAGCGCCTGGGCCGCCACCGGCCCCACGCCCGGCACGGAGGCCAGCACGTCCACCGGGGCGCTGCGCAGCTCGTCCACGCTGGAGAAGTGCGCCAGCAGGGCGTCGCGCCGCCTGGGGCCGATGCCAGGTACGTCGTCCAGCACACTCCTCGTCAGCGCCTTGCCTCGCCGTTGCCGGTTGTAGCCCACGGCGGTGCGGTGCGCCTCGTCCCGCACGTGCATAAGTAGACGCAGCGCGGGATGCGTTAGGGGCACCAGCACCTCCTCCCCCGCCGCCGTGATGATGCGCTCCTCGCGCTTGGCCAGACCCACCAGCGGGATCTTCATGCCCGCCTCCGCCAGGGCGCGCTTGGCGGCGCTGATCTGCCCCTTGCCGCCGTCGATGAGGATCAGGTCCGGCGGCGGCAGCTTGTCCGCCAGCTGGCCCGTGAAGCGCCGTAGCACCGCTTGGTGCATGGAGAAGAAGTCGTCGGGTTTGTCCAGCCCGCGGATGCGCAGCCGGCGGTAGTCGGAGCGCTTGGAACGGCCGCCCTCGAAGGACACGATGCTGGCCACCGTGTGCGTGCCCATGAGGTTCGAGATGTCGAAGCCCTCTATGCGCCAAGGCGGGTTCTCCAGCTCCAGCAGCTCCTGCAGCTCGCCCACGCCCGGCGCCTCGCCCCGCCGCTCCAGAAGCGCGATCTCGGCTTCCACCCCCGTGACGGCGTTGCGCTCCGCCATCTTCAGCAGCTCCACCTTCTCGCCGCGCCGCGGCACGCGCACCTCCACCCGGCGGCCCCGCCTGCCCTCCAGGAAGCGCTCCCACATGGGCTCGTCCAGCTCGGCGTCCGGCACCAGCACCAGGGGCGGCAACTGCATGGCCTGACCGTAGTACTCGGCCATGAAGCGCTCCAGGATCTCGGCCTCCGTGGCGCCGGCGGCGTTGGTGAGGAGCCGCTTGTCGCGGCCCACCACGCGGCCGGAGCGCATCTGGAACAGTTGCACCATGGCCAGGTTGCCGGCCGTGGCCAGACCTAGGAAGTCGAGGTCCTCGGCGCCGGAGGCCATGACGTTGGAGTCCCAGCCCGTCACGCGCTTCAGCGCGTCCAAGCGGTCGCGGTAGGTGGCGGCCAGTTCGAAGTCCTGGCGCTGGGCCGCCTCCATCATCTGCGACTCGGTGCGCTCCACCACCTCGCTCACGCGGCCCTCCAGGAAGGCGCGCACGTCCGCCACCACCTCGCGGTACTCCTCCAGGTCGGCCTGGCCCGTGCAGGGCGCCAGGCAGCGACCCATGTGGAAGCGCAGGCAGGGCCGGTTGCGGAGTTGCAGTGGCACACCCGAGTTCTTGCGTAGCTTGAAGACGCTGTATACCAGGTCCAGCACGCGCCTGACGGCGCCGGCGTTGGGGTAGGGCCCGTAGTAGATGCCGCCGTCCTTGACCACCTGCCGCGTGAAGATGAGCGTGGGGTACGGCTCGTTCGTGAGCTTGAGGAACGGGTAGCTCTTGTCGTCCTTGAGGAGCACGTTGTAGTGCGGCTGGTGCTCCTTGATGAGGTTGGCCTCGAGGATGAGCGCCTCGATCTCGTCCTTGGTGACGATGAAGTCGAGGTAGGCGGCGTCCTGCCGCAACAGCCGCACCTTCTCGTGGACGTTGTTGCCGAAGTAGCTGCCTACCCGGCTCCGCAGGTTGACGGCCTTACCGACGTAGATGACGGTGCCGTCAGCCCTGTGGAACAGGTAGCAGCCTGGTGAGGTTGGTAGTACCGGTAGATCTCCCCGCTTCACTTAGGGGATTCTATGCTCGGTACGCTCTACGGCCCGTAGCCAGCGGGCCGCCTCACATCTCCAGCATGAGCGCTTCGGGGTTCTCCAGCAGATCGATGACGAAGCTGGTGAACATGGCGCCCTCCGCCCCGTCTATCAGACGGTGGTCGAAGGAGAGGCTCAGGTAGAGCATCTGGCGCGCGACTATGCTGTCGTCCTCCAGCACCACCGGGCGCTTCTTGATGGAGTGCACGCCCAGGATGGCCGCTTCCGGCAGGTTGATGATGGGGAACGAGAAGAGCCCGCCCAGCGAGCCGATGTTGGTGATGGAGAAGGTGCCGCCCCTTATGTCCTCGGGCGCCAGCTTGCCCGTGCGCGCCAGTTCGGCGAGGCGCTGCACCTCGGCGGCCAGGTCGAGGATAGGGCGCTGGTCGACGCCCTTCACCACCGGCACCACCAGACCGTTCTCGGTGGCCACGGCCAGCCCGACGTTGTAGTAGTGCTTCGTCACCACCTCGTTGGCCTCTTTGTCGAGGCTGGAGTTGATCATGGGGAAGCGCTGCAGGCCCGCCACCACCGCCTTCATGATGAACGGCAGGTAGGAGAGCTTCACGCCCTGCGCCTCGGCGCGCGGCTTGAGCTTGTCGCGCAGCGCCACCAGCGCCGTGACGTCGGCCTCGTCCACGTGCAGGGTGCGTACGGTCTCCAAGTGCGAGGTGGTGAGTTGGTTGGAGATCACGCGCCTCAGGCCGCGCAGCGGGGTGCGCTCCTCGCGCTCCTCGCCCGGCACGTAGGCGGCGCGAGCCACGTAGCTGGGCGCCTGGGCCGGAGCGGCCTCCACGCCCTCGGCATGCTGGCGCACGTCGTCCACCCGCACGCGGCCGTTGGGGCCGGAGCCCGCCACCTGCTCGATGTCGACCCCGAGCTCGCGCGCGAGCTTGCGGGCCGCCGGCACGGCCAGCACCCGCCCGTAGGGGCCCCGCGCGGCAGGCGCGGCCGGCGTTGCCGGCTGCTGAGCGGGCTGACTGGCGGTGGCGGTGGTGCCGGACGCGGCGCCGCCCCGCGGAGCAGCCCCGCCGGGGCGCTTGATGGTTATCAGCGGCTCGTCGGTACCGCCGCCCGGCTTGAATAGCGAGAGGCTCTCGCCGTCGTCCTCGTCGGCCGGTCGGCCGCCCTCCACGATGGAGCGCTCCTCCTCGGCCTGCAGGCTGGGCGCGGGAGCGGCGGCAGCCTCGGCGCCGCCCTCACCGTCGAAGCGCGCGATGACCGCGTGCACGGCCACCACGTCGCCCTCGGCCGCCACCTTCTCTATCAGCTTGCCGGCGAAAGGGCTGGGCAGTTCCACCGTGACCTTGTCGGTCATCACCTCGACGATGGGCTGGTCCAGCTCGACCGTGTCGCCCTCTTCCACCATCCAGCGAACGATCTCGCCTTCCACCACCGACTCGGCCAGTTCGGGCAGCCGCAACTCTCTAGCCATCAACGCTCCTTCTCCTCGGGTCAGGCCGCGGCCCGCGCACGTGTCCGGCGCGGGCCGCCGACCGGGTTCAGTAGTCGAGCACCCGCTCCACCGCGCGCAGGATGCGGTTGGGACCGGGTAGGTACTCACGGTCGTAAGCGTAAGGGTACGGGGTATCGAAGCCGGACACGCGCGCCGGCGGGGCCAGAAGGGAATCCAGCACTTCCTCGGCGATGGTGGCGGACACCTCGCTCATGAAGCTGGCGGAGTGCGGCGCCTCGCTTACCAGCACCACGCGGCCCACGCGGGCCACGGCCTCCAGGACGGTCTCCTCGTCCCAGGGCGCCAGCGAGCGCAGGTCCAACACGTGCGGCGAGATGTCCTGCTCCACCATTGCGTCGGCGGCGCGCAACGTCTCCGCCATGGTGCCGCCGTAGCTGATCAGCACCACATCGGTGCCCTCGCGCCTCACGGCGGCCTGGCCGATGGGCAGCATGAAGTCCGGGTCGTCGGAGATGGGCTCCTTGTGCGAGCGGTAGAGGCGCTTGGGCTCCATGAAGACCACCGGGTCGTCGTCGCGGATGGCGCTGCGCAGCAGCCCTTGAGTGTCCGACGGGGTGCTGGGGATGACCACCTTCAGGCCCGGGGTGTGCACGAAGTACGCCTCGGGGCTCTGGGAGTGGTGGTGGCCGCCCTTCACGCCGCCGGCGGTGGGCATGCGCACCACCATGGGAGCGGTGAACTGGCCACCCGAGCGGTAGCGCAGCTTGGCCACCTGGCTGACCAGCTGGTCGAAGCCCGGGAAGACGTAGTCGGCGAACTGGATCTCCGCCACGGGTCGGTGCCCGTGCACCGCCATGCCGAGGGCGGCGCCGATGATGGCGGCCTCCGACAGGGGCGCGTCGATGACCCGGTCGGGGCCGTACTTGTCGAACAGCTTGTCGGTGGCGAGGAACACCCCGCCGCGCTTGCCGACGTCCTCACCCATGACCACGACGCGTCTGTCGCGGTCCATCTCCTGATCTAGGGTCCGGGCCACCGCCTGGACCATGGTCACGGCACTCACGTTGGTTACTTCCTTCTCTAGGCGCCGTCGCCCAGGAGCTCGTCGCGCTGCCTGCGCAGGCGCGCCGGCATCTCGGCGAGGACGTCCTCGAACATCAGCGAAAGCTCGGGCGGGCCGGCCTCTTCGGCGGTCTTGAGCGCTGCGGTGAACTCCGCGTCGATCTCTTCCCTGGCGCTCCTCTCCGCCTCGTCGTCCCACAGATCGCGCTTCTCAAGGAAGCGGCGGAACCGCTCGAGCGGGTCGCGGCCGCGCCATAGCGAGACCTCTTCGCGGGGGCGGTAGCGGCTGTCGTCGTCGGCGGAGGAGTGGCCGCCGTAGCGGTAGACCATCAGCTCGACCAGAGCCGGTCCCACCCCTTCACGGGCGCGGGCCACGGCCTCCTGCATGACCAGGTAGGACGCCAGGACGTCCATGCCGTCCACGTAGTAGCCGGGCATGCCGTAGGCGTGCGCCTTCTGATGGATGGTGTCCGAGCCCGTCTGGCGCTTCAGGTCCACGCTGATGGCGTAACCGTTGTTCTCGCAGACGAACACCGCGGGAGCACCCTGCGCGCCGGCGAAGTTGACGCCCGCGTGCCAGTCGCCTTCGCTGGTGGCGCCGTCACCGAACGTGCAGACGGTGACCTCCCCCTTGCCCTCGATCTTCTGGCTGATAGCGGTGCCGGCCGCGGGCGGCACGTGCGAGGCGATGGGCGAGGCGACGGTGAAGGTGTTGAACTCCTTGGAGCCCGGGTGGTACGGCATCTGCCTGCCGCGCGCCGGATCGGCCTTCGTGGCCAGGGCCTGGCCTAGCAGTTCTACCAGCGGGACGCCCATGGCGAGGAGGAGTCCCATGTCGCGGTAGTAGGGGTACAACCAGTCCCTACCGACCTCGATGGCGTGAGCGATGCCCACCTGTGCGGCCTCGTGGCCGGAGCCGGGGGCTACGAAACTTATGCGGCCCTGTCTCTGCAGGCGGCCGAAACGTTCATCTGTCATGCGGGCGCGCAGCATGTCGCGATAGAAACGTTGCAGCTCTTCAGGTTCTAGCTCGAGCTCGAAATCGGCGAGCCAGTCGCCGGCCTCGTTGATGACGCGGATCGGTTCGTCCGTGAACGGCTCGAATCGTTGCGACTCTCGGATCATGCGGGCCTCCCTTCGGTAGCGGCTGCACCCGTTACGAGCGCAGCTCCTGGAAATAGAACACCCCGGCCTGCGGAGCCGGGGTCGCGAGGGTCGGGTACGTATGCGCCACTAGGTGGGATGCACCTAGTAGCTCGGCGGTTAGCGCGCCGAAGGTCAGTGAGTTCGCACCGGTCATGATGTCCATGAGTTAGCCGTGCCTACCCGAGGAAGCGCCCTTTGCTTGGTTGCGCCCACCCTCCTGTCGCTCGGGTTGAGGATAGCAGAAGCGGGCTCGCGCTCCGGTAGCGAACCCGGCACGCGGCATACAAGCCCGGTAATCAGGCCCATCCCGCGCCACGAGCGGCTCACATTAGAATGGCATGAGAGGAACCGCTTCTCAGGGCTGCCCCTGCGGCCGCCCGATCGACTCCTGGAGCGGCCTCGGGAGGGGATCTCACGGTGTCGGACCCGGTTCGTGTTCTGTTGGCGGTGGCCGCGCTGGCCGCGCTGCTGCTGCTCTCCGTCATGCTCTCGACCTCCGCCTGGCTGTGGGTCCTGCTGGCGGGCACTCTGGGGCTGTACTTCCACGCTCGCACCGGCTTCTACGGCCTCCTGGTCGTCGGGGCGCTCCTCGTGGGTGCGGCCGTGGGCATACTGCTGGAGGTGGCGCTGGCGTGGAGCGGTGCCTTCCTGGTGAGCGTGGGCAGCGCAGCCGTGACGGTGGAGGCGGTGGAGGAGCGACCGGGCCACTGGGCGTTCATCTTCGGCCTAGCGCTGGTGGGCCTGGGCATGCTGCTCGGCATATTCGACGCCGGCCCACGGACCGTGGTCGCCGCCTCGGTGGCGGTGGTAGCCACGCTGCTCTGGCTGCTGTTCAGGCCGAAGCAGGGGCGGAGCGCCTGACCGAGCGACGCCAGGGGCTCAGGGGGTAGCGAACAAGGGGGCAGGGCCCAGGTCCGGACCGCAGCGCCGAGGACCCGGAAGGCCACGTCGGTGCCGCAAAGTCGCACCGGACCTCCTAGAGACGGGGCCCCATTCGGTAGACTAGCCCACGATGATAGGCCGCGCTCCGGGCGCGGCGCACCGCGATGACGCCCACTCTAGGTGGGCCACTCGAGAGACCCACGTGCAGCACCGGCGAGCCAGCGGTATAGCAGCAACACTGCGAAGAGCTGGCACGTCTGGGCCGCATGGAGCCGGAGGAATCATGGAGCAGACGATCAACCGAGGCTTAGATGGCGTGTACATCGACGAGAGCGCCATCTCCTTCATAGACGGAGCCAAGGGCCAGCTGATCTACGCGGGCTACGACATCCGCGAACTGGCCGGCAAGGCGAGCTTCGAGGAGGTCACGTACCTGCTCTGGCACGGCGAGCTTCCCAACAGGACCCAGTTGGAGGAGTTCCGCCGCCAGCTCGCGCCCAACTTCACCCTGCCCGAGGCCGTCTACCAACTCTTCAGGGCCCTGCCCGAGGACACGGATCCCATGCTGGCGCTGCACAGCGCCGTGGCCCTGCTGGGCAGCCTGGACGGCGCCGCCAACGGGGTGGACACGGAGAACGTACAGCGCATCGGCCGGCTCCTCCTGCCGCAGTTCCCGCTGCTGGTAGCCGCCTTCCAGCGCATCCGCAACGGCAAGGACCCGGTGCAGCCGCGCTCCGACCTGAGCGTGGCGGGCAACTTCCTCTACACCCTCACGGGCGAGGAGCCCACCGAAGCCGCCACCAACGTCATGGACGTAGCCCTGGTGCTGCACGCGGAGCACGGCTCAAACGCCAGCACCTTCGTGGCCCGCGCCACCGCCTCCACCCTCACCGACGTCTACAGCGCCATCGGCGCGGCCGTGGGCGCGCTCAAGGGCCCCCTGCACGGCGGCGCCAACACGGCCGTCATGAACGCCCTGGAGAAGATCGGCAGCGTGGAGGGCGTGGAGCAGTACGTCCTGGACGTCCTCGGCACGCCGGGCGGCCGCGTCATGGGCTTCGGGCACCGCGTCTACAAGGTGCTGGACCCCAGGGCCGTGATCCTCAAGGACGTCAGCCGCGCGCTGGCCGAGGAGTCCGGCGACTCCAAGTGGTTCGAGATGAGCCTCGAGATGGAGCGCATCATGGACCGCGAGATGGCGAAGAAGGGCAAGGAAGTGAAGCCCAACGTGGACTTCTTCTCCGCCTCCGTCTACCGCATGCTCGGTTTCCCGGCGGACATGTACACGCCCATCTTCGCCGTGGCCCGCATAGCCGGCTGGATGGCGCACCTGTACGAGCAGTACGCCGACAACCGCCTCATGCGCCCGCGCCTGGTCTATACCGGCCCCACCGGCAAGGAGTTCACCCCGGTCGACGAGCGCTGAGCTGACTAAGGCCTCGGACCAGCTCGCCCGAGCTGCGCCCCGATCGGGGTGCAGCTCGGGCGCTCTCGCGCCGCGACCCGGCCGTTCCGTCGTTCCGGTCCTCGCGCGTGACCTACAGCCGGTGGGCGAACGGATCGATCAGGCGCTGACGTTCAGCGAGGCCAGGAAGCGCCTCAGCCACTCGGCGTACGCTTCCGGGTCGTGGTTCCACGCCTCCACGTGCTCCACGTCCTCGAGGCGCACGTAGGTCAGGGGCGCCGCCACCGCCTGCGCGAAGCGGTCCACCGCCCCGATGGGGATGGTGGTGTCGCCCTCCCCCGCTATCAGGAGCACCGGCACGTGGATGCCGGGCGCGTCCCTGTACTGCCGCAGGGAGCCGTAATCCACCCCCGTGCGCAGCCCGGCCACGAACAGCCCCAGCTGCGTGAGGGGCCCCGGCAGGGGCATGCCGGCCTTGACGGCACCCAACTCGACCACCGGGTAGGGGTCAATGAGCGGCGAGTCCAGCACCACGCCCACCACCTCGGGCGCGTCCGCCGGCCAACGTTTGAGGGCCTCCAGCGCCACGGCACCGCCCATGGAGGCACCGTAGAGCACCACGCGGTCGTGGCCACGGGCGCGCAGTTCACGGGCGCCCACCAAGGCGTCCTCCCACTCACTGGCACCGTAATGGTAGAGGCCGTCTGGGCTGGGGTCGCTGGCGTCGTGGTTGCGGTAGGCCAGGGCCAGGGCAGGCAAACCCAGCTCGTGGAAGGCGCCGAGCGGCCTGAGCAGCTCCGGCAGCTCGCCCCGCCGGCGGCCGTGCAGCATGAGCACCGCGGTGCCGCCGTCGGCCGGCACGTACCAGGCCCGAAGGTCGCCGACCGGGCCCTCCAGCGTCAGCTCGCTGAACTCCAGGCCCAGCGCCCCCGGGTCGGTGCGGTACACGAAGTTGTCCATCCGCGCCGCCGCGCCGGCGCTGGGCGGGGCGCCCTGCAGAACGCGCAGCTCGCGCTCCACCCGGCCGCCCGCGCGGTTCAGCACCTCGCCCAGCACGCCGTGGCCGCCCTCCCACATCAGGCCGTACACTCCCTCGGCCAGCGTGTCGGCGAACTGCCTGTCGTCCTCCGGGGCCGGCAGCGCCACCCTGACGCTGGTGGCGTCAGCGGTGGCCTGCGCCAACGGCTGCGGCAGGCCCTCCGGCGGCCAGGGGGCCGCCGCCGGCGTGGCTTCGGTGGCCAGCACCTCGAACTCGGGCATCAGCCCGTAAGGCGCCGGCACGATCACGCGGTTCGAGAGCACGAAGCCCACCGCTCCCAGCGCTACCACCAGCAGCACCAGCACGGCCACCATCCACAGCACGGCCCTCACCGCCTCACCCGACCGCTCTCCGGTCCGCTCACCACTCCACCTCGCCGTACGTGTCCTCGCGGTCCGGACTGGTCGAGAAGATGACCACGGGCGTGCCCGTGAACTCCTCGATCAGCGCCAGGTAACCCAGCACGGCCTCCGGCAGGTCCTCGCGGCTGGGAAGACCGTGCAACTCGCCCCAGCCCGGCAGCTCCCGGTACTCGGGACCGTCGTCGCCGTGCCCCACGGCGACCTTCACCCGCTCCATGCCGGACAGCACGTCCAGTTTGGTGACCACCAGGCCGTCGAAGCCGTTTATCTCGCAGGAGTAGCGCAGCTGCGGCAAGTCCAGCCAGCCCACGCGCCGGGGCCGACCGGTGGTGGTGCCGTACTCGTCCCACTGGTTGGCGCCGGTCCCGCGCAGCCGCCGGGCCGTCTCCTCGTCGTGGATCTCCGTGTCGAACGGTCCGTGACCCACCCGGCTGGTGAACGCCTTGACCACGCCGTAAACACCGGTGAGCGCCTTGTGGCTCACACCGGCGCCCACCAGGATGCCGCCCACCGTGGGGTGGCTGGAGGTCACGTACGGGTAAGTGCCGTAGGCCAGATCGAGCATGGTGCCCTGTCCACCCTCGAACAGCACCCGCTCGCCGCGCTCCAGCGCACCGCGGATCAGGGCGCCCGTGTCGGTCACCATCGGCGTCAGCCGAGCGCGCACGGGTTCCAGTTCCTTCATGGCCGCGTCCACGCTGGTCCAGCCCACGCGGGCCGTGGAGTTGGGCTTGGCCTCCAGCAGGCGGTTCAGCCGCTGCTTCAGCACTTCCGTATCCAGCAGATCGCCCAGGCGGATGCCAACGCGGCGCGCCTTGTCGGAGTAGGCGGGTCCGATGCCGCGGCCCGTGGTGCCCACGAACCCGCCCCCCTCGTCGTTCTTGCGGTGGTGCGGCAACACCAGGTGCGCCTCGTGCGACAGGTGCACCGGCCCGGGATCGCGCCGGGCTGAGAGCGCATCGAGCTCCTCCAGGAAGGTCCAGGGATCGATCACCATGCCGCCGCCCAGCACGGAGGCGGGCCTGTCGTGCAGCGTGCCGCAGGTGAGGTGGTGCAGCTTGAACACCTCGTCGCCCACCACCACGGTGTGCCCGGCGTTGGCTCCGCCGGAGTAACGCACCACCAGATCGGCTTCCGCCGCCAGGGCGTCCACGACCTTGCCTTTACCCTCGTCGCCCCACTGGGCGCCGATCATCGCTATTCCCGGCATGCGTCCTCCAGGGGCACGTCCTACTCGTCCTCGTAGCTGGCGCCCACCACCTGGGAGAGTACCAGGACGGGGCTCCCACGGTGCACCGGCGCCACGGGCCAGGCGGTACCCTGTGTCATGACCGGCAACCACACGCCCCGCGTGCTCGTGAGCACAGGCATAGAGACCCGCACCCACCAACTCCTCCGCGAGGACGCCCTCACCGGCCGCAACTACTCGCAGGCCGTGGCCGCCGCCGGTGGACTGCCCATGATGGTGGCCGTCCTCGACCCGGCACTGGCCGGATCGTACGTGGAAACCGCGGACGCCCTGCTCCTCACGGGCGGGGTGGACGTGGACCCGCAGCGGTACGGCGCCCCGCCCAGCCCCTCCTTGGGCGCCGTGGACGAGCGACGCGACGCCTTCGAGCTCGCGCTCTACCGCGCCTTCCGGGGGGCCGGCAAGCCCATCCTGGGCGTGTGCCGCGGCCATCAGCTGATCAACGTGGCCGAGGGTGGCACCTTGCACCAGCACGTGCCCGCCGTGGATGGCGCCTGGCAGCACGAGCAGCGGGACATCAGGGGCGCGCCCATCCACGAGGTGAGCCTCACGCCGGGCAGCGCGCTAGCGGCTGCGCTGGGCGCCGAGCGGGTCCGCGTCAACAGCTACCACCACCAGGCCATCGACAGGCTGGGCCAGGGGCTAACGGCCGTGGCGCACGCCAGCGACGGGCTGATCGAGGCGGTGGAGGGGCGGAGCGGCGCCTTCCTGCTGGGCGTGCAGTGGCACCCCGAGATGGCGTTCCGGGACTTCCCGGAGCAGCGCGCCCCGTTCGACCTGCTGGTGAACGCCGCGCGGCGACACGCGGAGGCGGGGCGTCTGTTACACTCGCCCGCATGACGCAACCGCGCACGGGAGGTGGTGCCGTGGACTTTGGTTACCTATATCCCTGCTTTACTGCCGTCCGGATCGTCTCCCTGACGTATATCCGGCCCGCGGTTGCTCGCCTGGCCTGACGCCGGGAAAGACTCACCCTTAGAACGGACATCACCAGAGTCGGAGCAAGCTGCGGGAAGTACGCCCGTGGTGCAGCTGGACTCTTCCTGCGCACGTCCGTGGCGCAGGGCGGAACGAACGGATCAGGAGACAACTATGGTCATAGTCATGGCGAAGAACGCCCCGGCGGAAGCCGTGGAGCGTGTGATCAACGACATCAAGGCGCTCGGCTTCACCCCCCACGTCAGTCAGGGCGAGGAGCGCACGCTCATAGGCGCCATCGGACCGGCGCCTACCGAGGAGTTGAGGGAGCAACTGGCCGGCCTCGTGTCGGTGGACACGGTGGTGCGGATCACCAAGCCGTACAAACTGGCCTCCCGCGAGTTCAGGCACGACGACTCGTTCGTGGTCATAGGCGGGAACGGCTCGAACGCCGTGAAGACGGGTAACGGCCGCTTCGTGGTGGCCGCCGGCCCCTGCGGCGTGGAGAGCCGCGAGCAGCTCCTAGGCGCCGCCGAGATAGTGCAGCGCCGGGGTGGCGCCGTGCTGCGCGGTGGAGCTTACAAGCCGCGCACCAGTCCCTACGCCTTCCAGGGGCTGCAGGGAGAGGGCCTCGAGATCCTGGAGGAGGCGCGGGCCAGCACGGGCATGCCCATCGTCACGGAGGTCACGGCACCGGAGCTGGTGGAGAAGGTGGCGGCCAGCGCCGACATGCTACAGATCGGCGCCCGCAACAGCCAGAACTTCGCGCTGCTGGCCGAGGTGGGCAAGGCGGGCAAGCCGGTGCTGTTCAAGCGCGGCATGAGCACCTCCATCGCCGAGTTCCTGCAGGCGGCTGAGTACGTGCTCAGCCAGGGCAACCCCAACGTCATCCTGTGCGAGCGCGGCATCCGCACCTTCGAGACCTCCACGCGCTTCACGCTGGATGTGAGCGCCGTGCCCGTGCTGAAGGAGCTCTCGCACCTGCCCGTGTGGGTGGACCCCAGCCACGCGGCGGGCAGGCGCCCGCTGGTTGCCTCCCTGGCGCTGGCCAGCGCGGCGGCCGGCGCGGACGGCCTGATCGTGGAGGTGCACCCCAAGCCGGAGGAGGCCAAGTCGGACGCGGCGCAGCAGCTGGACGATGCGGAGTTCGGCGACCTCATGGACAGGCTCGGCAAGGTCGTCACCGCGCTGGGCAAGAGCCTCTGAGGTAGCGGTGCGGCCCGCACCCCTGTTCGACACGGTGGTCGTGGTCGGGGTCGGCTTGATAGGTGGCTCCATCGGCCTGAGCGCGCGGCAACGTTTCCTGGCGCGGCGGGTGGTGGGCCTCGACCTATCGCCGACCACCCTGGATGCCGCGCGCGGCCTCGGCGCCATCGACGAGGCGCAACTCAAGCCCGGCCCCTGGCTGGCCGAGGCCGACCTGGTGATCCTGGCCACCCCGGCGCGCACGCTGGTGCCCGTGGGCAGCGCGCTCCTGCCCCATCTCGCACCCCACGCCATCGTCACCGACGTAGGCGGCGTCAAGGCCCCGGTGGTGCGGGGC
The DNA here is from genome assembly GCA_964467885.1 of uncultured bacterium. Taxonomy (GTDB): domain Bacteria; phylum Deinococcota; class Deinococci; order Deinococcales; family Trueperaceae; genus JAAYYF01. The sequence goes on along the minus strand of CAYXUE010000002.1, from coordinate 36,043 downwards.
CTGTCGGGGTCCGGCGCGCGCTTCGTGGGCGGGCACCCGATGGCTGGCAGCGAGCAGGGCGGCGTTCTGAACGCGGACGCCGCACTGCTGGAGAACGCGGTGTGGGCACTGACGCCCGAGGGAGGCGTCACGGACGAGGACGCCCTCGCGCGCGTACGCGAGTTCGTGCAGGCTCTGGGCGCCAGGCCCATAGAGGTGAGCCCGCAGCTGCACGACGAGCTGGTGGCCACCGTCAGCCACCTCCCCTACCTGGCGGCGGTGGCCCTGACCTCGCTGGTGGCGGAGGACGAGGACAGCGAGCTGCTGATGCTGCTGGCGGCCGGCGGCTTCCGGGACCTGACGCGCGTGGCCAGCGGTGACCCCACCATGAGCCGCGACATGGTGGCCGGCAACGCCCCCGCCGTGCGCCAGGCGCTGGGTGCCTACCGGCGCCAGCTGGAGCACCTGGAGCAGCTGCTGGACCAGCCGGAGGAACTGCTGGCGGCCGGAGAGAGCGCCAGGCTCACGCGCGGCTCCATCCCGATCGTGCGCCGCAGCCTGCTGCCGGCCCGCTTCGAGGTGGTCATAGCCGTGCCGGACAGGCCGGGCGAGCTGGCGCGCATCACCCGGGCGCTGGGCGAGGCCCAAGTGAACGTGAAGGACATAGAGGTCCTCGGCGTACGCGAGGCGGGCGGCGCCATCAGGCTGGCGTTCGAGAGCCTGGACGAGCAGGAGCGCGGGGCTGCGGCCCTGCGGGCCGCCGGTTACGAGGCGCGGGGGCGCGGCAACGGTGGTCCGGGTCCGGACGCCGCTGGGCACGGTTGAGGACCTAGCCGACCGCCCGGCCCCTGAGTGGATAGGTAAGCGGGCCGGGCGACCTTGGTGCGCCGGGCCCGCTGCCGGGTGTTGCGCGGGCCCTTACCCGCTCGAACCTACAGGCGCTGGAACAGTGCCGCCATGCCCTGCCCGCCGCCCACGCACATGGAGATGACGCCGTGTTCGGCGCCGCGTGCGTGCATCTCGGCGAAGAGGTCTGCCGCGATGCGGGCGCCGGTGGCGCCCAGCGGGTGACCGATGGCGATGGCGCCGCCGTTGACGTTCAGCTTCTCGTCGGGGATGCCCAGTTCGCGCTGGCTGTAGAACGCCTGGCTGGCGAACGCCTCGTTGATCTCGAACAGGTCCACGTCCGCCACGCTCATGCCGGTCTTGTCCAGTAGCTTGCGGATCGCCGGCACCGGGCCGATGCCCATGACTTCCGGATCCACGCCCACCACGGCGGCCTGCACCAGCCGCGCCAGCGGCTTGAGACCCAGCGCCTGGGCCCGCTCGGCACTCATGATGACAGTCATCGCCGCGCCGTCGTTCAGGGGGCTCGAGTTGCCGGCCGTCACGGTGGCAGCCTCGTCCTCCGCGAAGACGGTGCGCAGCTCCGCCAACTTCTCGAGGCTGGTACCGGCGCGCGGGCCCTCGTCCTGGGAGAGCACCACGTCGTGCCAGGAGCCTTCCTCGTCCTGCACGCGGGTAGGCACGGGTATCACGTGGTCGTCGAAGAAGCCCCGCTCTCTGGCCGCCAGCGCCTTGCGGTGGCTGTTGAGCGCGAAGGCGTCCTGCTCCTGGCGGCTGACGCCGTAACGGCGCGCCACGGCTTCCGCCGTCTGCCCCATGGAGTGGTACGCACCGGGCTTGCTCTTGACCAGAGCCCGGTTGGGCGCGAGCTTGTGGCCGCCCATGGGCACGCGGCTGGTGTTGTCGCTGCCGCCGGCCAGCACTACCTCGTTCATGCCCAGCACCACGGAGTGCACGCCCTGCACGATGGTCTGCAGGCCCGAGGCGCAGAAACGGTTGATGGTGGCGGCCGCCACGCTGTCCGGCAGGCCGGCCAGTTGCACGGCTATACGCGCCATGTTGTAACCGGCCTCGCCCTCGGGGTGGGCGTTGCCGAGCAGTAGGTCGTCGACCTGCGCGGGCTCGAGACCGGGCGTGCGCGCCAGGGCCTCACGCGTGATGAACGCCGCCAGGTCGTCCGGGCGGGTGTCCTTGAGCAGACCCTTGTGGGCGCGCCCCACGGGCGTGCGTACGGCGGTGGTGATCACTACTTCTCTCATTGAGGTTCCCTTCGGGAGCCGACCGCTACGGCTCGCCGCGCCGAGGCAACGCGGGCCGAGCGGCCGCTCAGAGCGTGTTCCAGGGGCGGATGAGGATAGCTCCGTCCTTCAAGTGGGCCACTTCGGGGCCTTGGCTCTCGCTCTCGTCCCCGCCCGACTGCGCCAGCGCGCCGCCGATGCGGAGCTGTGGACTCATGATCCGCTCCGCCCAGATGACGGCCTTCTCGTTGCCGGAGGCGCCCGCGTGCGCCAGGCCGCGCAGCATGCCCACCACGATGATGTCGTCGTTGGCCAGGATCTCGGCGCCGGAGTTCACGTCGCCCAGCACCACCACGGAGCCGCTCGATTCCACGCGGGCGCCGGAGCGCACGGTGCGGGCCACGATGACGGTCTCGCCGCGCGCCTGGATGACCGCGGTGGGCGGCCTCACGTCCACCAGCTCACCACCGGCGGCCTTGACGCGCTCCGCTACCTCCTGGACGAGTTCGAACGGGGTGCGCTCGGCTAGCTCCAGCGAGACGCGCCCTTCCAGCAGCTCGGCGTGCGCGTCCAGTGCGCCGCCCACCTGCGTGACGTCGTCACCCGGCTCGAGCGACAACAGGATGCCACCACGGGTTCCTCTGGCCTTCATGGGTTGTTGGCTACCTCCACACCTTTAAGGCTCCAGTAGCCCGCCATGAAGTCACGGGCGACCGGGATGGCGACGCGCGAACTGGAACCTCCGTACTCGATGAATACCACGAAGGCCACCTCCGGGTCCTCGTACGGGCTGAAGCCCATGAACCAGGCGTGGGTGTAGTCGGCGCCGCGCGGCGTCTCGGCCGTGCCGGTCTTGCCGGCCACGCTGACGGGGAAGACGCCCGGGCCCAGGATGCTGCGCGACGGGTAGTCGGTGAGCATCATGCGCATGCCCTCCTTGAGCACGGACCAGTAGCGGCCCCCCAGCTGCGTCACCTCGGGCACGAAGGTCCGGTCGCCCACCTGCTTCACCAGGTGCGGCTCGACCATGCGGCCGTCCAGGGCCAGCGTGGCGATGAACTGCGCCACCTGCAGGGGTGTGGCCAGCACGTCGCCCTGCCCGATGACCGTGTTCAGCGTGAAGCCGGGCAACCAGCCGTACTCGTACTGCGGCTGCGCCCGTACCCAGTCGCGGTCGGGTATGCGACCGGCCTTCTCCTCCGGCAGGCCCACGCCCACGCGCACCCCGAAACCGAACTCCCGGGCGCGGTCCACCACGTCGGAGATGAAGGGCGACCAGCCCTGGCTGAAGCCGGGCGTGTCGGCCGCGGCGTAGTAGTAGTACGTGTTGCAGCTGTCCGCCAGGGCGTGGCGCGCGTCGTAGTTGCCCTTGTGGTAGTTGGCCCAGTTGGCCCACGTGCTGCCGGCGAAGTGGAAGGTGGCCGAGCAGGGGTAGAGGGTGTCGGGCCCGGCGTAGCCGAACTCCATCATGGCGGAGCTGGTGACCACCTTGAAGGTGGACGCCGGAGCGTACGCCTCGACCGCCCGGTTGGAGAGCGGCATGTTGCGGGAGTCCGTGAGGATGGCCGACACGGCCTCCGGGTTGGAGGGCCGGTAGGTGAAAACGTTCTGGTCGAAGGTGGGGTACGAAGCCATGGCGAGTATCTCGCCCGTGTGCGGGTCCAGCGCCACGATGGCGCCCCGCGCCACTTCCTCGAGCGGCAGGCCCACCCGCGCGCGATCGGAGTTGACGTACTCCAGGGAGCTGGCCAGCACGTCCTCCGCCACCCGCTGCAGCTTGGGGTCCAGCGTCAGCACCACGTCTTCGCCCGGCTGCGCGTTCAGCACCACCTTGGAGGCCACCACCGTGCCGCGGTTGTCGACCTCCACCTCCCGGCTGCCGGCGGCGCCGAAGAGCACCTCTTCGAGGCCCGCCTCCAGGCCCATGACCCCCACCAGGTCGTTGTTGGTGTAACCGGGGTTCCTCGCGGGGTCGGCCTGCGAGGTGTAGCCCACGGTCTGGGCCGCCAGGTTCGTGGGGTAGGTCCGCTCGATGCGTTCGCGCAGGTGGAGGTTGGGGCTCAGCGCCACGCGCTCCTCCACGGCGGGCACCAGCTCGTCGGGGATGTTCCAGGCCAGCACCGCCCCGTTGACCATCTCCTCCGGCTTGGTGGGGTCAGGCGGTTTGGGCGGGCCTTCGAGGCCCAGCAGCCCGGCCAGCGCCTCCCAGCCCTTGATCTCGCCGCCGCGGTAGAGCAGGTCGTAGGCCACCCGGTCGTCGGCCAGCACCGTGCCGTCGCGCGCCAGGATGCGGCCGCGCAGCGGGACGATGCGGCGCTGCTGCAGCGCGTTCTGCTCGGACTTGGCCACGTACTCGTCGGCCATGACCAGCTGCAGGTGCATGAGCCGGACGGTGAAGAGCGCCAGCAGGGTGAGGATCACCGCCAGCAGTACCTTCATGCGTCCGACCATCTAGAGAAGCTCCTTCTGCAGTATGCGGCTGCGCTGCAACAGGGCAGCGCCCCAGGGCAGGACCAGCAGGCCCGCGGCCACGGTGAGCGCCGACTCGGTCAGCGCCACCACCCCGAGGCGCGCGAGGCCCACCTCGCCGCCCGCCAGCCAGAGGAGCATGGCGGCCATGATGAACCACTTGCCAAGACTGGCCACGAACACGACCAGAGCGCGCTCGAGCACGCCGGTGTTGGAGAGCTGAGCGCGCACCAGCGACGCTACCAGGGCCGCGCCCGCCAGGGCGAAAGCGTGACTACCGAGCACGCCGCTGCCCACCAGGTCCTGGAGCAGGCCGGCTCCGTAACCCACCAGCACCAGCTGCCACGGTTTCACGCGCCACAGCAGCGTGAGCACGGCCAACAGGAACAGGTCGGGTGAAGGCAGAGGCGCCAGCAGCGCGGCGATGAAACCTTGTGCCACCAGCAGGATCAGGTAGAAGAACACAAGGCGCATCGGCTCAAGTGTACCGAACGACGTAGCGCCACCGGAAGGTAAGCTTCCGTATGGCGATCCTCCTCATTCATGGCGGCGCCGGCACCATAGCCGAGCGCTATCAGGCGGCCTACGAAGCGGGTCTCGAGACCGCACTAGCAGCGGGCGCCGCGGCCCTGACAGGCGGCGCGCAGGAAGGCCGCAGCGCGGCCCTGGCAGCGGTGCTGGCGGCCGTCACCAGCATGGAGTCCAACGAGGAGGCGTTCAACGCCGGCGTGGGCGGTGCCCTGACCCGCGACGGCGTCGCTGAGTTGGACGCCTGCGTCATGGTCTCGCACGCGGCACCCGGCACCCGCGCCGGCGCAGTGGCGGGCGTGACCAACACGAGGAACCCCATCCTGCTGGCCGACCTGGTGCGGCGCACCACTCCCCACGTGCTGCTCATCGGCCCCGGTGCGGAGGCGCTCGTGGAGGAGCCCGTGGAGAACTCCGTGCTGTTGACCGCCAAGAGCCGCGCTTCGCTCGAGCGCTGGCGCGTGGGCAACGAGGGTGACCTGGAGCAGCCCATCGACCCACAGCGGGCCCGGTCCCAGGCGGGCTCGAACACCGTGGGCGCCGTGGCCCTGGACGACGAGGGCAACCTGGCCGCCGCCACCAGCACCGGTGGGCGCACCGGCCAGTGGAGCGGCCGGGTGGGCGACGCGCCCATCCCCGGGCTGGGCACCTACGCCGACGAGCATGTGGCCATATCGTGCACGGGCAAGGGCGAGGCTTTCATGGAGGCTGCCACGGCCGCGCGACTGGCTGCGGCGCTGCACGCCGGCAGAGAACTGGGCGAGGCCACCCAGCAGGCGCTGGACGACGTAGCGCGGCTGGACGGTGACGGGGGCCTCATCGCAGTCACCGCACGGGGCCAGCTGGTGGTGGCCTTCAACAGCCCGGCCATGGCCTACGGGGTGGCCGTGGGCGGCGAACTCGAGTCCGAAGTGGGGCGCAGCCCCAAGGTGGACGTCAGGTAGAGGGACGGACGCCTGGGCGGCGCCAGCCGTTCATTTGCCGAAGATGTTGGGCAGTTCGTCGAACTCCACCAGCACCTCGCGCGGTTTGCTGCCCTGGTGCGGGCCCACCACGCCCAGGCCCTCGAGCGAGTCCATCAGTTTGCCGGCCCGCGCGTGCCCGACCGAGAGGCGGCGCTGCAGCCGTGAGACGCTGGCCTGCCCCTCGTTGATGACCAGTTCCGCGGCCAGGCGGAGCTTGTCGTCGTTCCAGTCGATGAGGCCGGAAGCCTCGGACTCGTCGGGCGAGGGCGGGTCGAAGTCCGCGCCGTACGCCTCGGCGAAGTCGTCGTCGAAGTACTGCCGCCGGAGGAAGTCGGCCAGCCGCGTGGTCTCGCGCTCGCTGACGAAGGGGCCCTGCAGGCGCACGGCCTTGGGCAGACCCGGCTGGTAGAAGAGCATGTCGCCGCGGCCCGTGAGGCGCTCGGCGCCCATGGAGTCGAGGATGGTGCGCGAGTCGTGGCTGCTGGACACGGCGAACGCCATGCGCGCTGGCACGTTGACCTTGATCAGGCTGGTGAGGATGTCCACGGAGGGCCGCTGGGTGGCCAGGATGAGGTGCATGCCCGTGGCGCGCGCCATCTGCGCCAGGCGCATGATGGCCGACTCCACCTCCTTGGGCGAGGTGATCATGAGGTCGGCCAGCTCGTCGATGATGATGGTGATGAAAGGCAGGGGCGGCAGGTCCAGCTCCTCCGCCTTCTCGTTGTACTGATCCAGGTTCTTGGCGCCCACCTTCGACATCATCTTGTAGCGCCGCTCCATGTGGGCCACGGCGCCGAGCAGCACGCCCGCCGCGTCCGCCGGGTTGGTGACCACGGGCCTGAGCAGGTGCGGGATGCCGTCGTAGGGCGTGAGTTCCACCATCTTCGGGTCGATCATCAGGAAGCGCAGCTCCGTGGGCAGGAAGCGGTAGAGCAGCGAGCTGATGAGGGTGTTGACCGCCACGGACTTGCCCGAGCCGGTGGAGCCGGCGATCAACAGGTGCGGCATACGCGTGAGGTCGCCGATCCACATCTCGCCCTCGATGGAGCGCCCCAGAACTACCGGCATGCGCGCCTTGGTACGGCGGAACTCGCTGGATTCGATGGCCTCGCGGAACCGCACCACCTCGGGGTAGGCGTTGGGCACCTCCAGGCCGATGACGCTCTTGCCGGGGATGGGCGCCTCGATGCGCACGGAGCCCACCGCCATGGCCAGCGCCAGGTCGTCGGACAGGTTGGCGAAGCGGCTGATCTTCTCGCCGGGCGCCGGCTCGACCTCGAAGCGCGTGACCGTGGGACCCCGCACCGCAGCCACCACGCGGCCGCTCAACCGGAAGTTGGAGAGCGTCTCGTCGATCTGCCTTATGCGGTTCTGCCGTTCGACCTCGGCTTCGTTCCGGTCGTAGGCGGCGGGCTTGGGGGCGTCCAGTAGGTCGGTGGGCGGCACCTGGATCTTGATGGCTCCCACCACGGGGATGTCCGGCGAGACGCCGGGGGTGGCCGTGGCCTGCTGTGCTGCACCTGCCGAGGCGGGCGGGCGGGCGGGCGGCTGGCCGGGGCCTGGCACCTCGTCCGCGTCGAGCAGCGCGCGCTCCACGCTGCCGGCGGGCGCCTCCTCCACGGCGACGGCCTGCGCCCCGCCGTGTGGCGCCGGTTCCACGCGCTGCTCCTTGCCCACGAGTCCGGCCCTGTCCAGCTCCGTCTCGACGGGCTGGAACTCCGCGCCGTAGTCGCGCTCACCCTCGCGGAAGCTCCGCACCCAGTCGGCCTCGCCCTCGGCGACTTCGGCCTCCGGAGGCCCCTCAGGTCCGGCGGCCTGAGCCTCCTCGGCGGTCCGCTCGGCGGCCAGGCGTTCGGCGCGCTCCCGCTCGGCCTGCTCGGCCCGCTCCCGTTCGAGCTCTTGGGCATGGATCACGGCGCGGCGCAGCACCGCGGAGAGCGCCTCGTCCCAGCCTTCGTCCTGCGCCAGCAACTGGCGCCCCTTGTCGTTGAGTTCGCTGGTGAGCGTGCGGTGGTAGTCGGCCAGCTCGTCGAAATCCGGATAGGCCTCCAGCGCGTCCGTCAGGCGCGCGGCCAGCGGTCGCCAGCGCTCGAACTCCGACGCGTGGCCCACCAGCGCGTCGGCGTCGGCCTCCACCTGGCGCAGCTCCTCCACGCGCTTCTGGTGGTTCCGGTAGGCGCCAGCCAGCTGTCGGGGGGTCATGCGCTTGAGTTCGCGCTGGTCCTGGTCGCGTTCGCGGGCCAGGCGCTTCTGCCGCTCGGTCAGGGCCACCAGATCGAGGGCCAGCGCCTTGCGCACCTTCTCCAGAGCCTCCGCCGCCGCGCCGCGCTGCTCCAGCGGGTCGTCCAGGCCGCGCTTGAGGCCCGTGGCCCACGCCTCGAAGGTGGTGGCGTCGGGATCGGGCGGGCTGGCGCTCTCGGCAGCCAGCTGGTAGCCCAGCTCCACGGCGCGGTCCTTGGTGAAGCCGGCCACGGCGCTCTGCCAGGCGCGCACGTCCGCCCGTGCCTCCTTGAGGGCCGCCTCGTCGGGGTCCGTCAGCAGACGCTTGCTCTCCTGTACGTCCTCGCGCCAGCGCTGAAGCTCGGCGCTGCCGGGGTAGAGGCTGCTGAGCGCCTGCAGATCGCGGTCGATGTCGGTCAGGCCCCGGCGAGCCAGCGCCACGTCCGCCTGGAACGCCGCGCGCTTGCGGACTTTCTTGCGGGTCTCGGTCAGCCAGCTCCAGCTGCGCCTTATGCCGCCTATGACCCTGCGCAGCACGCCCCGCAGGAGCCTGGTGGGTGCCCAACCGAGCAGGAGGTCCATGCCCACCGTGGCCAGCACCACGGCGGGCACGGCAGCCAGGGTGCCCCAGGTGGCGCCCAGGGTTCGGCGCACGCCGGCGCCCCAGGAGCCGGTGGCGCCGGGCACCAGCCCGACGGAGGTGCCCCACAGGCCGGCCACCAGCAGCAGGTAACCGAGCAACGCACGCGGCCACCAGCGGGGGTTACGGCGCATGAGGAACAGACCGCCCAGCACCAGCAGCGGTACGGGCAGGGCGTATGCCGCCCAACCCACGCGGTCCAGCTGGGCGCCCCGCACCGTGGCGCCCAGGTCGCCCGTCGGCAGCGCCGGCACCAGGATGCCGGTGGTGAAGATACCCAACGCCAGCAGCACCAGTCCTATGGCCTCCAGATCGAGGCGAGAACCACTACCGACTGCGCTGTTCTTGCGGCTCTTCTTCACGGGCCATAGTCTATCGTGCCGGGGCCGGACCGCCCTGAAGCCGCGCTAACCACGGCAACGTGAGCGTAGAGGGGAACCTCGGCACGGGTGACAATCCCGTCAGAACACCTTAAGGACTCCGTCATACGCCTCCTGCCAGAATCCGAGCGTGGAACACCCGGAACGTGAGCGCTTCAAGCTCGTACTACCCAGAAGGCTCCTACGCCTGCGGTTACGTTCGTGGCCCGTGATACTCGCGCTGGTCTCGGTGCTGCTGTTCCTGGTCAGCTTCGGCAACGACGCGGTCACGTACTGGCAGGGTTTCCTGCTGGCCATCCCGTTCCTCGTGGCTACCACCGGCCTGGGCTGGCAGGTGGCCGCGCTACTGGCGCCCGTAGGCATCCTGCTGGTGTTCCTCAACTCCACCATCTCCGGCATCCGCGCGGGCCCCTCCGACTACGTCGGTATGGGCCTGGCCATGCTGCTGGGAGCGCTAGCCGGGCAGCAGATCTTCGCCCTGTGGCGCTCCGCCGAGCGCCGCGCACGCCACTCCGAGCGGCGGGCCAACCTGCTGCAGGAAGCGGCCATCGAGCTCAACCAGTGCACGTCGGTGGACTCGCTCTTCCGCAACGCGCCGCGGCTGCTCTCGGACATCCTCCCCTTCACGCACGCCGAGATCTTCGTGCCGGAGGAGGACCACCTGGTGGTGCACACCAGCTTCCGCTGGCGCGTGGACGCCGACTTCCGGATCCCGCTTCGCACGGTCACGGGCCGCGCGTTCACGTCCGGCGAACAGCAGTACGTGCCGGACGCGCGCCTCGACCCCGACTTCATGGTGGCACCGGGCGCCACGCCCACGCTGTCGGAGCTGGCGCTGCCCATCCAGAACGGCGGCGAGGTGCGCGCCGTCCTCAACCTCGAGCACGAGAAGGTCGACGCGTTCGGCCCTGCGGTGAAGGAGGCCCTGCGGGCGTTCGTCCGCATGGTGGAGGAGGTCCTGCAACGCCTGGAAACCACCGAGGAGCTGGCGCGCAACAAGGCCGAACTGAAGGTGCTGGCGGACCTCAGCCAGAGCATGCTGGTGACCGAGAGCGTGTCCGACACGGCCGGAGGCGCCCTCGACGTGCTGCTGCCCGCCCTCGACGTGGATTGCGCCGCCTTCCTCACCCTCAAGTACGACCAGTTCCACTCCCTAGCCGTGCGCGGAGCCCTCACGCCGGAGCGGGAACGCGAGTTGCGGGACGGCTTGCCGAACGAGGGTGTGCTGGCCCAGGTCTGGAACACGCGTGAGCCCCTGTTCCTCGACCAGGTCAGCGCGCCGCTCTGGAGCGGCGCCGAGGACGCCCGCTCGGTGGCGGTGATCCCCGTGGCCGACGCCGGCGACCAGGTGCAGGCCCTGCTGGCCATGACGCGCGTGGGTGAAGCGCGGCCCTGGACCATGGGGCAGCGCAGCACGCTGCAGGCCATAACCACGCCACTGTGGGCCGGTCTGGACCGAGCCACCATCAACAGGCAGCTGATAGCCATGCTGGCGGTGATCCGGCAGCTGAGCAGCTCCGAGGCCCCGAACGTGCTCTACCGGCGCGCCGCGGAGGCGGCTGTGGATCTGGTGCCCGGAGCCGAGGCGGTCTCCATCCTGGTGCGTCACGGCGACCTCTTCTATTACGAAGCGGCCATCGGCTGGGATCTGGAGGAGCTGCAGGCACACGCGGGCCCCTTCACTTACGCCGAGCAGCTGCACTGGTACGGGGGCGACAAGAACTCTTTCCTGGCCGGCACCGCCCGCGTGCTGAAAGGCGCCGACATAGAACGGCTCAGCGATACGGCCGAGCGTTCGCCCAAGAACCTCCAGGGCGGCCGCCTGGCGGGGATGAGGAGCCAGGCCATGGTGCCCATCGCCGATCACGAGGGCAACATCGTGGCCACCCTCAACGTGGACAACTTCTCCACGGAGCATGCCTTCAGTCAGAACGCCCTCCGTCTGGCGGAGTCGTTCGCCCAGCACATCGCCGTGCTGGTGCGGCAGGCGGAGCAGATGATGGAACTGGAGCGCTCAGCCGTCACCGATCCTCTGACGGGGCTGGGAAACCGGGAGGGCTTCGAGCGCGTGGTGCGCCAGGAGCTGGCCCGGGCGCGGCGCTACGAGCATCACCTCAACCTGGTCATGCTGGACCTGAACAACTTCAAGAGCGTGAACGACCGCTTCGGACACGCGGCGGGCGACGCGGCCCTCCGCCAAGTGGCGGAAGCCCTGAAGAGCTCCAAACGCGACACCGACTCGGTGTTCCGCTGGGGCGGAGACGAGTTCGTCCTGATACTTCCCGAGGTGCGACCCGAGGCTGCCCGCAGCGCCATGCAGCGGCTGGTCAAGATGGTCTCAGGCATCGACGTGCAGGGGCTCAAGCTCGGCGCCAGCGTGGGGCTGGCCAGCTACCCGACGGACGGGCTGGACGCCGAGAGCCTGCTCCACCGGGCGGACGGCCGCATGTACGAGGGCAAGCACTCCTCCGGGCTCCCCACCCGGCGCCTACACGGCCGGCGTACCCGCACCGCGGACGAACCTCAGGCCTGATCGTCGGGTAGGACCGTGGGGTCGTTCGGCTGCGGCTCCTCCGGCTCTTCCAACCGCTCCGCGTCATCCGGTAGGGCGGGACCCTCGAGCCCTTCCCGACCTTCGCCGTTCCTGGCACCCACCACCAGCGACTCCTCGGCCTCCGCGTCCTCCGCCGGCCTTCTTACGGTGCCCTCCGGCGCCACTATCACCTGTGAGCGCGGTACCCCCGTGAAGGCGGGGCGAGAGAGCACGTAGTCCTCGAGGATGACCTTGATCATGGCCACTACGGGCACCGCGATGAGCGCGCCCAGGAGGCCCATGAGCCCCACGCCCGCCATGATGGACAGCATGACGGTGACGGGGTGCAGGTTGGTGTTGCGGGAGAGGATCAGAGGTGAGAGCAGGTGTGCTTCGATCTGGTTGGCGGCGGTGAACACGACCACCGCCAGCACGGCGGCCAGCGGGCTCACCGTGAAGCCCAGCAGCACGGCGGGCACGACACCCAGGATGGGCCCCAGGTAAGGCACGAGGTTGAACACCGCCGCCAGGAAGCTGATGGCGGTGGCCAGCGGGATGCCGATGAGGGTCAGTCCTATCCAGATCATCACCCCCAGCACCATGGTGATGAGGAGCTGCCCGCGCAGGTAGCCGCCCACCGCCGAGTCCGCCTTCTCCATCAGGTCGTTCGAGACGTTCTTGTACCGCACGGGTATGAGCCGCTTGAACGCCCGCACGAAGCGTGGGAAGTCGTAGAGGAAGTAAGCGCCCGCCAGGAAGATGAGGAAGATCTGGAAGGTGGTGGAGATGACGGCCGTGGCGCCCGACACGAGAAGGCTGGGGCCACCCGTGACAAGCTGCTCCAGCAGGCCCTGCACGCTGCGAACGAGGCCCTGCAGGAAGTTCTGGAACTGCTCGCGTACCTGCACGGCGATCTCGAAGCTGTCCTCCCCTACGCCGAGCCGGCGGGAGAGGAACTCCGGCAGGCCCTCGCCTATGTTCACGAACCACATCTGTATGGAGGTGAACCAGGCGCTGACGTCGTCCAGGGCGCTGGGGATGAGCTGCACGAAGCGGCCCGTCTCCGTGACCACCTGCGTGACCACCAGGGAGCCGAAGCCGAGCAGCAGCATCAGCGCGCCGTAGGTGATGGCCACTGAGAGGCCACGCCCGATGCGGCGCCGTACCAGCCAGGCCACCACGGGATGGAGGATGTAGGCGATGAGGAAGCCGATGATGCCCACCTGCAAGGCGAAGGCGTAACCGCCCCTCAGGCGCCACAGCACGGTTACCACCAGCACGGTGAGGAAGACGTAGGTGACGGCCCTCACCCAGACGTTCTGCCACACGATCTGCAGGGCGGTGGGCTCCGAGCCGTCCACCACGGGTGGCAACGGCGTGTCGTTGTTGCTCGATCCTTCGGTCATGGTCCCACGAACAGAGTAGCCGCTGCGAGCCGGACTGCGGTAGCGTCCAGGCCCGCGCCAAAGAACTCCGTCTCGGTCGGCCAGATCTCGAAGCGTAGCCGGGCGCCGTCCCGGGAGCCGGCCACGGCCCTGTCCGTGCCGGAGTTGCCCACGTAGCCGATGACCTGTCCGCGGTACACGTTGGTACCCGCGCGGATGCCGGAGCGGATGCCGGAGAGGTGTCCGTAGCGCAGGACGGTGCCGTCCTCAGCGCGGAGCCAGACCTGGCGGCCCCGCAGGGCGTCGAGCTGTGCCTCGTCCGCGCCTGCTTCCGCCACGTCGCTCATGAGGACCTCCCAAGCGCGCGGGTCCATCTCCGTGAACGCCACGTCGGCCCGCACCACCTGCCCGCTGGCGGCAGCCACCACCGGGGTGCCGTGCACCAGCGGCACGCCCGCGTCCTCGGCGTAGAAGTCGAAGCCCTGGCTCACGCCGTGGCGGTACGTCCGCGGCGCGCCGGGCAGGTTCTCGTCGGAGGCGGGCAGGCTAGCGCCGGGCACGGGGAACCAGAGGCCTTCCTCGCCGGTCGTCCCGTCGGCGGCCACCGTAGCGGCTTCGGCTTCGGGCTGGGGCGCCTCCACCGGGGGCTCGGGCTGGCCGGAGGCCCGCGCCAGCAGCACGGTCACCACCACGGCGTAGATGGCCAGGGCGATGAGCAGGTACCAGCCGGGCTTGAGCCGTGTCAGGGATGACAGCGTCACGCGGCGAAGTCTAGCACAGGGTTCACGCCCTTCCCGGGCGCCTTGCGGCGGGCTCGGAGGCGGTCCGTGAGGGGGTGAGCAGCGGGCGCCGTGGGGCCATCGTTACCGCTTGCGCAGCACCAGCAGCAGGGGGTTGTGGCCACCGTGCGCCACCTGTGTCTCGTGCATGAGCTCCCAGCCCGACAGGTCGGGCAGTAGCGCCCGCACGAGCTTCACCTCGTGCGTCAGCAGCGCCAGGCGGGCGTGCGGCGCCGCCAGCTGGGCCGCCTTGGCGAACAGGTGCGGGTAGAGCTGCACGTTGTCGGCGTGGCGGCCGATGGCGTCGCCCCACGGCGCGTCCGCCGTGATCACGTCGAACGGACCCGCGGCCTCGATCAGATCGCTACCCAGGTCGGCGATGTCCGCGGTTATCAGCTGGCAGCGCTCGCTCACCCCGGCGGCGCTCAGGTTGCGCTCGGCACAGCCGATGGCGTCCGGATCGAAGTCCACCCCCACCAGGCTGCGTGCCGGGCCGGCCAGCGCGCGCTCCACCAGCAGCGTGCCGGAGCCGCACATGAGGTTCAGGTACCTGTCGCCGCGCTTGCTGCCGGCCAGCTGGTTCATGGCGGCCGCCACGGCCGCGTTCAGCCCGCCGGCACGGTTGCAGACCCGCCACCAGCGGGCGGTGAGCGGCCGAGGCGTGAGCCGCACCAGCACCTCCCAGCCCTTCCCCTCCGGATCGGGCCGCAGCCGCAGCAGCAACTCGCCCTCCTCGGGGTCGTAGCCCATCCGCAGCGAGCGCGCCAGCTCTTCGCCCAACCGCCGCATGACCGGACTGTCCTTGCCTGCCGCCGCCAGCCTCAACCCATCGAAGGGCCCGCCCGAAAGTGCGGTGCCGGCGCCGTGCTCGCCTGCCACGCTGGCCACTGCGGCGGTGAGCCTGCGTAGCGCGGCGTCGCCCAGGAGGGCCTTGGGGCGCGGCACGTCGAACGTGAGCCTGAGGTAGACGGCCGGCAGCGTACGCGCCTTCAGGACGCGCTCCATGTCCTGGCTGTCCCGGAGCTCGAAGCGGGCGCCGTCCGCCACGCGGCGCATCTGCCGCGCGCCCAGGTGCTTCAGCTCGCGCAAGCCCACGTCCTCCAGGCCCCGTATCAGCTCCGCGTACCACACGAAGCCATGCTAGCCCGGAGGTTAATGTTCGATTACCGGAAGCCGCGCCGACCGGCAGCGCCCCAGGGCCAGCGTTGGCTATAGTTGGGTAGTGTTTCCGAGCGGAGCGGCCAAGTGACCCTGGCTGACGAAACCCTGACCGAGCGCCGTTACGTTGTGAGGGCTGGTCCTCGCGGGGCTCGAGTCCGTTCGAGGGGAGCCGGCACGCCACCATGGCCATAGCCTCGACTTCCGAACACTCCCCCAATCCGCGCGTCAGTGCGCGCGAGCGGCGCGAGTGGATCACGGGTTACCTGTTCATACTGCCCGCCACGCTGCTCATCGGCATCTTCGGGCTCTTCCCCATCATCTACTCGTTCTACATGAGCGTGCACAACTGGCGCATCCGCAAGGGCGCCTACATCGGCCTCACCAACTACGAGCGCACGCTGGGCGACTGGTGGGGCGCCCTGGCTTTCTTCGGCGGGCTGATCCTCATCATCGTGGCGCACTGGCTCTGGACGGACGCCTTCAAGGGCGACCGGCAGGGTGCGCCTTCCATGGCCAAGGCGGCGGGGGCACTGGTGCTCATCGGCGCTGGGGTCTCCATCTCGCTGGGCTGGGGCCTCATGATGGAGGCGGGCAACCGCGTCTACCTGAACGGCCTCGTACGCACCGTGTACTACGGCTTCGGCTCCGTGCCCATCCAGATAGCCCTGGCGCTGATCCTGGCCAGCCTCCTGTTCCAGAAGATCCGCGGGCAGGAGCTCTTCCGCATGATCTACTTCCTGCCCTACGTGACCCCCGCCGTGGCGGGCGCCGCCATCTTCCGCAGCATCTTCAGCGCCCGCGAGGAGCGCATCGCCAACCAGGTGCTCATCACGCTGGGCTTGGAGCCGCAGCGCTGGATCAGCGAGACGCGGCCCGTGACGCAGCTCATCTTCGGCGGGATGTTCCCCAACGCCGACTTCAGCGGATTCTGGGCGGGTCCCTCGCTGGCGCTGGTCACCATCATCATCTTCGGCATCTGGACCTACACGGGCTACAACGCCGTCATCTTCCTGGCCGGCCTGGGCGGCATCTCGCCCGAGCTGTACGAGGCGGCCTCCATCGACGGCGCCAACCGGCGGCAGCAGTTCCGCTTCATCACCGTGCCGCTGCTGGCGCCAGTGACCTTCTACCTGACCGTGCTCGGCTTCATCGGCACGTTCCAGGCGTTCACGCACATATACGTCATGCGAGAACCGCAGACGAGGGACGCGGTGGATACCGCCAGCATCGTCATCTTCGACACGTTCTACAAGCGCAACGACTTCAGCACGGCAGCGGCGCAGTCGGTCATCCTCTTCGCCATCATCCTCATCCTCACGCTGATGCAGAACCGCTTCTTCGGGAAGAGGGCCTTCGGTGGCTGACGCAGCGGCGACCACGGACGCCAAGCGCCCGGCGCCTCCCAAGGCGATCACGGGCCGCGCCCCTCGCGGGTCGGGCGAGTTCAAGCTCTCGCACCTGCCCATCTACTTCGTGCTCATCGTGGGCGCCCTAATCAGCCTCACGCCGTTCCTCTACATGATCTCGACCTCGTTCATGACGCTGGGCGAGACCATCAACCGCGTGCCCATCCCCTCCACCCCGCAGTGGGGCAACTACGCCGAGGCGTGGAACGAGGCGCGCTTCGTGCGGTACTTCCGCAACTCGGTCATCATCACCGCCGTCATCATCTTGGGCATGCTCGTGACCTGCACGCTGGCGGCGTACGCCTTCGCCCGCATCCGCTTCCCCGGCCGCGGTGCCATCTTCATGGTGCTGCTGGCCACCCTGATGATCCCGGGCACCGTCACCTTCATCCCCAACCTGCTCCTCATCCGCGGGCAGATCATCCCCTGGGGCTCGTGGATGAATACGCTTCCAGCTCTCACGGTGCCCTTCATGGCCTCGGCGTTCATCATCTTCCTGCTGAGGCAGTTCTTCATAGGCGTGCCCAACGAGCTGTACGACGCCGCCGTCATCGACGGCGCGGGGCACATGCGCTTCCTCACCGCCGTGGTGCTGCCCATGAGCAAGCCGGTGCTGATGACGGCCACCCTCCTCACCTTCGTCACGGCCTGGAACGAGTTCCTCTGGCCGCTGCTGGTCACCACCACCGCCACGTGGCGCCCGCTCGGGGTGGGCCTCTACACCTTCATCTCCGAAGCGGGACCGCAGACCCACCTGCTGATGGCCGGTACGGTCATCACGGTGGTGCCGGTGCTCATCGTCTACTTCTTCACTCAGAAGCAGTTCACCGAGGGCATAGCCACCTCGGGTCTCAAGGGGTGATGGTGCTGCCCCGCTCCCCACTCGGCATCGACGGACGTAGTTTCCGTTCATGCGTTGTGCCCGCCTCCCGGTTCGGTCGCGGACCAAGGTCACTAGCCAGGCGCCCGTCGGTAGGCGACGCGCGCCATCCAAACTCAGTCGGTAGTAACAACGTTCGGAAGGAGCAACACAGATGAAGCGAGGCAAGGCAATCATCATCGCTCTACTCGGGCTCGTGCTCGCCATGACGGCGCAGGCACAGACCAGCTACGAGGACGTGGACCCCACCGGTCAGACCGTCAGCTTCTGGCACCAGCACTCGGGCATCCGCGAGACCGCGCTGCTCGAGATCGTAGACGAGTTCAACCAGACGAACGAGTGGGGCATCACCGTCAACGCCGAGTTCCAGGGCGGTTACGACGACATCTTCCAGAAGATGGTGGCGCTCCTCGGCACCAACGACGTGCCCAACATCGTTGTGGCCTACCAGAACCAGGCAGCTACCTACCAGCTGGTGGACGGCCTGGTCGACATGCGCCCGCTGGTCAACTCCGAGAAGTGGGGCCTCAGCGAGGCGGACAAGGCCGACTTCTTCCCGGGCTTCTACCAGTCGGACATCTTCCCCACCTTCGACAACCAGCGCTTGGGGATAGCGCCTAACCGCTCGATGGAGGTCATGTACTACAACGCCACCTGGCTCGACGAACTGCGCGAGTCCGGTGCCATCGACTTCGAGGGCCCGCCCACCACGCCCGAGCAGTTCCGCGCCGCCGCCTGCGCCGCCACCGAGCAGCCCTACAGCGGCGCCACCTCCGAAGGCCGCTCCTTCGGCTACGAGCTGGCCGTGGACGCCAGCCGCTTCGCCTCCTGGACCTTCGCCTTCGGCGGCAACGTCTACGACGAGGAGACGAACCGCTACACGCTGAACAGCGACGGCGCCATCGCCGCCATGGAGTTCCTGCAGGGCCTCTTCGAGGACGGCTGCGCCGTGTTCATCTCCGAGCGCTTCGGCGACCAGACCAACTTCGGCGCCGGCCGCACCCTCTTCACCGTGGGTAGCTCCTCCGGCCTGCCCTTCTACCAGGAAGCCATCGACGCCGGCGCCACCTTCGACTGGAGCGTCGCCGCCATCCCCCACACGACCGAGGACCCCGTCATGAACGTGTACGGCGCCTCCGTGAGCCTGCCGGCCGGCCATAGCCCCGAGGAGACCCTCGCCTCCTGGCTGTTCCTCAAGTACTACACGGGCACCGAAGCGCAGGCCAAGTGGGCCAACGCCAGCCAGTACTTCCCCGTGCGCGAGAGCGTGGCCGCGGGCCTCGGCCCCATCTTCGAGGAGCTCCCGGCCTACGGCTCCGCCTTCAGCATGCTGGAGTACGGCATCGCCGAGCCGAACGTGCCGGGCTACGACTTCGTGCGCGCCCTGATCGACTCCGAGATGTCCGCCATCATGGACGGCGCCGACGTGGAGAGCACCCTGGAGTTCGCCAACCAGGAGGCCAACCTCATCCTGGACGACCAGCTCGAGCAGCTCCCCTGAGCTGAGCGACCCGAACCCGCGCGCCTGACTCAGGCGCTACCAGCCGAAGGACGACACCCGCGCTACGCTTTACGGGTGTCGTCCTTCCCCGTTAACGTCCCCGGTGCCGCCAGCGGGGCGGCCGCAGCCGGGGCGGTACCGTCCCCGCGCGCGCTCTACGTGCACGTGCCGTTCTGCCCGAGCATCTGCCCTTACTGCGACTTCCACAAGATGCTGCGCTCGGAACCGCTGGTGGCGCGCTACCTCGAGCGGCTGGACGTGGAAGTGGATCAGGTGGCCGCGGCCTACCCCGGCCCGCTGGACACCATCTACTTCGGGGGCGGCACCCCTTCGCACCTGAAGGACGAGGAACTGGCGCGGGTCTTCGCCGCGCTGAGGCGCGGGTGGGGCGGCGGTGCGGCAGGTGCCAGGTCGCCGGACGGCGGACCCGAGTCCGCCTTTCGGCTGAGCGGCGAGCTCACGGACGGCGGCTCGGGCCGGGGCGAGCTGGCCCGCACGGAGTTCACGCTGGAGGCAGACCCCCTCACCTTCGACGAACGCCGCCTGGCCTTCTTCGCCGAGCTGGGCGTAACGCGCCTCTCCATCGGCCTGCAGTCCACCCAGGATCCGGTGCTCTCCTACCTGGGCCGCGTGCATGACCGTGAGGCCGGCCTGGAGGCGGTGCGCATGGCGCTGGCATCCGGCATGCAGGCCAACGTGGACATCATCATGGCGGTGCCGGGGCAGCGGCTGGCGGACGACCTGCGCACCGTGCTGGACCTGGGCGCCTCCCACCTCAGCGTCTACAGCCTGACCATCGAGCCCAACACGCCGTTCGGACGCCGCGGCATCGTGGTAGATCCGGAGGCAGACGCGGACGCCTTCGAGTTGGCTGGGCAGGTGGTGCAGGAGTACGGCCTCAGGCGGTACGAGGTCAGCAACTTCGCGCTGCCCGGCCACGAGTCGCAGCACAATCTCGCCTACTGGCGCGGACGTCACTACCTGGCGCTGGGCCCCGGCGCCTCCGCCTATCTGCCGGAGGGCCCCTTCGGCACGCGCGTGAAGAACCCGCCCATCAAGACCTGGTTACTCGGCGCCGAGCCGGAACGCGACGTGCTGGACGCCGACGACGTTGTGCTGGAGCGACTGATGACGGGTCTGCGCACCACCGAGGGCGTGGACTTGGGCCGCCTGGCCGAGCGCACCGGCGCACACGTGGCCGACCTGGCGCCCGCCTGGCTGCGCGACGCCACGCGCCACGGCCTGCTGCTGCACGGCGAGGACGACGTGCTGCGCGCCACCGAGGTGGGCCTGGAGCGACTGGACGCCCTGCTGCGGTCGTTCGTGGGCAGCAGGGCCCTCATCGGTTAGTGGGATGACGGAGGCCGTGGCTAGTGAAGCCACGGCCTCCGCTTCATTGAGCCCGTCGGCTCGGGCTCAGGATCGGCTCAGTCAGCCCGACCCCGCCCCCGGGCGGCGGCGCCTTCCGCCTGCCGCAGCAGCCGCACCATCACCGTGCCGGCGGCCAGGTCGAGGGTGCCCGGTTCGCGCAGCTCGGCCAAAGCGCGGTCGTAGCGCGTGACCGCGGTGAGCGGCTCCAGGAACTCGCTCATGTCGCCCGTGCGCTGCTCCCTGAAGTACGTGGCCGTCAGGCGCTGCTGCACGTCGCGCAGGTCCATCACCAGGTCCGTGAGGGCGATCTTCTCCCACGGTCCGCTGTACGGCAGCTCCGAGAGCTCGTCGCGCAGCCAGCCGAGGGCCAAGCGCTCGCCCAGCTCGAAGAAGCGCACGGCCGCCTCCGGGAGCGGTGTACCGGTGCCCTTGGCCACCTGGATGACCCCGAAGCCCGTGGGCAGGTACTCGAGCGCCACGATGTCCGCCGCCGTGGCCTGGTCGATGCCCAGCTGGGCGAGCTCCGCCACGCGCGCGTCGAAGCGCTCCCCCTCGGCGGGCGGCATGAAGCCGCGCAGACCCTCACGGAGCTCCGCCAGCGGGGCGCGGTAGCTGCTGACCACGTGCTCGAAGTCGCCGTGGCCGATGTTGTTGAAGAGCATCCAGCTCACCACGCCCTGCACGGCGCGCACCATCTCGAGGATGGCGGTGTACTGCGCCTCCGCGCCGATCTCGGGGCCCAGCTCCTCCATGCGCTTGAAGTAGGGCAGCGCGTCCATGACCTCGAGGGCGATGAGCGTGGCGCGCACCACATCGATGGCGCTGGCGCCGTTGTCGCGCATGGCGCGGTGCACGAACGCCAGCCCCAGGTTGTCCACCAGCGTGTTGGTGATGACGGTGGCGGTGATCTCCGCCTTCAGGCGGTGGTTCTCGATGGCCCCGGCGTAGCGCTCCCGCAGCTGCACGGGGAAGTAGTCGTAGAGGTAGTGCTGCAGGTGCGGTTCGCTGGGCAGCTCCGTCTCCAGCAAGCGGCTGTAGAGGCCCATCTTCACGTAGGCCAGCATGACGGAGAGCTCGGGCCTGGTCAGGCCCTCGCCCGCCACGCGCCGTTCCTCCAGCTGACGGGCGGTGGGCAGGAACTCCACCTTGGGGTTGAGGCCGGCGGACTCGACCAGGTACTCCAGCAGCGAGGCGTACAGCGCCGGCTCGCGCCGGCTGGCCCTGAGCGCCAGGCTCAGCGCCCGCGCCTGGTCGTGGTTATGCCGCAGCACCAGGCGGGCCACCTCGTCGGTCATCTCCTTGAGGAGCTCGTTCCTGTCCGGCAGCGTCAGCTCGCCGGCGGCCGTGAGCGGCTGCAGGAGGATCTTGATGTTGACCTCTATGTCGGACGAGTCCACGCCCGCGGAGTTGTCGATGGCGTCGGTGTTGAGGCGCCCGCCGTTCAAGGCGTACTCGATGCGGCCCAGCTGGGTGAAGCCCAGGTTGCCGCCCTCACCCACCACGCGGGCGCGCAGTTCACCGCCGTTGACTCGCACCCCGTCGTTGGCCGAGTCGCCCACCTCGCCATGTCGCTCGTCGGCGGCCTTGACGTAGGTGCCGATGCCGCCGTTCCACAGGAGGTCCACCGGCATGCGCAGGATGGCCTGGATGAGCTCCTGGCCCGAGAGCGCCTCGGCTTCCACTCCCAGCATGGTGCGGATCTCCGGCGACAGCTTTATGCTCTTGGCCGCCCTGTCGAAGATGCCCCCGCCTTGGCTGATCAGCGAGCGGTCGTAGTCCTCCCAGGTGGAGCGAGGCAGCTCGAAGAGGCGCTTGCGCTCCGCGTAGCTGGTGTCCGGGTCGGGGTCGGGATCGATGAAGATGTGCAGGTGGTTGAAGGCCGCCTGCAGGCGGATGCGGTCCGTGTAGAGCATGCCGTTGCCGAACACGTCGCCCGACATGTCGCCGATGGCGGCCACGGTGAAGGTGTCCTTGTAGACGTCCACGTCCAGCTCGGCGAAGTGGCGCTTGACCGCCTCCCAGGCGCCGCGGGCGGTGATGCCCATGCCCTTGTGGTCGTAGCCGGCGGAGCCACCGGAGGCGAAGGCGTCGCCCAGCCAGAAGTCGTACTCGGCAGCCGTGGCGTTGGCCAGGTCCGAGAAGGTGGCGGTGCCCTTGTCGGCGGCTACCACCAGGTAGGTGTCCGCGTCGTCGTAGATGACCAGGTCCTGGGGATGCACGACCTGGCCGTCCACCAGGTTGTCCGTCAGGTCCAGGAGGCCCCTGATGTAGGTCTGGTACTGCGTGCGTACGTGGTCGCGCAGTTCGGGACCCTGGGGCGCGTTCTTCACCACGAAGCCGCCCTTCGAACCCACGGGCACGATCACGGCGTTCTTGGTGGTCTGGGTCTTTAGCAGCCCCAGCACCTCGGTGCGGAAGTCGTCGTGCCGATCCGACCAGCGGATGCCGCCGCGCGCCACCTTGCCGCCGCGCAGGTGCGTGCCCTCCACGTGGCGGCTGGCCACGGCGATCTCGTACATGGGCCGCGGCTCGGGCATGAGGCTCACCTTGGCCGAGTCGATCTTGATGCTCAGGCGCGGCAGGCCCAGGAAGTAGCTGGCCCGCACGGTGGCCTGCATGAGGTCGAGCAGCCCGCGCAGCACCTGGTCCTCCGCCAGCGATTTCACGCCGGCCAGGCCCTCGGTGAACTCCTGCTCGATGGCGGCCAGCGCCTCGAGCCGCGCCTCGGTGGGCGTGGTGGCGCCGCCGAAAGCCTCGGGGTCGAACTTCGTCTCGAAGTAGCGCACCAGCATGGCGGCCAGTTGGGGGTGGGCCAGCAGGGCCGAGTTGACGAAGGCGCGGCTGATGACCGAGTTGATCTGCGCGTAGTACATCTGGTACAGCCGCAGCAGAGCCACCTGCCGCACGGTCAGGCCGGCGTGCAGGATCAGGCGGTTGAGGCGGTCGTTGTCCACGCCGCCCGCCAGCAGCATGCTCATGGCACTGACTATGCGCGAGCGGTTCTCCTCCACGCCGATGGGGCCGCCGTTGGCGTTGGCCACCGAGTAGACGTCCACGCCGCGGTGCTCGCCGTCCACCGTGAGGTTGTACGGGTTCTGCTCCAGCACGCGGAAGCCCAGGTTCTCCAGCAGCGGCAGCACGTCCGACAGGGCCAGCCCGTGATCGCGGTGGTACACCTCCAGCGTGGCAGCGTTCTCGGCCGGCAGGTCCGCGTCCGCGTCGGGTTCGGAGAGGTCCACCACGTGAGGGACCTCGGTGAGCTTCTCGAGGTGCCGCACGTCGACCACCACGCGCTCCGGCCTCGTGTCCGCCCGGTAGCGGTCGTCGAAGGCGGGCAGGTAGCGTTGCGCCAGGCGCGCCCCGGCGGCCTCGCCGTAGGCGCTCTGCAGCAACTCGCGCACCTCCTCGTCCCAGGTGCGCGCCAAGCGTGCGACGTTCTCCTCCAACTCCTGCTGCAGTGCCGGGCTGGGCTGCTCGTCGGTGGCGAAGAAGAAGTGGAAGCGGGCATGCCCCTCGTCCTCGCCGATGGCCAGGCGCGAGTCCACGCGCCCGGCGGCCAGCCTGTCCGTCAGGTACTCCTGCACCCGCTGGCGCACCTCGTCCGAGAGGCGCTCGCGCGGCATAATCACCATGACGGCCACCCCACGCTTCAGGGGGTCCTCGCGCAAGGTCAACCGCACCGTGCGCTCCTGCTCCAGCCTGAGGATGGTGCGGATGTCGGCGTGGATCTGGCGGGCGTCCGACCAGAAGAGTTCCTCGCGCGGCATGCCGTTGAAGGCCGCCACGATGGCCTTGTAGTCGTGCGAGCCGGGGGGCGCCTGGTCGATGTCCAGCACCTGCTTCAGCTTGCGCCGCAGGATCGGCACCTCCTCCACAGGGGCGCTGAGGCCCTTGGTGGTGAAGAGTCCGATGAAGCGGCGCTCGCCCAGCACCTCGCCGTCCTCGGCCAGGGTCTTCACCCCCACGTAGTCCATGCGCCGGGCGCGGTGCACGGTTGACTCGGCGTTGGCCTTGGTGACGATGAAGAGGCGGCCGCCGGTCACTCGCTCGCGCAGGTCCGCGGGCAGCTCCTCCACCGGCACGGGCTTGACGTAGCCGCTGCTCTCCACCTTGCGCAGCACGCCCAGGCCGCTCTCGGTGTTGGCGCGCAGAGTCTTCACGCCGTCCATGTCCAGCAGTTCGTACACGCGGTAGCCGAGGAAGATGAAGTTGTCGTCGTCCAGCCAGTCCATGAAGGCGGCGTACTCGTCCACGTCCTCGCGCGGCACCGCCAGCGGCCCGCTAACGCCCTTCTCCGCCAACTCCTCGAGGTACTCCTCCACCTCTTCGGAACGGCGCAGCATGGCCCGGTAGTCGTCCGTGGCCAGCACCACGTCCTTGAGCACGTTCTCGAGGGCCTGACGCAGCGCTTCGTGCTGGTCAGCCTCTTCGCTGCGCTCCACGAAGAAGAGCGCGAACGATTCGGGGCTGGCGCCCTCCTCCCCGACGCTGAGCAGCTCGCCAGCCACGTTGCGGCTCACAGGGATGATGGGGTGCAGCTGGTTGTAGAGCGGCCGCCCGCGGCGCCTCAGCTCGGTCTGCACCGAGTCCACGATGAAAGGCCGGTCAGTGAGGGTCAGCATGATGACGGTGTGGGGCGAGCTCCAACCGTCCTGCCCGTCCGGGTTGAAGACCCGTACGCGCGGCTCGCCGCGCGACTCCCGCAGGAAGTCGAAGCCCTGGCGCGCCATGGCGCCCAACGACCCAGCGTCGTACGTGCTGAATAGCGTGTGATCGGTTCTCTCGAAGAGAGCTTCGGTGAAGCGTACGAGGTCCTTGCCCTCGCTTGCCAGCACTCTCTTCACGTCCTCTAGGGTTGGCGCCATTATCGTTCGACCTCCTGGGGCATCGCCTCGGTCAGGAGGGCGCCCCGCTGTTCCTCTCCCCCGACTCCCATGACTCGGCCCACCATACCGCCGGCACCCGAGCACTGTGTACCTGAGGCAATAGGCCGTATACACCCGGCCTCGCCGGCCAGGAGCACGGCGTAGCCGTATACTGCGGGGCGTGGCTATCCTCGTTGCAGCCCTCCTGGTCGGCCTCGACCAGCTGACCAAGTACCTCGTCGTGAACAACATGCAGCTGGGCGAGAGCATCCCGCTCGGGCTCGGTTTCGCGCTCACGCACTCCCGCAACACCGGCGCGGCCTTCGGGCTGCTGCGCGACCTGAACGTACCCCTGGGCGGCCTCACCATCGACGGCACGTTCCTGCTGGGCCTTCTCTCGGCCGCGGTGACCCTGGGGCTGATCATCTACCTGCTGCGCAACGGTGGGCGCCTCGGCGCCCTCACCGGCACCGCCCTCGGTCTGGTGCTGGCCGGGGCAGCCGGCAACATGATCGACCGCTTCCGCCTCGGTTACGTGGTGGACTTCATCCATTTCCGCGTGGGCTGGTTCGACTTCCCCGTCTTCAACGTGGCCGACAGCTGCGTGGTCATAGGCGCCGCGCTCCTGGTCCTCGCCAGCTTCCTGAGCGACCGGCAGGCGGAGCAGGCTACTCGTGGCAGTGGCGCCTCCGACTTCAAGCGCGGCCCCGCCCCCCGGCAGCATGCGCTGGAGGAGATGCCCGAGGTGCCGCCCCTGCCGCCGCGCGAGCAGGGCGAGCGGGAGTGAGCAGCCACGGGCATAGCTCTGCCGGTAGCCAGGGCATGCACCCCGCGTAGTTAGCGGCGCGCCAGTACGAAGCGCTGCCGCCCCACCAGGTCCTCCTCCACCCGCACGTCCTTCCAACCCACCAGCGAACCGGCGAAAGCGCGCACGTTGCGTGGGTCCAGTTCCAGCGCCAGCAGGGCGCCGCCGGGCAGGATGCGGCCGGCCTGCCTGGCCAGGCGCCGCGCCACGGCTAGCCCGTCGCTTCCGGCGAAGAGCGCCGTGCCGGGGTCGGACTGCACCTCGGGGGGCAGCCGCGCGCGGTCAGCCTCCGGCAGGTAGGGCGGGTTGCTGACGAGCGCCGTGCAGCGCGCCGCCACGTGCGCAACGTCCGGGTCCGCCAGCAGGTCGGAGAGCCTGAACCTCACGGGCAGCTGCAGCTCGGCGGCGTTGCGCCGAGCCAGGGCGACGGCCTCGTGCGACACGTCCGTGCCCCACACGGTGGCCGCCGGCCACTCCGCCTGCAGCGCCAGCGCTATGGCCCCGCTGCCGGTGCCCACGTCGAGCAGGGTGGGCTCCTCGGTCGCCGTGCGCCTCGTCTCGGTCAGAACCAACTCCACCAGGCGCTCGGTCTCCGGCCTGGGTATCAGCACGCCCGGAGTGACGGCCAGTTCCAGCCCGTAGAAGTGGGCTCTGCCGAGGATCAGCTGCAGGGGCTCGCGCGCCACGCGGCGCCTCAGCATCTCCGCCAGCCGCGCGCCTGCCTCCTGGCCCACCGGCCTGTCCGGCTGCAGTAGCAGCGTGGCGCGGTCCACGCCGAGGGCGCCCTCCAGTAGCAGAACCGCGTCCGCCTCCGGGCTGGGCACGCCCGCGGCCTGCAGGCGGCGGACCAGTAGACGACGAGCAGCCGCTACGTCGCGCGGCTGCTCGCTCTCGCCCACCCCGGCCTCGTTGATCATGCTGGTTCCGTCATGCTGTGGCGCCGTGCTGCCTCAGGCGGGTTTGACCACCACGCGCCGGTCGGCCCCCTCGCCCGCGGACTCGGTGATGACACCGGGCTCGTCCGCCAGGGCCATGTGCACCACGCGCCTTTCGGCAGCGGACATGGGCTGCAGCTCCACCGGCACGCCGCTCTTGCGCACGCGCGCCGCGGCGGCGTTGGCATCCTTGCGGAGGCGGTCGTCGCGTCGGCGCTTGTAGCCGCCCACGTCCACGTTCACGCGGATCCAGTCGTCCACGTCGCGGTTCACCACGGCGTTGACCACGAACTCGAGCGCGGCGAGCGTGCGGCCGTTGCGGCCGATTATGCGCCCGGGGTCGCCGCCGTAGATCTCGGCCTGGATCTCCTCGTCGCTGACCTGCTCCACCTCCACCGCGTAGGCGGGATCCAGGTTGAGCAGCAGGTTGACGAGGAACGACTCGGCGCGCTCCAGAGGCGAGCCGGTGACGACCGGCCCGGCCAGGAAGGCGGGCGACTCGTACTCGGGCTCCTCGGCCAACAGGGCCTCGAACTCGCTCTTCTCGCCCTCGCCCTCCCCGACATCGATGCCGATGCCCTCTAGGTACTTATCGAGATCAGAATCACTCATGCTCAGGCCTCACTTACGGCGCTTGCCACCCTTGGCGGACTTGCCGGTCTCCTGCTTGCCAGCCCCCCCGGATCCACTCTCGCTGGACGCGCCCTTGCCGCCCTTGTTGGCCTTGCCCGCGTTGGAGCCGTTGCCGGACTTGGAGGCCTGGTTACCGCCTGCGGACTTACCCGAAGCGGCTAGCTTGGCTGGCGCCCCCGCGCCGGCACCGGCTAGAGCAGGCGTGGGCTGACCACGACTGAGGAGCCAGTACTGGAAGACTTGTACCAACATGGATACCACATAGTAGACCAGCACACCGGCGGGGAAGTTGATGATGATGAAGACGAAGACGACGTTGATGATCATCGACTGCCGCAGCATCTGCGGGTTGCCGCGCGACGAGAAGTACGAGGTGGCCAGCATGACCAGCACGTAGAGCACGGGCAGGATGAAGAACGGGTCGGACTGCCCCAGGTCGGGCAGCCACAGGAAGCCCTCGTTGAACTCGAAGTTCACGAACACGCGCCACAGGATGATGAACAGGGGCATCTGCAGGAGGATGGGCAGACAGCCGCCCGCCGGGTTGACCCCGGCCTCCTTGTAGAGCGCCATGGTCTCCTGCGTCAGCTTCTCGCGGTCGTCCTTGTACTTGCGCTGCAACTCCTGCAGCTTGGGCTGCAGCCGCTGCATGCCGAACATGGACTTGGTCTGTGTGGTGATGAGCGGCCAGACCAACGCCCGGAACATGAGGGTGAGGACGATGATCGAGAGGCCCCAGTTGGGCACGTACTGGTGGATGAACTCCAGGAGCTTGACGATGAGCAGCGAGAGGCGCCCCAGGATGTTCGGCCGGAACAGGCCCGGCAGGTCGAGGTATTCCTCCTGGTGGTAGCGAACCAGCTCGTTGTGGCCGGCGTACATGGAGGCCTGCAGGTTGGCGCTGGCGCCGGCCCCGGCGGCGATCTCCGTCTGGAACGCCACGCGGTTGGGGCGCAGGAAAGTGGCCTGCAGCTGGTCACCGGTGACGGCCGGCCTGAGCACGAAGGCGAAGCCGCGGTTGTTGTCGTTCTGCTGCAACGCCATGTAGGTCGGCGCCTGGAAGACCTGCTCGGGCGGGTTGAGGGTGAAGCTGTCGCCGTAACCGATCTTCACGGTGGGGTTGGCCACCCTGCCGATGCCGGGCGAGGCCACCTGGACGAGGACTTCCTCGTCGCCGCCCAGGCGCTCCACCTCGAGGGTCAGGTCGAAGGTGTCGCTGCCCTCGCGCAGGACGATCTGCCTATCGACGGCGAAGTCGCCGTCCGCGGAGGAGTAGTTGGCGCTGTATCGCCCCACCAGCAGCCCGTCGCCGTTGCGGGACCATTCGCCCTGCGCCTCCGTGGGCGCGCTGTACTCGCCGTCGACCATGAATGCGAGGCCGGGCACGGAGGAGTCGAACGGCACGAGGTTGATGCCGTTGTCCAGCGCGTAGTTGTTGTAACGCTGACCGCGCTGCTGCTTGGCGAAGGCGGCCGCCAGCTCGCCGGCGGGGGTGAAGAAGTAGTCCACGCCCTTGCCGGTGATCAGGGTCAGCTGGTCGTCCTGCAGTTCGCAGAAGAAGGAAGGGCTGGCGCCGTTACAGGTTGCCTGGACCTTGTCCAGCGCTCTGAACTCGGCGACGTCGAAATCGGCGGCTTCGGTGGCCACCTGCGCGGAGGCGGTGGACGCCAGAGCCAGGCCCGCCAGGCCGAGCGCCAGGAGCAGGTTACGTAACGGTTTCAATGTGCCTCCGTGGGGACATCGGCAGTCGACGCCTTCGTGTCGTAGATACGTGCAGTTGAGATATCGCTGTTGAGGGTGGAGCGGTGCGTTCCGCCACCGCCCGCCGGCTTGCGCTTGGGCGGCACGGGGTCGTGCCCGCCGGGGTGGAACGGATGGCAGCGCAGCACACGCAGAATGCCCATCCAGCTGCCCTTCAGCACGCCATGCACCTCGATGGCTTCTATGGCGTAGGCGCTGCAGGTGGGGTGGAACCGGCAGCTGGGGGCGCCCTTGAGGGGCGATAGGTACCGCTGGTAGATACGTAACGGCCAGGTGGCCACGGCGCGGGCGCCGGTGACCTTGGCCTTGGTGGGGGTTGGTTCGTTCACGGTAAGAGGGACGCGCGGGCGAGCCCTGAGCGCAGCGAGCGCCGCAGCTCCTGGTAGTCGGCTTCCGCGGCAGAGGGTCTAGCGATGATGAGTAGGTCGAACGAGGGTCTCGAACGGTTGGTGGCCTTGTCAGCCACGCCACCCTTGAGCGTCTCGCGGAGCGCCTCACGCAGGCGGCGGCGCACGCGGTTGCGCACCACGGCGTTGCCTACCTTCCGGCTCACCACGATGCCCACGCGCACTTCGCCGTGCACGTTAGGCCGCCAACGGATGGTGACGTGTTTGCTCCCACCGCTCTGCCCCTTACGCAGCCGCTGGAAGGCGCGATCGCCGCTCAGCGAGCGGAGGACCGCAGCGCTACTCAGCGATCCGATACCGAGAGGCGCTTGCGGCCCTTGGCCCGGCGACGTTTGATGATGTTACGTCCACCTGGTGTGGCCATACGCACGCGGAAACCGTGCGTCTTGGCACGCTTGCGGCGGTTGGGCTGATAAGTCCGCTTCATGATCTCTCCTTCCGGCTTCTTGGTGTCGATGGATCAGGCCCGGGGCCGGCTTCCAGCCTGAGGCGCTCCGCGCTTCCCGCACTTGGCGGGTTGCGGGAGCCTCGGCGAGCCCACCGTCCGGGCCGAACGGTCAAGCCGAAGAAGCATAGCACAGCAGCGCGCGGCATACTAGGCGCCGGATCGCCATCCGCGCCCGCCCTTGGGAGGCGTCAGGTCAGCGAGCGGGCCAGGCGCAGTACCTGGCTGTCAGCCCGCGCACGCCCCATGAGCTGCACGCCCAGCGGCAGCCCAGCGGCGCTGCCGTAGGGCACACTCAGCGCCGGCAGCCCCGCCAGGTTGGCGAGGGAGGTGGCCATGTCGGAGTAGAACGCGTGCCTCGCGAAGCGCGCCTCGAACGGCTCCTCCTGCGACTCCCCCAACGGGAAGGCCACGCCCGCCGATCCGGGCAGCAGCAGGAACTGCACCTCGCGCAGCGCCGCTTCCAGCTGGTCCGCTATCAGGCGCCTGACCCTCAGAGCGCGGCCGTAGTAGCGGTCGTAGTAACCCTCGGACAGCGCCAGCGTGCCGAAGAGCAGGCGCCTCTTGACCTCGGCGCCGAACAGCTCGCCCCGCACGCGGTTCATCACGGCTTCCTGACCGTCGCCCAGCGCGCCGCTCCTGCCCCCGAAGAGGGTGCCGTCGAAGCGCGCCAGATTGCTGGACGCCTCGGCCGTGGCTACCACGTAGTAACAGGTGGGGGCGTGGACCACGCTGGGCAGTGAGAGCTCCACCAGTCGCGCGCCGCGCGTCTCGAGCTCGGCCGCCGCGTGCCGCACCGCCGCGAGGGCCTCCTTGGAGAAGCCGGCGGGCGCGTCCCCGTCGTCACCGGCCACGGCGCTCATCACCTCGTCGATCAGTCCGATGCGCACGCCCGTCAGGTCTTCCGGCAGGACCGGCGCGCCAGCGCCGTCAGCCTCCTGCTCGTAGGTGGTGGCGTCCAGAGGGTCCACACCGGCGGCCAGCTCGAAGGCCAGCTCCACGTCCGCCAGGTCGTGCCCCAGGATGCCCACCTGGTCCAAGGAGCTGGCGTAGGCGATGAGGCCATTACGGGATAGCGCCCCGTAACTGGGCTTGAAGCCGAACACCCCGCAGAAGGTGGCTGGCAGGCGGGCGGAACCGCCCGTGTCGCTCCCCAGCGCCAAGGGCGCGGCGCCGGCGGCCACGGCGGCCGCGGAGCCGCCCGAGGAGCCGCCAGCCACCCGGCTGGGGTCGACGGGGTTCCTCACCGGGCCGAAGGTGCTGTTCTCGTTGCCGGAGCCCATCCCGAACTCGTCGAGGTTGCTCTTGCCTA
Source organism: uncultured bacterium (assembly GCA_964467885.1). Lineage (GTDB taxonomy): Bacteria > Deinococcota > Deinococci > Deinococcales > Trueperaceae > JAAYYF01. Next base: position 4,599 of record CAYXUE010000002.1, on the reverse strand, counting down.
TGACCACTGCGCCGGCTTCCACCAAGCGCGCCACGACCGTGGCGTCGTAAGGCGGAACGAAACCTTCCAGCATGGCGGAGCCGGCGGTGGTGCGGACACCGCGGGTGACGAGGTTGTCCTTCACCACCAGCGGCACCCCCGCCAGCGGGCCCACGTCCTCCCCCGCCCGCAGGCGGGCGTCGAGGCGGTCGGCCCCGGCCAGCGCCTGCTCGGAGGCGACGGTGATGAAGGCGTTCGTGGTCTCCTGCTCCGCCTGCGCGCGCTCCAGCGCCGCGCGGATCACTTCGGTAGCGCTGGTCTGGCCGGAACGCACCGCCTGAGCCAACGCCAGGGCACTGCGCCCGGTGACCTGCGCCGTTCGCTTCCCGCCGCTCCCCGGGACCGCCCCTTGCGGTCCGTTGCTGCCGCCGTCGCCGTTCATGCGCCGGAGCATATCAACCTGGGGGCGGTCCGGCGGCCGGAAGGCCAGGGCGGGCGTTCGCGGGGTCGGATGTTCGGAAACCGGCGTTGCTTCAGACGAGGTGGGCTATATCATGTCCCACTATGGCAGGGCCCCTACCACCGGCTGACGAAGCGCGGGCCTCACCGCGCGCCTCCGGTAGCGAGGTCCTGCGCGAGGGGGCGCGCAGGGACGAGGCAGCTTCCAGCACCGCACCCGGCGGCCCGCGCGGCAGGGGCGGGGCGCAGGCAACGCGTGTGCTGAGCGCGGGCGCCACCGACCCGGGCCGGGTGCGCAGCCTCAACCAGGACTTCTTCTACGTGGGCGAGGTACCGGGCCGCGGCCACCTGGCCGTGGTGGCGGACGGCATGGGCGGCCACACGGCGGGCGAGATCGCCAGCCGCCGCGCCGTGGAGACCATGGTGGAGTCGTTGCGGCGCAGCCGGGCCCAACCGCCGGTGGCGCTGGCGCGCGCGGCCCAGGCAGCCAACGTCGAGGTGTACAACTACGCTCTCGAGAACCCGCAGCACAAGGGCATGGGCACAACGCTGACGGCCGTGCTGATAGATGACCAGGTGGGCCTGGTGGGCCACGTGGGCGACTCACGCGCCTACCTCATCCGCGACGGCGCCGTCACGCGCCTCACGGCGGACCACAGTTGGGTGGCGGACCGCGTACGGCAGGGGCTCCTCAGCGAAGAGGAGGCCAAGCGCCACCGTTGGCGCAACGTCATCACCAACGCCATCGGCGCCACCCCCACCTTCCGCTTGGACGTGCTCTACTTCAACGTGCTGCCAGGCGACCTGGTGGTGGTGGTCAGCGACGGCGTGAGCATGCTGCTGGACGAGAAGCGCATAGCTCAGCTGGCCGCCAACACGGACCCGGAGGCGGCCACCGCTGCGCTCATCGAGGAGGCCAACGAACGCGGCGCGCCGGACAACCTCACGGCCACGGTGCTGCGAGTGGAGGAGGTGGCGTTCCGGCCCAAGCAGTACGACCTGCCGGGCACGCCCCTCGAGGCCGAATCGGTGGATATAGGCGAGACGCTCTCCGGCATAAGACGCGTGGAGGACGGCTTCCCCAGCAACGGTCCCCTGCAGCGCCTGCGGCGCCACCCGTGGTACCCCTACCGCTTCTGGATCTTGGGCTCCGCCTACCTGATAGTCCTGCTGGCTCTGTTCCTCATCTGGCGGAGCTGAGCGCGGTTCCGCCGCAGCGCGGCCTGATAGCCTGTGGCATGAAAGAGATCATCGCAACCTCGAAAGCGCCCGAAGCCATCGGCCCCTACTCCCAAGCCGTCAGGGTGGGCGACCTGCTCTTCACCGCCGGCCAGATCCCGCTCAACCCCGACGGGTCGTGGCCGGGCGGCGACATCACGGAGCAGACCACCCGGGCGATGGAGAACCTGAAGGGCATCCTGGACGAGGTCGGCGTAGGTTTCGACCGGGTGGTCAAGACCACCTGCTTCCTCACCACCATGGACGACTTCGCGGCCTTCAACGAGGTGTACGGCCGCTACATGAGCGCGGGCCTGCCCGCTCGCAGCACGGTGGCGGTGGCCGGCCTGCCCAAGGGCGCGCTGGTCGAGGTGGAGGCCGTGGTCTACCTGGGCTGAGCGGCGGACACGCGCGGACTCCGTCCAGCCAGCCGCCCCGGTGCGCCCCATGAACAGCGGCCGCGTCGCCGTCCCACGGGACGTGCGTCGCGGCCGCGTTGCGTGCGTAGGCGGGGGCTAGCTCAGTTGCGCTGCCACACGAGCTCGCGCTTGACCTGCTCGATGGCGTCGGTGATGGGGATGCCGCGCGGGCAGGCCTCGGTGCAGTTGTAGGCGGTGCGGCAGCGCCACACGCCGTTCATGCTGGAGAGGACCTCGATGCGCTGCTTGGAGCCCTGGTCGCGCGAGTCGAACAGGAAGCGGTGCGCGTTGACGATGGCGGCGGGTCCGATGTAACGGCCGTTCGTCCAGAAGATGGGGCAGCTGGACGTGCAGGCCGCGCAGAGGATGCACTTGGTGGTCTCGTCGAAGCGGGCGTGCTCCTCGGCCGACTGCAGGCGCTCGCGGGGCGGGGCCGGATCGTCGTTGATGAGGTACGGCACGATGGACTTGTAGGCGTCCATGAACGGTTCCATGTCGACGATGAGGTCGCGCAGCACGGGCATGCCGGGCAGCGGTTCCACGTCGATGCGGTCGCCCAGGTCCTTCACCAGGACCTTGCAGGCCAGGCGGTTGCGGCCGTTGATCTTCATGGCGTCCGAGCCGCAGATGCCGTGCGCGCACGAGCGCCGGAAGCCCAGCGAGCCCTCCTGCTCCCACTTGATCTCGTTCAGGACGTCGAGCACCCGGTCCATGGGCTCGACCTCCAGCTTGAACTCCTGCCAGCGGGGCCGGGGGTCGATCTCGGGGTCATATCTCTTGATGCGTACGGTGACGTTCATCCAGCTACCTCAGTACACCCGTGGCTTCGGCTCGTAGACGCCGAGCGTTACGGGCTTGTAGTCGATCCTGACGCCGTCGCCCTCCTTGTAGACCATGGAGTGCTTCAGCCAGTTGTCGTCGTCGCGCTCCTTGTAGTCCTCTCGCGAGTGAGCACCGCGCGACTCCGTGCGGTTGAGTGCGGCCTCCACCAGGGCCTGGGCGTTGTCGAGCATGAAGCCTAGCTCTATGGCCTCCATCAGCTCGGTGTTGAAACGCTTGCTCTTGTCCTCCACGCCGATGTTCTTGTACCGCTCGCGGAGCTGCTTGAGCTCCTCTATCTGCGTGGAGAGCGTCTCGTGCGTGCGGAAGACCGAGGCGTTGTCCATCATGGTGCGCTGCAGGTCCTTGCGCAGGTGCGAGACGCGCTCGGTGCGGGGGCCGTTCATGGCCGTGTCCACCAACTCGCGCGCCGCGTCCAGGGCGTCCCGCGGGATCTCGCCGAACTGCGCCGTCTCGGCATAGGCGCTGCCGTTGCGGCCCGCGCGCCGGCCGAACACCAGGAGGTCGCCGAGCGAGTTGGTGCCCAAGCGGTTGGCGCCGTGGAGGCTGGCGCAGGCCACCTCACCGGCGGCGTAGAGGCCGGGCACGATGGTGTTCTGGCCGTCCCAGATGACGTTCGTGTCGATGTTGGTGGGGATGCCGCCCATAGCGTAGTGCGCCGTGGGCTGCACGGGCACCGGCTCCTTCACCGGGTCCACACCCAGGTAGATGCGCGCGAACTCCGTGATGTCGGGCAGGCGCTCCTCGATGATGTGGGCGTCGATGTGGGTGAGGTCCAGGAGGATGTAATCCTTGTCGGGACCGGCGCCGCGGCCCTCGCGGATCTCGAGGTACATGGCCCGGCTCACCATGTCGCGCGGGGCCAGGTCCTTGATGGTGGGCGCGTAGCGCTCCATGAAGCGCTCGCCCTCCGCGTTCCGCAGGATGCCGCCCTCCCCGCGGGCGCCCTCGGTGAGCAGCACCCCGATCTTGTAGAGGCCGGTGGGATGGAACTGGAAGAACTCCGGGTCCTCCATGGGGATCCCGCGGCGCCAGGCGATGCTCATGAGGTCGCCGGTGAGCGCGTGGGCGTTGGACGTGACCTGGAACATGCGGCCGGTGCCGCCCGCCGCCACGATGGTGGACTTGGCCTGGAACACGTGCAGCTCGCCCGTGGCCAGCTCGTAGGCCACCACGCCGCGGCATTCGCCGTCGACTATCACCATGTCCAGCACGTGGAACTCGTTGAAGAAGGTGACCTGGTCCTTGACGGACTGCTGGTAGAGCGTCTGGAGGATCATGTGGCCCGTGCGGTCGGCCGAGTAGCAGGCGCGCTCGACGGGCGCCTTGCCGTGCTCGCGGGTGTGGCCACCGAACTTGCGCTGAGCGATGCGTCCATCGGGCGTGCGGCTGAACGGCAGCCCCATGTGCTCCAGCTCGTAGACGGCGTCGATGACCTCCTCCGCGAAGGCCACGGCCACGTCCTGGTCGGTCAGGTAGTCGCCGCCTTTGACGGTGTCGAAGGCGTGCCATTCGGGATGGTCCTCGCTGACGTTCCCCAGAGCCGCACCCACACCCCCCTGCGCTGCGCCGGTGTGCGAGCGCGTGGGGTAGAGCTTGGTGATGACCGCCACCGAGACGTTGGGGTTATGCGCCGCGTAACGGGCGGCCATCAGGCCCGCGCCGCCGGCGCCGACCACGATGA
>CAYXUE010000001.1:124555-126565 GCA_964467885.1 uncultured bacterium | reverse complement strand
TGGTTCGAAACCGGCACCCTCACCACCGTCATCGACGGTGAGGAGCGCACCCTGCACACTTACGGCACGTACGTCCCCGAGGACGTGGCGGACCGGGTGGAGGACCCGCAGCAGAAGGCCATCCTGGAGCGCGTGGCGGGCACGGAGCAGCACACGGCCACCTACAGCTTCATGGAGGGCATCACCATGGGCGGCATCGCGCTGACGCCGGACACCATCTGGGTGGCCCTCACTTTCAGCTTCGATGGCCACGACTCTTCGGCGCCCCACGGCGTGGTCCTCCAGTTCCCGCTCGACCCCACGACGCTCGAACTCATGGACCCCGAAGAGGTGGAGATCAAGTACACCCCGGATGGGCCTTCCGCCGACGACTACTACGCCTTCACTGAGGGCAGCTTCGAGCTGACGGCCGTGGAGGTGGTGGACGAAACCACCCTGCTGATCAGCGGCGCGTACGAGGGCTACATGACCCGTCAGACGGGGTGGGACATAGTGCACGATCCGGCCAGCGCCCTGGAGGCGCGTGGTGAGTTCACCGTGGAACGCGTGGACGGATCGCAGCTCGCTCTGGAACTCATCCAGGACGCACCCTAGGGAAGTTCGGCGCCCCTGCCGCTACTCGCTGGAGCCTAACGTTCCGGTCCCGTCGCCTTCGGCCGTTCCGGTCGTGGCTGCCGCGGTCGTGGCCCTGTGCGCCCAGCTCTCGGTGCCGGCCGTTATCTCACTTGTCATGTCGTTCAGGAAGCGGATGACGGTCTCGCGCTGCTGGCGGTCCAGCCTGGCAGCCGCGTAGAAGCGCTTGGCGTGCTGCCGACCCACCGTGTGGAGGGCGGCTTCGTGGGTCTGGGGCGTGATGGCTATGGCCAAGGCCCGCCTGTCCGTGGGGTGGGGCTCGCGGGTTATGTGGCCCCCCTCCTCTAAGCGGTCCAGGAGCTTGGTGGTGGAAGCCGTGGAGATCTTGAGGTGCGCCGCGATGGCGCCCGGGGTGACCACCACGCCGCGGTTCTTGGCGGCGATGAGGTAGTGCAGCGCGCGCATGTCGTTGCGGTTCAGCTGCATGTACTCGAGCGAAGCCTGCGACAGGGCGCGCTCGGCGTCGCGCAGGCGTGCCAGGGCGGTCATGAGCTGGCCGATCTGCGCTATGTCCTCCTCCGAGTAGGCGCTACTGTCGACCAAGCGGCCTTCGGGATCGCTGTTGGAGAGGTAGTACAGGGCTTCGGACACCACGTCCGGGCTGTCGACCATGTCAGGCATACATGTACTTTACACCTTCAAAGCATCATGCTAGGTTACTTGCTAGCCTAACTAGCTAATAGATAGGCTCGCGATACTCGGAGGTCCTACCGTGGCTCAAACGCCCACCGGACGCGCAACCGGTAACCAAGCGCCCCGACCTGAAACCAACCGCGCCCACCCGCTACGGCGCGCGGTGCTCCCGCTTCTCATCATCCTCGTCTGGCTCGTCGGCACAGGTGTGGGCGGCCCTTACTTCGCGCGCGTGGGGGAGGTCTCCTCGAACGACCAGACCACCTACCTTCCCGAGTCCGCTGACGCCACACAGGTGCAGGCGCTGCTGGGCGAGTTCAGCGATTCCGGCGCCCTCCCCGCCATCATCGTCTACGAAAGCGACGAGCCCATAACGGACGAGCAGCGCCAGGTCATGGCCGCTGGGCTGGCCGCTGCGGCGGAGCTTCCGGCCCTGGGGGAGGGGCTCTCGCCCGCCATCCCGTCCGCCGACGGGCGGGCGGCCCAGGCCTTCGCGCTGGTAGGGGGAGAAGCTCCCACGGGCGATAGCGTGGCCGAACTGCGCGAGACCCTGAAGGAGAACGTGCCCGACGGCGTCTCCGTTTACGTGACCGGGCCCGCCGGCTTCATCGCCGACCTGGGCGAGGGCTTCGCGGGGATAGACGGCCTGCTGCTCGTAGTGGCCCTGCTGGCCGTGCTTGTCATCCTCGTCTTCGTCTACCGCTCCCTACTGCTGCCCGTGGCGGTGCTGACCACCAGCCTCTC
>CAYXUE010000001.1:101584-124455 GCA_964467885.1 uncultured bacterium | reverse complement strand
TTCGCCATGCTCTCGTCGCTGACGCTGCTGCCGGCCATCCTGCAGCTGCTCGGCCGCGCGGCGTTCTGGCCCCGCAAGCCCGCCTACGAGCCCGAAGTGGTGGCCGCCTCGCAGGGCATGCCCACCCGCGGACCGTGGGCCTGGGTGGCGCGACTCATACCCAAGCGCCCCCGCCTCATCTGGATCGCCACCACCATGGTGCTGGCAGTGGGCGCCCTCGGCGTGACGCAGCTGGACGCCGTCGGTGTGCCGCAGTCGGACCTGCTGCTCGGCGCCTCTGAGGCACGCGACGGACAGGTGGCCCTCGGCAAGCACTTCCCCGGTGGTTCCGGTAGCCCAGTGCTGGTGGTGGTCCAGGAGTCCAGCCTGCAGGACGCCACCGACCTGCTGCTGGCCCGACCGGAGGTCTCCAGCTTAGCCGTGGTCACGGCCGGCAGCGCCAGCGGCACGGCGCCGGTGACGGCCGACGGCATCCGAGCGGCCGGGCGCCCCGGCACGCCGCCACCGGCCCCCACGGTAGTGCGCGGTGACGTGCTGCTCCAGGCCACCCTGGACCTGGCTGCCGACTCGGAGGCGGCCGCCACGGCCGTGCGCCAGATCCGGGAGGAGTTGAACAGCGCCATGCCGGGCGCCCTGGTGGGCGGCGTCACCGCCACCGCCGTGGACACCAACGACGCCTCCATCCGCGACCGCAACCTGATCATCCCCATCGTGCTGGTCGTAATCGTGCTCATCCTCATGGTGCTCCTCAGGTCCATACTGGCGCCAATCCTGCTGGTGGCCTCCACCGTGCTGTCGTTCGGCACCGCCATGGGCGTGGCGGCGCTGATCTTCAACAACGTCTTCGGCTTCCCCGGTGCGGACCCAGCGGTGCCGCTCTACGGCTTCGTGTTCCTGGTGGCGCTGGGCATCGACTACAACATCTTCCTCATGACCCGCGTGCGCGAGGAGGCGCTGACGCACGGCACGCGTGGTGGAGTGCTGCGCGGCCTGGCCATCACCGGTGGTGTCATCACCTCGGCTGGCATCGTGCTGGCGGCCACCTTCGCCGCGCTCGGGGTCATTCCCATCCTCTTCCTGGCCCAGATCGCCTTCATAGTGGCCTTCGGGGTACTGCTCGACACCTTCGTGGTGCGCACCCTGCTGGTGCCCGCGCTGGTCTACGACATCGGGCCCGCCGTCTGGTGGCCCTCCGCCCTGGCGCGCCGCAAGGAGCCCCGGTCGGTAGCGGATAGCGCCGATGCGAAGACGGCGGTCGGTGGCGCCGCGGTGCTCGAATGACGTTCGACGCCCTTAGCCGATAGGGCTCCCGAAGTAAGGGGTGTCGGTGGCTTCGCTCCATGGTGCGCCATGGGCCGAAGCCACCGAGCGTTGAACGCATCTGTGGCCTGCGGCCGGCGCTGGAAGGCGTACCATGCCTCAGGATGCAGGAGTCACCGGAACTAGATCTGGGTACAGCCATCATCGGGGAGATGAAGGGCGGCTACCGCTCTCAGAAGGACCTGGGCGACGCCGCACTGACCCAGCTGGACGAGGCGGAATGGCACGCCACTCTAGACGAGTGGAGCAACCCCATATCTGTGATAGTGCGGCACGTGGCCGGGAACCTGCGGTCGCGGTTCACCGACTTCCTCACGACAGACGGCGAGAAACCCGACCGGAACCGCGATGGGGAGTTCGAGTTCACGCCCTTGCCGGTGCCTACCCTGCTAGCGGAATGGCAGGAGGGGTTCCGCATCCTGTGGGGAACCCTCGACGCGCTGACTCCCGCCGACCTTGAGCGCACGGTTCACATCCGCGGGGAGCCCCATACCGTCCTCAAGGCGCTGACGCGCAACTTCGCCCATACCAGTCACCACGTGGGCCAGATAGTGCTGCTGGCGAAGCACCTGCGAGGAGAGCGGTGGCAGACGCTCTCGATCCCGCGGCGCAAGCCTTAGCCTTGCCGTGGCGTACGGTGCTCAGCTCAACCGTAACGCCAGCGCCGCCAGGGTCACCAGCAGCACGGGTAACGTGAGCACCACTCCCACCCGGAAGTAGTACCCCCACGTAACCCTTACGCCCTTGCGGGCCAGCACGTGCAGCCATAGCAGGGTGGCCAGCGAGCCGATGGGGGTGATCTTGGGCCCCAGGTCGCTGCCCACCACGTTGGCGTAGACCATGGCCTGCTGTACCACGCCACTGGCACTGCTGGCGTCCACGGACAGGGCGCCTATCAGGACCGTGGGCAGGTTGTTCATGACCGACGACAGAAAGGCCGTGAGGAGACCGGTTCCCAACGTGGCGGTCCACAGACCCTGAGCCGCGAACCCGTCCAGCAGCGCCGCCAGCAGGTCGGTGAGACCCTGGTTTCGCAGGCCGTACACCACCAGGTACATGCCCAGCGAGAAGAGCACGATCTGCCAGGGGGCCTCCACCACCACCCGGCGGGTGTCGATGCGGCCGCTGCGCCTTGCCACCAGGTAGAGGGCCAGGGCGCCGGTGGCCGCCACCGCGCTCACGGGCACCCCCAGGCGCTCGAGCCCGAAGAAGCCCAGCAGCAGCCAGGCCAGCACCCACCAGCCGGCGCGGAAGGCCGCAGCGTCGCGGATGGCGGTGGCGGGCCGCGGCAGCTGCGAAGCGTCGTAGCTGCGGGGGATGCTCCTGCGGAAGTACCACAGCAGCACTGCAAGGCTGACCGCCACGGAGACGAGGCCCACCGGCACCATCACACCCGCGTACTCGCCGAAGCCCAGCCCGAAGTAGTCGGCGCTGATGATGTTCACGAGGTTGGACACCACGAGCGGCAGGCTCCCCGTGTCCGCGACGAAGCCCGCGGCCATGACGAAAGCCAGAGTTGCTGCCGGGCTCGCCCGTAAGCGCAGCAACATGGCCATGACGATCGGGGTCATGACCAGCGCCGCCGTGTCGTTGGCGAACAGACCGGAGACCACCGCGCCCAGCAGCACCAGCAGGGCGAAGAGCCTGCGGCCGTTGCCGCCACCCAGTCGCGCCATGTGCAGCGCGGCCCACTCGAAGAAGCCCGCTTCGTCCAGCACGAGGCTGGAGATGATGATGGCCACCAGGGTGAGGGTGGCGTTCCACACGATGTCCCACACCTCCGGCACGTGCGCCGGCTGCACCACGCCGGAAGCCAGGGCCAGCGCAGCGCCGATGAGCGCGCTCCAGCCGATGCCGAGGCCGCGTGGACGCCAGATGACCAGCACGAGCGTCAGCACGAAGATGGACAGCGCGGTGAGAGCCTGCAGGTTGTTCGACATGGTCAGGACGGTCGGCAGCCGCGCCGCCGACCGGAGCAGATGCTAGCACCCGGCGCCGCTGTTATCCTCCAGGGCAGTCCGGAACCGGACGCAGGAGGACACCGTGAGAACCCTTCCCGAGGCGCCAGAGCTGATCGACGCGGGTCCGATCGAGCTGCGTGCACCCACCCTGGATCACGCGACGGCGCTGACCGAGGCCGTGCGGAGCTCGCTGCCCGAGCTGAAGGTCTGGATGCCGTGGGCCACGGACAGCTACGACGAAGCGGGCGCGCGCGCCAACCTCCGCTCGGCCATCGCCGCCTTCGTCACACAGGCGGACTTCCGCTACCACATGTTCGACCGCAGCGGCCGCCTGGTGGGCTCGACCGGCCTGCACTCCCTCAAGTGGGCCGTGCCGCGCTGCGAGATCGGCTACTGGGTGCGCAGCGACGCCACGGGCCAGGGCTACGCCGCCGCGGCGGTGCGGGCGCTCTCGCAGGTGGGCTTCGAGCAGCTGGGCGTGCGCCGCATAGACATCCGCTGCGACGACGAGAACCTAGCCAGCGCCCGGGTGGCCGAGAAGTGCGGCTACCGGCTGGAGGGCGTGCTGCGGAACTACACGGTGGGCACGAACGGTGACGTGCGCCACGAGCGCGTCTACGCCCTCACGCAACTATCCGACCTGCGCTGAGCGGGCTAGCATCGCTTCATGAGCGATGTTCCTCCCGTCTGCCCCGAGTGCGGCAGCGAGCATACGTACGAGATCGAGCTGTTGACGGCCTGCGCCATGTGCGGCCACGAGTGGAACCCGGCCGAACTCGGCGCCGGAGCCGAGACCGACAGCAACTCGAGCAGCGAGATCAGGGACGCGGTGGGCAACGTCCTGCAGGACGGCGACGCCGTGACGGTCATCCGCGACCTGAAGGTTAAGGGTGCGGCGCAGGCCATAAAGGCGGGCACCAAGGTGACCAACATCCGCCTGGTGGAACCCATCGACGGCCACGACATCGACTGCCGCGTGGACGGCTTCGGTCGCATGCGCCTCAAGTCGAGCGTGGTCAAGAAGGCCTGATGACTACTCCCACCTGAAGTGGAGGCTTGGGCGCCAAGCCCTCGCCCCGAACCATGAAGCGCGGGAGTCGAGTTCCGCCGCGGACGCGCTCTTAGGCTTCCGTCCTGGGCCTCACTCCTCGTGACGCGCCAGGTGCCTCGTGCCGTGCCACAGGGGGAGGATGGTGGCAAGCAGCGTGAGGGCTGCCAACGTGGCTAGGACCAGCAGCCCCTCGGCGCTGCCCCAGTAGGCGGTTACGCTAGGCTGCCGCAGGGCGGTCCAGGCCGGCCGCGCCAGGACGACCGTGATGACCGCGGCGTAGAGGAGAGCCAGCCCCATGTAGGCAAGCGCCCCCGGCGTCATGGCCAGCTCGTTGGGATTGGTGTAGCGGAAGCGCGGGTGAGCGGCGCCCATCCCGACGGCCAGCCCCGTCAGGCCGACCGCGCTGAAGCCCGCCGCCAGCGGAGCGCCCAGCGCCAGCGTGGGGCTGAGGTCCAGCACGCGGCCGGCCGCCACGCCCAAGCCGACGGCCAGCAGCAGCATGAGCGGCAGCACGAAGAGGAACTTGGCCAGCACGACGTGGCGCGGGCGCACCGGCTGCGTCTGCAGCAGCCAGTAGCTGCCGCCCTCGTAGGAGACGCTGGGGTAGGCCATCCGCAACGCCACGCCCGCCACGATGAAACTGACGAACGCGATGTTCATGGCCCCCATCACGTTGCGGAACTGCTGCGTAGGCACGGGGATGGCCGCCAGACTCACGAAATAGACGCCTGCCAGAGCCGCCAGCACGATGACCTGACTCCACTGCTGCACGTCGCGGGTGAAAACCCGGGCGTCCTTGGCCATGAGGGCGCCGGTTGTGCCCAGTGTGCGAACCAGGAAGCGCTCCCACGCCGGAGCGGGCCCGGCGCGCCGGTAGCGCAGCAGCGGCGTGGTGTCGAGGCTCCTCACCCAGCCGCGGGCGAACGCCAGGCGCGCCAGGACCCCTGTGACTACCAGCCCCACCCCGCCCACCAGAAGCAGCGCTAGGAGGCCGCCGTGCAGCCGGCCCTCCAACGCGGCCCAGCTGGCGTTGGTGGCCCAGGCGGGTGGCAGCCAGCCGATCTCCAGCCGCGCGAAGGCGCTCAGGAACGCCTCGAACGCCGCCGAGTCCTCGGGGTCCAGGCGCAGGAGCTGCTCCGGGCGAAGTGCCCGCAGGCCCAGCAGCGCGGCGGCCGCGGCGCTGATGCTTACGGCCGTGGCCACCTCGCGCACGCGGCCCGCGGGCGAGAAGCGCACCAGGACGAGCGCTAACAGACTGCCCAGGGTGACGGGCAGGGAGTAGAGCGCCATGGCCGCCAGCGCGCTCACCAGGTAGAAGGTCGGGGGCGCCTGCAGCGCCGCGCCCACGCCGGCCAGCACCGGCAGGGTGAAGAGCAGCGGCAGGCCCGCCGCGTTGACGAAGAGCTCCGTGACCTTCATGCCGAAGATGCGCGCCGCGCTGGTGGGGTGCGCTAGCAGCAGTTCCAGGTCGTCGCTGCCGTAGAGGGTGCCGATGCTGGCAACCAGCACGCTGAACAGCACCGCGGCCATGAGCATGAGGAAGAGCCCCTCCAGACTGCGCTGGGTTACCGCGGGGGCGATGGTGTCGATGAGCGGGTAGGCGTAGAGCCACCGCACGCCCGCCATCACTCCGCGGTAGGCGGCGTACGTGACGCCCCCCAGCAGCAGGGCGGCGCCGACCAGCCACACCGGCCTAGCCGTGAGCGAGCGCACCGCGCCCCTGAGGCGCAGCTGCGCCAGGCTCACCGGTCACCGCCCACCGACGCTGCCTCCACGCCACCTTCGGCTTCCGCTGCGGCGGTCTCCTGCGGTTCAGTGAGGTGCAGGAAGAGGTCCTCCAGCGAGGTGGAGTCGGACTGCCGTGTGAGTGCGCGCAACTCGGCCATGGTGCCCAGCGCTATGAGCTTGCCGTGGTCCATCACGGCGATGCGGTCGGCCAGCTCCTCCGCCACAGCCAGAGTGTGGGTGGTGAGGATGACGGTGCGGTCGTCCGCCGCCAGTTCCCTGAAGAGCCGCTTGACCTCGCGGTGGCCTTGCACGTCGAGCCCGACCATCGGCTCGTCCGTGACGAACAGGCGCGGCTGGCCCAGCAGCGCGGCGCAGAACGCCAGCCGCTGGCGCATGCCGTGGCTGTAGCTCTCGATCAGGGCGTCGCCGGCGCGGGTGAGGCGGAAACGCTCGAGCAGCTCGCCTATGCGGGCTTCCGCCCGCGCCTCGCGCCGGATGCCCGCCACGTAGCGCAGCAGCTCGCGCCCCGTCACCTTGGGGTAGAACCAGGCTCTGTCCGGCACGAAACCAGTGGCCGCCTTGGCCGCCAGGGGTTCGGTGGCCACGTCGTGGCCCGCGATGTGCACGGTGCCGGACGTGGGTCGCGCCAGCCCCACGGCGCAGCGGATGGTGGTGGTCTTGCCCGCACCGTTGGGACCGAGCAACGCCAGGATCTCGCCCGGCCGTGTGCTCAGGTCAAGGCCGTCCACGGCCACCGTGCGGCCGAAGTGTTTGGTTAGGTTGTCGACCTCGAGCACTCTCTACTCCTGGTTCGTGCGTCCTGCGCGTGGGCAGTGGCGCCTGGCCCGGTTGCGGCCAGGTGGACGCAGGGGGTGCGGGTGGCGCTGCCGGCCACCGCCTGGACCGCTGCGCACCCCTTCCACCGACCTGCGATCATCGTCTACCCTTGGGGCCGAAGGCGAGAGGAAACTCCCAACACCCGGAGGCAGTCATGCAGCAAAGGGTAACGCCGTTCCTGATGTTCGAAAGTGGCGCTAAGGAGGCGGCCGAGTTCTACGCCTCCGTTTTCCCCGACGGTAAGGTCCTCGAGGGCGACGGGCCGGGTGTGTCGTTCGAGGTGGGCGGGCAGCGTTTCGACGCCTACGACGGCGGTCCGCACTTCAAGTTCACCGAGGGCATCTCCATGCACGTGCGTTGCGAGAACCAGGAGGAGGTCGACTACTACTGGGAGCGCCTGCAGGAGGGCGGCGGCGAGGAGTCCATGTGCGGCTGGCTCAAGGACCGCTTCGGCGTCTCCTGGCAGATCATCCCCACCGCGCTCTACGAACTGCGCAGCGACCCGGACCCGGCGCGGGCCCAGCGCGCGGTGGAGGCCATGCTGCGCATGCGCAAGCTGGACATCGCGCAGCTGCGGGCCGCCGCGGACGGCCGCTCGGAGTGAGCAAGGCACCTGGCGGAGCGTAGGACCGGGCCGAAGATAGCGGCTGATGGCCGACGTCACCATCTACACCATCGGGCACTCCACCCGCTCGCTCGAGGAGTTCATCGCCCTGCTGCGCGCGCACGGGGTGAAGAAGCTGGTGGACGTGCGCACCATCCCGAAGTCGCGGCGCCACCCGCACTTCTGGGGCGACGCCCTAGCGGACGCGCTGGCGGCCGAGGGCATGTCCTACTACTGGCGCAAGGCCCTGGGCGGACTGCGCAAACCCGAACCGGACTCGGAGAACGACGCCTGGCGCAACACCTCGTTCCGCGGCTACGCCGACCACATGCAGAGCCCCGAGTTCAACGAGGCGGTGGAGGAGCTCATCGAGCTGGGCGAAGACAGTGACCTGGTCATCATGTGCTCCGAGGCCGTGCCGTGGCGCTGCCACCGCTCGCTCATCGGCGACGCGCTGCTGGTGCGCGGCGTGGAGGTGCGCGACATCATGAGCGAGACGAAGGCGCCGGCCCACAAGCTGACGTCGTTCGCGCGGGTGGAAGGTACGCGGGTCACCTATCCCAAGCTGGGCGAGTGAGCCTCGACCGCTCCTGGCGGCGGGCGCATGGCGTCCCTCTACCGTCCCAGGACGGTCTTGCTAGGGCCTCAGTGCTTGTGCCCGTGCTCCAGCTCGCCTGGCTGCATGGGCAGGGCGTCGCCCCGGAACATCAGCGCGGCGATGAAGGTGGTGAAGGGCACGGCCAGCACCAGGCCGATGGAGCCCACCAGGGTGTGCACCACCTCGGCTGCCACCAGCTCGAGGTTCAGCGAATGCTGCCACGGGATGTCGTTCACGTGCAGAAGCACCAGCAGCGGCAGCGCGGTGCCCGTGTAGGCCAGCACCAGGGTGTTTACCAGCGAGCCGATGTGGTCGAGCCCCACGTTCATACCGTGCCTGAACAGCTCCGGCACGCCGAAGTTGGGGTTCACGTGCGCCAGCTCGCGCACCACGCTGGCCTGCACGATGGTTATGTCCGTCAGCGCGCCGAGCGCGCCGATTATCAGCCCGGCGAGAAGCAGCCCCTTGAGGTCCACGTCTCCAGCAGCGAAGCTGATCATCATGCCCTCCTCGGTGCCGTAGCCCGTGAGGTGCGCCAGTTCGGTGAAGACGAGCCCCAGGATCAGGGTCACGAAGCTCGCCCCCAGCGTGCCCACCAGGGCCGCCGTGGTGCTCCAGTTCACGCCGTGCACGAAGTAGATGGCGAGGATCAGGATGCCGCCAACACCGAGCATGCTCACGAGGATGGGGTTGTAGCCCGCGATCATGGCGGGGATGATGAACGCGATGATCAGCGCCAGGCTGGCGCCCGTTGCGACGAAGGCCCTGAGCCCCTTGAAGCGCGCCACCACCACAGACACGACGAGGAAGATGGCGGTGAGCAGCAGCAGCGTGGGGCGCCGCACCCAGTCGGCCACGGCGTACTGCACCTGCCCGCCGGGGCCGGGGGAGTAGTAGAGCTCCACCCGGTCACCGACCGCGAACTCCGGCATGCCGGCGTCCAGCGGGCCCTCGGCCACGTCGTAGCCCAGCTCGGCGCGCACCACGCGCTGCCCCGAGAGCTGAACGATGGCCTCGTTGGTGAACTCGTCGATGGAGATGATGCGGCCCTCCACGTAGCCCAGGTCGCTCACCTGGTAGCTCTCCTGGGCGTGACCCTGGCCGAGCAGCGCGAGGGCAGCGAGCAGGGTCAGGAAGGCGAGGGCGGCGCGTAGCGGCGCGGGGGCACCGTTACCTGTACCCGGCCACCAGCCGGCTGGCCTGCGGGTGAGGTTACGGGATCTTGTGCCTGTCCGAGTGGGCGTGAAGGGAAGCGACATATCAGCTGGGCGATCATACCCAGCGTCCGACCCCGCTCACCGTCCTACGGGCCGATGAGGAGCCCGAGCTTCACCACCTGGCCCTCCTCGATCTCTTCCCGTTGGCGCACGTCGGCCTTGATGGGCACGATGTAGCCGCCGTCCTTCGGGAAGATGGCGGTGCGCCACTCGGTCGCGCCGATCCGCACGCGCGCTGGCACCATGCCCCAGCCGTAGCTGACGAGGCGGGCCGCGGCGCGCAGACCGTCGCACAGCTCGGTGGGAACGGAGACGAAGTAGTGCGGCGCCGGCCCGCGCCACTGCCAGACGGCTCCTTCGAACTCCAGATCCATTTGGTGAAGATAGCGCGGGAAGCGGTCAGATCCTGGCCGCTTACTAACGCCGTTCGTTACCGCGCTTGAAGTTCCCCGTAGCCCGGCGGAGCAGCGACTGGGTCTCGCCATCGCCGGCTCCCCGCAAGGCAGCGGCCAGCTTGCGCCCGCGGTCGCCTCCCACCACCACGACGCAGCGGCCTTCCCAGAACACGCGCACCGCGCCGTCCTTCGTGATCCTGTGCTCGAAGCGCTCACCGCCCAAGGTCATCACTCCAGAGCGCGGGCGGCCTTCTCGAGCTCACCCAGGTTGCGCTGCTCTACCTTGGTGCGCTCCGCTTCCAGTTTCCGCACGTCGGCGGCCTCGAGCACCCACTCGTCCTCGGGTCCCTCGGGCTCCAGACCCGCTTCACGGATGAACCCGGCCAGGTCGGCCGGGTTCATGCCTATCTGAGCTGCGGCTTGCTGCAACGTGAGGTGCTTCTCGGCGCCCTCTGCTGTGGCCTTGCGGCTCCGAGCCTTGCGGTTAGGGCCTCGCCTCTTCATGCCCTTGAGAGTACCGGGCAGGAGCGGCCCGTGTCAGGACGTCCGAGGCTCACGCCCCGCGGACCCTGCTCAGCGTCTTAAGGCCGGAGCGCCTGCGGTTGCTCTCCCAAGTGGAGGAGGCGCGGGCTTCGAGCGCCTCGACCTGGGCCTTCAGGGCCTCGAGCCTCGCTTCGGTGGCGTTACGGCGCTTCTCGGCTCTCACGGCCCGCGTCACGTTGCGTGTGGCGGACTGTTCGCGTAGGTCCTCGATGCGGCTGCGGGCGGCGAGGAACCTGGATTCAAGGTTCTCTATCATCGGTGGGGCCCTCCTGGGCTAGTGATCTTCGGGTTGCGGCCCACCACCGATTCACCTGATGCGTTTCACCTGATGGATCAGCGGTTGGCCCAGTGGCGGGGCAGGCGGGGCTGGCGTTCGCCGTCGGCGTAACCGACGCGGCGCAGGTGCTCCGTGCGCTGGCTCATGGCAGTCTGCGGAGGCGTGAGCGGACGGCTCGGCGCGACGAACTGGCCGAATAGGACGTTGAACATGGCTACCTCCTTCCTTGGAGAAAGATCAGGGGTCAGCAGGCCCACGAGGGCCCAGGACGGCGCCACTTGCTAAGTGAGGCAAGGGGGGCGCCGAGGACGGCAGGGGGGAACGCTGGGGCGGCAGGTCAGTGACGCCGAGACGGGAAGACTGGACTCGACTTGCGGTTTCGCAGAAATGTTCGACTAGGTGGTGGCGCTCAGATGTGAGGCATACCGAGGTGGAGTCGGTCGGCGACGGCCTGGCGCCGGCAAGTCGGCGGTTCGAAGACAAGGCTGTTCATCGCTTCACCTCACTCCTGCTCCGCCGGCTTTCCGCCTGGCGGTGGGACATCATCTCCCAAGCTCAAGAACAGTAGCAGGCCGGCTGGCGTTCGTCAAGAGCAGCCGGTGGGGCGTGACACCTGGCGCTCGGAACCGCCACCAGGAGAGCATAAACTTCCCCCATGCCTGATGGAGAGCCTCCCATAGAGCGCCACGAGGCGGCACCGAAAGACCCGCTCGGTGAGGGCGACCCGGTGCCGTAGGTCAGAGCCGCACGGCCGCGCCCGAGCGCAGCGCTTCCTCCACCGCAAGGCTCAGCGCCACGGAGGCCCGCCCGTCCTCGGCGCTAGCCAGCTCGCTCGCTTCGCCCCGCACCGCCGCCATGAACGCTGCCGTCTGCTTAGGCACGTCGAAGGCGTGTCCGCTGGGCGGCACCGGCACCCGCACCACCTCGGCCTCCGGCGCGTGCCCGCGCTTGAGAAGCAGCGACTGCTCGGGGTGCGGATCCAGGTCCATCTCGCCCTGCCAGGAGGCCTCCAGGGCGCCGGCGGTTCCCACCAGCTGTAGACGCACCTGGTGACCCCAGGCCGCGATAGAGCGGGTCACCAGCGCCTGCGCCGCGCCGAAGTCCAGGCGCACGTCGAGGTTCTCCCACGCCGCGCCGCCCTCCGGTCGCTCCGTGGCCCAGGCCGTCAGCGCCCGCGGCCCGCCCGTCATGGGCGCCAGGTACCAGCGCGCCAGGTCCAGGTAGTGGATGGGCTCCTCCAGCACGGTGCTGCCCACCTTGCTGGGGTCGCTCTTCCAGCCGCCCGAGCCCGCCCGGTACGGCCTGCGCCACAGGTCCAGGCGCAGGTGCAGCGGCGCTCCGATGGCCCCGTCCGCGAGGAGCTGCTTCACCCCTTGGAACAGCTGGAAGAAGCGCATCTCCAGGCCCACGGCCGCCACCCGCTCCGCTGCGGCGGCGGCCTCCACGATGCGGTCGCAGTCCTCCACCGTCAACGCCATGGGCTTCTCGATGAGCACGTGCCGGCCGGATCTCAGTACTGCCAGCGCGTGCTGGGCGTGCAGGTAGTTGGGGCTGGCCACGATGACCGCGTCGAACTCGCGGTCCAGGAACTCCGCCAGATCGGTGAAGGAGTGCACGCCCCATCCGCTGCGTACCCGCTCGGCCGAGGCGTCACTCGATACCAGCACGGCCGCCAGCTCCGCTCCCGCCGTGGCGAGCGCGTCCCGATGCACCTGGGCCCAGCGGCCGCCGCCGATCAAGCCGAACCTCATGGGAGCAGCCTCACGCGCTCTCTCACCCGAGCGCCTCCGCAGGTATGGGCGGCATGTGCTGGATCTCCTCCTCCAGGTAGACGGTGCGCTTCTCGGCCACCGACTTCAGCACGGCCAGGGAGACCCGCAGGGCGTCTATGCCGTCATCTATGCCGGCCACTTGTCGGGGGGCGCCCTCGGTGAGTTCGCGGTGGAACTGCTCGATCTGCGCCCGCCAAGCGTCGAACTCGGGTGCCTTCCACGACTCGGCTGCGCTGGAGCGGTAGAGCGTCATGCCGGAGTTCCAGTTCACCACCAGAAGGCCGTCCGGACCCACGTAGCTGTGGCGCTCCTGGTACTCCACCCCGCTGGGCAGGCCCCAAGAGATCTGCACCTGGCCCACCCGGCCGCCGGGGTAGGTGAGGGTGAAGAGCGCGCTGTCCAGCGCCTTCTCCTCGATGCTGGCCAGTTCGGAGCGACCCTCGCCGAAGGTGTAGCCGTGCGCTTGCACGCTCTCGGGCTGGCCGCCGAAGATGACGCTCCAGAGGTCGAAGAGGTGGCAGCACATGTCTATGACCGGGCCACCGTTGCCCCGCGCATCGTGCATCAGGCGCTTGGGCCTCAGGCCGGCCACGATGGTGGCCTGCGCCAGTACCGGGCTGCCTAGCTGTGCGTGGTTCTTCAGCAGCTGCTCGTGCGCCGGGTCGAAGCGGCGCATGAGTCCGATGCGCAACTCCTTCCTGTAGCGTTCGGCCGCCGCCTTCATGCGCAGAGCCGCGGGCACGGCCAGCGCCGCCGGCTTCTCGCACAGCACATGCTTGCCCGCCTCCAGCGCATCTATGGTGTAGCTCTCGTGCAGGAACGTGGGGGTGCAGACCGAGACCACGTGCACGTCGCTGCGCTTCAGGTAGTCGGCGGGGTGCGTGGCCGCCTCGGCGCCCACCATGGCGGCGACCTCCGTGGCGCGCTCGAACCAGGGGTCGCACACCGCCACCACACGCGCACCCGCCGCGCACCAGTGCTGGGCGTGGCGGGTTCCCAGATCGCCGGCGCCCACCACAACCACGCCCAGCGGACCCTCGTTCAGATCGTGATGCACGTTCGCCTCTTCACTTCACCCTTTCACACCACCGGCGGTGAGGCCGCTGATGATCCTCTGCTGGAAGAAGATTATCAGCAACACCAGCGGGATGACCCCTAGGGTAACTGCGGCCGAGATCACCGCCCAGGGGAAGGAGAACTGGCCCTGGTAGAAGGTGATACCCACGGGCACGGTGCGCATCTCGACCGCCGTGTTGAAGGTGAGCGCCAGGAGGAACTCGTTCCACGAGTTCACGAAGACGATGATGGCCGCCGTGACCATGCCAGGCGCCGACAGCGGCATGATGATGCGGAACAGCGCCCCCAGCCGGCTGGTGCCGTCCACCGTCGCGGCAGCCTCCAGGTCGTCGGGGATCAACTGGAAGAAGCTGGTGAGGATCATGGTGGCTATGGGCAGGCTCAGCGCCACGTAGGGGATGATCAGCGCCCAGTAGGTATTGAGCAGGTTGGGCGTGCTGAAGCCCTCGGGGAAGAACAGGAGGCCGCTCAGCCACGGCACTTCCACGCCCCGGAAGAGCCGGTAGAGGGGCACCAGCAGCACCAGGGAGGGGAACATGCTGGTCATGACTATGCCGGTGAGGATGATCCGGCGCCCCTTCAGGCGCAGCCGCCCCAAGGCGTAGCCCGCCAGCGAGGCGAAGAGCACCGTGATCAGCGTGGCGACTATGGAGACGACGAAAGAGTTGCGCAGGAAGGTGGCGAACGGGTTGCGCGCGAACACCTCGACGTAGTTCTGCAGCGTCGGGTCGGCAGGCAGGTAGCTGATGGGCAGCCGCGTAAGCTCGCCATCCTGCTTGAACGAAGTGAGCAGCAGCCACACCGAGGGGAACAGGCCGTTGACTATCACCAGCAGGAGAGCGATGAACAGGAATATCCGACCGGTGAGCCCGCGTCTGCCGGACCTGCGTGCGCTGCCGCTCATGCGCTCCTCCGGTCCGCCGGGTTGATGTAGGGAAGTGAAGGCATCAGTCGTCCTTGTAGACCCAGCGAAGGTAGAAGACGGTGATGGTGAGCGAGATGGCGAAGAGCGCCACAGCCAGGGCGGCGGCGTAGCCGATGTCGAGGCCGTTGACGGTCTTGTAGATGTAGATGCCTAGCGTCTCGAGGGTGCGGCCCGGACCGCCGCCCGTCATGGCGAACGGCTCGTCGAACGTCTGCACCGCCGTGAGCGTGCGGAAGATGAGCGCCACCGCGATGGCGGGCCGTAACAGGGGCAGGGTGATGCGCCAGAAGCGCTGCCAGGCGTTGGCACCGTCTATGCGAGCGGCCTCGTAGAGGCTCTCGTCGATGGATTGCAGGCCGGCAAGCAAGATAAGTCCCACGAAAGATGAGGTCTTCCAGATGATGGAGATCGACACGGCCACCACCGCTGGCACGTCGCGCGCCAGCCAGTAGACGCCGCGCGGGCCGATCCACTCCTCGGGCAGTACTAGCGCCAGCACGTGGTTGATGCCCATGCGGCCCAGTAGGTCGTTGATCACGCCGTAGTCGCTCTGGAAGAGCCAGGCGAAAGCCAGACCGCTGAACACGCGGGGCATGGCCCAGGGCAGCAGCAGCGCCAGCCTCACCAGCCACTTGAGGGGGTGGTCGACGTTGGCCAGCAGAGCCAGCGGCAGACCCAGCAGGAAGGCGCCCACCACCGTGACCACGATGAGCAGCAGGGTGATGTTGAAGCTGTTCCAGAAGCGCGGGTCGCCCCAGCGGGTGCCCTCGGCGGGCTGGTAGCCCAGCAGCCAACCGGCCACCACGACCAGAGCGATGGTGGCCAGCACGGCGGCTCCGCGCTTGAGGGTGCCCCGACGGACGGCGTACCAGACAGGCCAGATGGCGGTGAGCATTGCGGCCCGCAACAGCCACAGCTTGCTGGCGCTCCAGGCCATCTCGTCGCGGCCCCACAGCATGCGCACGAAGTTGTCGAGGCCGATGAACGGCGTGCCGCGCTGCGGCTGGTTCAGACGCTCGAAGTGCAAGCTCTGCCACAGCACGGTAAGCACCGGGTAGAGCATCACCACCGCCAGGGTGATGAGCGCTGGAAGGAGCAGCAACACGGCGAGTTGACCCTCGCTCGGGTTGCCGCTCCTCAGGCGTCGCCAGAACCCCGGACTGCGGTACGGGGCGTCAGGGTCGTAAGGGGCTCCAGCTTGCCGGAGCCCCGTTCGGCCGTCTCTCACTCGATGGCGTCTTCGAGTCCAATCTGCATCTCGGTCAGCGTGTCGTCGATGCCCTGGGTGCCCGCCAGGAAGGCGTTCATGTTGCTACGGATGATCTCCGAGACGTCCGTGTAGAACTCCGTTACGGGGCGGGGGCGGGCGTTGACGATGACGTCGTAGAAGGCGCCGAAGTGCGGGTTGGCTTCCAGAACCGCTTCGTCCTGGTAGAGCGCCCTGCGCGCGGGCATGCGGCCACCAACGATGGCCAGGTCGCGCTGGAACTCCGGGCTGGAGTAGTGGCGGATCACGTCGAACGCCACATCCTTGTTGTCGCCGTAGGGGTTGAGCGCCCACTGCCAACCGCCCACGCAGGTGTAGCTGTCGCCGCCCTCGAAGGCGGGGATGGGGGCCACGCCGACGTTGCCGCGCACGGCCGAGTCCTCGTCGTTCTGGAAGTGCGCCCAGGCGTAGCCCCAGTTGATCATGAAGACCGCATGGCCGGCCTGGAACTCCTGACGCGAGTTGTCGGTGGCGGTCTCCGCGATGTTGGGCTTGGTGATGCCCGTGTCCAGCGTGCGCTGGTACCACTCCAGCGCGCGGCGCCCGGCGTCGCTGTCCACGTTCACGTTGCCCTCGTCGTCCAGCCAATCTCCTCCTGCGCTCCAGAAGGGCTGGAGGAACGTGCAGACAGCGCCCTCGATGGCGGCGCCCTGGTAGTTGAAGCCCTGCAGGTTGGGGTCGTTCTCGCCCTCCATGATGGCCAGGGCTTGGCTCTCCAGTTCCTCGAGCGTGGTGGGTGGCTCGAAGCCGTACTTCTCGAGCAGGTCGGAGCGGTAGTAGAGGAACATGGCGTCGGTGTAGGCGGGGATGGCGTAGAGCGTGCCGTTCACCGTGTCGGCGTTCACGGGGCCGTCCAGGAAGTCGCCCAGGTAGGCGTCCATGTCGTCGCCCAGGTAGGAATCCAGCGGCTCGGCCCAGCCTGCGGCTGCGTACGTGGCCGGCCTGATGACGTCGATCTGGAAGATGTCGATGTCGCCGGACTGGCCACTAAGCACCGTGTTTAGGTACTGCTGCTGCTGGTCGCTGGTGGCGCCGCCCGACTCGAACGTGATGGTCACGTCGGGGTTGGCCTCGTTGTAGCTGTCGGCGTACTGCTGGTAGAGCTCCATCGGCTCGCGCGGGTCCAGGAACATGACCACGTTCGTCTGCGCTAACGCCGCGGACAGCAGCCAGGCAAGAGCGAGTGTGATGACGGGACGTCTCATGCGTGTCCTCCCAAAAGTAAGTCAGGCGACTTTACAACGGCCACCCGGAGAGCGACGCCCCGGTTCAGGGCGGACGCAGGACCCCGTCAGGGACCGCTGCGGCTAAGGGGCGGGCACGTGCGCTCAGCTAAGGATAGAGGTAGATTCTTGCGGATGGACGGAACCGTCACTGAGTACTGGCGTAGCGGGCGCGGCCGTTTGGGCATCTGTCCCATCGGTTGGGTGAACGGTTTCCTCGGTTGGGGCCACGCCAAAGGCGCCCAGGTGATGGACGAGATCGGGCGGCTGGGCTACGCCGCCAGCGAGAACAGCGCGGTGTACCCAACTGACCCGGCACGGCTGCGCGAGGAGCTGCAGGCTCGGGGCCTCGTCCTGTCGGGCGCGTACCGCTGGGTCAACTTCGCATACGAGGAGCGCCTGGCGGACGAGATCGAGGCCGCCAAGCGGCACGTGCGGTTCTGCGCGCAGGCGGGCGCTGACGTGGCCAACCTGGCCGAGGCCGCGCACTCGGTGTGGGACGCCCGCGGACCGGTTACTACGGTGACGCCTTTGAGCAGCCCGCAGTGGCGGCGCGTGGCTGCCGCCCTCGAGGAAGTGGGGACGTTCGCACGCGGACTGGGCGTGAGCCTGGCCGTGCACCCCCACGGCGGCACGGCCATCGAGACGCCAGGCGAGATCCTCACCCTGTTGGAGCTGACCGATCCGGAGCTGGTGGGGCTCTGCCTGGACACGGGGCACGTGGTGTACGGCGGGGGAGACCCGGTGGGGCTCGCGCGGCAGGTGGCCGAGCGCGTGGTGTACGTGCACCTGAAGGACGTCAGGGCGGACGTGCTGGCGGAGTTGCGCCGCGGTACCGAACTTGGCCTCTCGGAGCTGGGAGTGCCGTTCGAGGAGGCCGCGAGGCGCCACCTCTTCTGCCCGCCCGGTCAGGGTTACCTGGACTTCGGCGCCGTCGTGGCGGCGCTGCGGGCTGCCGCCTACGACGGCTGGTACGTGGTGGAGGCCGAGCAGGATCCTGAGCTCCACCCTCCTCTCGAGGCCGGGCGCAGCGCTCTCGCCTACATGAGCGAGCTGCTGGCCCGGCCCGCTGCGGGGGGAGGCGGCTAGCGGGCTAGCCGTCGGCTCGGCTTCTCCTAACGGGGCTGGCCGGTTCGGTCCCGACCTGCCCGTCGCTGCCGCAGCCGTTCAGGCGCCCAGCCGCTGCCAGAGGAACTCCCACATCATGGCCTGCATGTGGGCCCGCTGCTGGTTGGTGGCGGCGCCGCCGTGGCCGCCCTCGATGTTCTCGTAGTAGGTCACGTCGTTGCCGGCCGCCAGCATCTTGGCCGCCATCTTGCGGGCGTGGCCGGGGTGCACGCGGTCGTCGCGCGTGGAGGTGGTGAACAGCACCGGCGGGTACTCCCGGCCCTCCTCATGGAGATGGTAGGGCGAGAAGGTGCGGATGAACTCCCATTCCTCCGGCACGTCCGGGTCGCCGTACTCGGCCATCCAGGAGGCGCCCGCCAGCAGGTGGGAGTAACGCTTCATGTCCAGCAGCGGCACCTGGCAGACGGCGGCCGCGAAGAGCTCCGGGTAGGTGGTCAGCATGTTGCCTATCAGCAGCCCGCCGTTGGAGCCGCCATGCACGCCGAGCTGCTCCCGGGTGGTCACGCCCCGCTCCACCAGGTCCTGCGCCACGGCTGCGAAGTCCTCGTACGCGCGGTGCCGCTCGCTCTTGAGGGCCGCCTGGTGCCAGCGCGGCCCGTACTCCCCGCCGCCGCGGATGTTGGCCAGCACGTAGACGCCGCCCTGCGCCAGCCAGGCGCGGCCGATGGAGCCCGAGTAGGCCGGCAGCAGCGGCACCTCGAAGCCGCCGTAACCGTAGAGCAGCGTGGGCGCCGGGCCCGAGCGCCGCGCGGCGCCGATCTGGAAGTAGGGCACGCGCGTGCCGTCGGCGGAGGTCACGAAGTGCTGCTCCACCAGCAGGCCCCCTTGGTCGAAGTAGGCCGGCAGGCGTCGCAGGACCTGGGTAGCGGTCACGCCCGCAGGACCCACCTCCACCAGTGCCAGGGTGGTGGGCGTGAGGAAGCCCTCCACGGTCACCCAGAGGGCATCCTCGTGCTCCGCGTCGACCGCGCGCACGCTCACCGTCAGCGGCTCAGCGGCCCATCCGCCGTCCTGCCTCCCGTCCTGCCCACCGCTGTGTTCGCCGCCCTCCGCGGGCTTACCGCCCCGCAGTTCGCTCAGTTCGAGCGCGCTCCGCTGCCAGCCGTCAGGAGTGTGTGTGAGCACCTCGAGCCGGTTCTTCACGTCTTCCAGCACGTTCAGCACGATGTGGCCGCGGGTGGGCGCGCTCTGGATGAGGCTGCTGTTCTCGGTCGGTTCGAAGAGGGTGGCGAAGTCGCGGTCGCCCGCCAGGAAGCGCTCGAACTCGATGGCCAGGAGCGAGCCCGGCGCGTGGCGCCTGCCGCCCACCTCCCACTCCTTGCGCGGCTCCACCAGGAGCCACTGCCGGTGGAAGCCGGGTTCGCAGTGGCGCGGCAGGTCCAGCTTCACCGGCTTGCCGTGGTCGTCCAGCACGTGCAGCTCGCCCTCGTAGAACGACTGCTTGTGCCAGATGAAGGTGCGCTCGTACCCGGCCGTGAAGTCGTGGTGCGCCCACACGCCCATGTCGCTCGGCTCCACCGAGAAGATCTCGCGAGCCTCCTCCAGCGGGGTGCCGCGGCGCCACAGCCTCACTGAGCGCGGGTAACCGGAGGTGGTCATGCTGCCCGGCCCGAAGTCGCGCGACACTATCAGCAGGTCGCCCGACGCGTCGGCCCAGGTGGCGCTGCCCTTCGATTCGGGCAGCGCGAAGCCTTCCTCCACGAACGCTTTGGTCCGCAGGTCGAACTCGCGCATGGTGTTGGCGTCCGAACCGCCGCGTGAGAGCCACACCAGGGCGTAACGGTAGTCGTGCGGCAGCAGAGTGGCGCCGTGCCACACCCAGTTCACGCCCTCGGCTGCGCCCAGGGCGTCCAGGTCTATGAGCACCTCCCACTCCGGGGTGCCCGTGGCGAACGACTCCGGTGTGGTCCTGCGCCACAGACCCCGCGGATGCTGCGCGTCCGTGCGGTGCTCGTAGAGCCAGCCCCCGCGTTTGGTCAGTACGGGGATCTTCTCGTCGGCGTCCAGCACCTCGCGGATGCCGGCTTCGAAGCGGCGGAAGCGGTCGGTCTCGAGCTGGGCTGCGGCGGCCGCGTTGCGTTCGCGCACCCACTCCAGCTGCGCCTGGCCCTCGACTTCCTCGAGCCAGGCGTGCGGGTCGTCGGTAGGTAGGGCGGTCTTCGCCCCGCGGTCGTTCGGGCTTTCCATGCCGCAAGGCTAACCCGCTCCGGGGCGGTGCCTCAGGGGAGCAGGTAGAGCCACTCCTCGGAGCTGAACTTCTCGCGCGCCAGCTTCTCAGCCGCCGCTACCTCGTCCTGGGTGACGGCGCCCTCCGTCAGGCCGTACAGCTCGCGGAACTTGTCCACCAGCCGGTCGAGCACCGCTTCGCGGCTCATCTGCGTCTGTTCGCTGAGCGGCGTGACGCGCTTGTTGGCGCTGACGCTGCCCTTGTCGGAGAGCTTCTCGCGGCCGATGCGCAGGACCTCGAGCATGGTGCCGGGGTTCATGTCGTAGGCGGCCATCACGTGATGTAGCACGGCGCCGCCGCGGCGGGTCTGCGCGGCCCCGCCTATCTTGCCCTTGGCCGAGGAGATGTCGTTTATGGGTTTGTACACCGCCTCCACGCCCATGCTCCTAAGCGCCTGCAGCACCCAGTCGTCCATGAAGGCGTAGGAGTCGATGAACGACATGCCCTTCACCAGCGCCTCCGGCGCGTAGATGGAGTAGGTGATGGCGTTCTGCGGCTCCGTGAACATGGCGCCGCCACCCGTGATGCGCCGCACCACGTTCACGTCGTGCTTGGCGGCGCCTTCCGGGTCCACCTCGTTCTTCACGGACTGGAACCGGCCCAGGATGACCGCGTTCTGGTTCCACTCCCAGATGCGCAGGGTGGGCTGGCGCTTCCCGCTCCCGACCTCGTAGGTGAGGACTTCGTCCAGCGCCATGTGCATCTCCGCCGGCTGCGGCCCCTCGCGGATGAGCTCCCACTCGTGATCGAACCAGCGTGCGCGGAACTCCTCGGCGCGCGGGCTGAGCTCCCAGGCGCTCTTCTCGTAACCGGATCCGCTCATGCTCGCTCCCTGGGGCTGCCGTCCGTGACGGCGCGGCGCACGGCCACCGCCACGGAGCGCGTGTCGAAGCCGATGAGGGCGGCGTCCTCGCGCAGGCCCTGGTCCATGAGGCTGGCCAGCTCCGACTCGTCCGCCTCGGCGGAGGCGCCCTCCAGCGCCGCCACTATGTCGTCCAGCGCCCCCTCCGGTTCCAGGAAGAAGTCGCCGCTCACCTCCACGTTGCGCAGGCGGCCACCCTCCACCTCCAGGTCCACCACCACGAGCTTGCCCCCGGGAGTCTTGTACTCACCATGCAGTGCCATGCCCCGATGATAGCGCCGCCGAGCGGCCCCGCTGGTTTACCTAGGTCAAAGCCGGCGCTGCCCCAGCGGACATAGCCTGGGTATGACATGGCAGACTCCCACATGACCCGCGGCGCCGCTCCGGGCACCGGTCCGGCCCCAGCTACGTTCTCCCGCGCGGTGATGACGAGCGGCGACCTCGTGAGCCGCCCGCTCGAGGCGCCGGCCGGCAGCCGTATCACGGTGAGGAGCGAGACGCCGCTCCTGCCGCGCGCCGCCTTCGTGCTCATCACGTTCGCCTCCCTGGCCGGGGTCTACTTCACCGGCCGCATGCACGGCCTCACCGGCTTCGGGCTCTTCTGGCGCTGGACGGCCATCTGGAGCCCCGCCTTGGTGACGGGTTTCCTGGCCTGGCGCCTCTTCTACCTCCGGTCCGCGGAGTCCGGCCTCTCGCAGGAGCGGGTGGGCGCGCTCCACACCGCGCTGCTGGACCGCGTGCGGGTGGTGGGCGGCTACCTGGCGCTGTTCTCCCTGGTAGCGGCCAGCGCACCCTTCGTGGTGCCGTACCTGGCAGGCTGGCACAGGTTCGGCCTGGTGAGCGCCAGCCTCTTCGCGGCGGCAGTGATGCCTTTCGCTTGGCGCAGCAAGCTGCTGGCCGGGCTCGGTCTCGCCGCCGGGGCCGCCAGCATGGTGCTCTGGAGCGTGGCCGACTCGGCTGGCCTCCCTTACCTCACACTGGTGCGCGGCGCCCACCTCCTGGCCTTCTCGCTGTGGCTGGGCGGCGCGCTCTTCAACCTGGGCGCTGCCGTGCCCGCCGGCAGGAAGCACGCCAACCTGCACGCGGTGGTGGCGGGCGCCCGGCAGCTGGAGCGTTTCCGCTGGGTGGTGCGCACGTCGCTCCCCACCATCGTGCTCACGGGCCTCTGGATGGCGCTGCGTTACGCGGGCGTGGGTAGCCCGTTCTGGCGTGAAGGGATCGGCCTGCTCATCCCGCTGAAGCTCGGCCTCATCGCGGCGCTGGTGGTCATCTTCATCACCTGCCCGCTGTACCGCGCCTGCTCGCCCGTGCGGGGCGTGTGCAACGTGGAGGACCTAGGAGACGCATCGTGACAATCCATCTCTTGGACAACCGCAACGTCGGCTGTGCGTTGGGCCTGATCCGGGTTAGGCAGACGCTATCGGAGCTGCCCTTGGGCGACCTGCTGGAGGTCCGCACACGCGACCGCTTCGCGCCGTACGAGGTGCCCGCCTGGGTGGAGCGCGTGGGTCTCGAGCTGACGTCCCAGCGTCGCAAGGGGTTCTGGCTCTTCGCCACCTACGAGTTCTGCATCCGTAAGGTCAGGCCCGTGGAGGCGCCCCGCGCGAAGATCGACTGAACTGCCACCAGCGCCTGGTCGGGCGGGCTCCTGCCATCAGCACCGCTAGGGAGAGCACCTGGTTCCACTTGACGGCTAGGGCTTGCTGCGGGCCCTCGTCCCGCGCGCCGCTCCGGTGAACCTGCGCGGCGGCGCGTGCCAAGCGGGCCGCCAGCGCCCCCTCCGTGCGCTCCACCAGCACGAGCTCGCGCTTGGCGCGGGTGAGAGCCACGAACAGTAAGTTCCCCTCGGCCTCGGCCTC
>CAYXUE010000001.1:73962-101484 GCA_964467885.1 uncultured bacterium | reverse complement strand
GCCTCTGCCTCGGCGTCGGCGTCCGGTGCGGCGTTGGCGCCACCTATCGAGCTGGCGGCCGGGATGACCGCTGGAACGGAGCCGGATGCCGGCGAGGCGTGCTGCTCCGTGTGGCCCTCGTCGGCGTAGGCCGGCCCGTCCCCATCGCCCCCTGGCACGAGTTCCTCCGGGAAGAGCAGGAAGACGCGCTCGGCCTCCCTGCCCTTGGCGCGGTGGATGGTGCTCAGGACCACCGGCCTCACCGGCTGAACGTGTGGTCCGAGCGGGTGCCCCGGTCCGGCCGAAGCTGGGGAGCCCACCTGACCAGCCTCCCCAGCTGCCTTCCGGTCCTCGTTCCCTGACCGTAGTGGGGGGAGTCGCCCGGCCAGCAGCCGGAAGGTCAGCGCTTCGAGCTCCGCGAAGCTGGGCTGCGGGAGACGGAGGAGTTGCCGCAGCACGAGGCTCAGGGCGGTATGACGCTCCTCGCTGATCCGTAGCGCAGCGCCGAGAGCCTGGCTGGTCAGCAGTACGCGCTCCAACCTCTCGGCTTCATCGCGCGCGTGCTGTGCCACCAGGTCCGCAGCAGCTTTGCTCAGCGCCGCGCCCGGCGAAGTTGCGCCGAACAGGTGACGGGCCAACGCCACGGTGGGCTCCGCCAGGTCGTTGCCCAGCACGCGGGTGGGCGTTCCGGCCTCGACCAGGCGCAGCTGTTGCCCAACCAGCGGCGCGTTGACACGGCTCATGACCAGGTCGCCTGGCTCAGCCGTGCGCGCCAGCTGCGCCAGCGGTATGAGGCGCACGCTGCCAGCCACCGCTCCGGGCGCGGCTTCCATGGCCGGGGAGAAGCGCCGCGCCAGCGCAACGTGCCGGCTGGGACAACGGAAGCTGACCGACAGTGGCAGGACGGTGGAGGAGGTGGTAGCGGTGATGCGGTGCAGGGAGCGGCTGTCCGCTCCCGCGAAGGCGTAGATGGCCTGCTTCGGGTCGCCCACGAACAGCGCCCGCGCTCCGGCTTCGATGAGGCGCATGACCAGGGCCAATGTGAGCGGGGAGAGGTCCTGCGCCTCGTCCACGCAGACGAAGTGGTAGCTGGGTGGCGGAGTGCCTAGCCGCAGCGGGGCGTACAGCATGTCCGTGAAGTCGAAGCTACCGCTCTCGACGCGCTGGAGACCCAGCTCCAGGAGGGGAGCCACCAGCCGCTGCAGGGCGGGCGTCTCCGCCGCCGTTACGGGGCTCTCCAGCCCGTGGCGTACGGCGACCTCTGCGGCCGGGGGTGCGCGCAGCTCCGCCCCGGTGGCTAGGCGCACGAAGCCTGCCAGCTGCGCCAGGTACTCGGCCAGCTCGCGCGGCTGACCGGCGGCGGGCCTGCGCTGGCGTACCAGCACGAGCGCCAGGCTCACGTACTTGTCCGAGTCGGGCGTGGCCGAGGCCGCCTGGGGGAAGGCCGCCAGCAGCATCCGCCTTCCCAACGCGTGGATGGTGGTGGCCTCCACCTGCGTCGGCAGGCGCGCCTTGAGCTCGGCTGCCGTGGCGCGGTTGAAGGCCAGGAAGCAGGCGGGCCTATCCTTGGGCAGCAGCTGCGCCACCTGAACCAGGGTGGTGGTCTTGCCGCTGCCCGCGGTGGCTTCCACGACTCCGTGCCCACTGCCTTCCGCGACGAAGCGCAGAACACGCTGTTGCGATGGACTGGGGGAGGGGCGCCGGTCGCCTACCGAGGGCTCTCGGTGCTGGTGGTATCGCCGGCCGCTGGCTGGTGGACGTGTCATGAGGAACTGCCCTTACCCAGCATGGGGTAAGGGCAGTTCAGGTGCCAGGGTCAGTGGCCGCCTCCGGAGAGGTCTGTGCCTAGTCGAGTTAGGCGCTGGAGATCAGTAGTCGCGGTCCGCGGCGGGGCGACCACCGCTGCGGTTACCGCGCGGTCCACCCTGACGGCTGGGCCTGCGACCGCGGTTGCGGTCGTTGCCGCCGTCAGGACGGTGCTCGCTGCGGCCTCCGGCGGAACGGTCAGTTGCACCGTTGGCGCGAGCAGCGCCCTGGTGTGCCGGGGCGTCCGTGCGGCCGCCACCGTTCGAGCCGTGGGCACCGGGGCGTCCCCCGGGCCGGCCGCCGCGGTTGCGGCCGCCACCCTGTGCGCCTCCCTGGCCGCCGCGCCGCTGCTGGTTGCCGCGGCGATTGCCGCCCTGACGGTTACCGCCCTGGCGTCCGCTACCGCCTTGGCGTCCGCCGCCGCTACCGGGACGGAGGTTCTCGAGGGCGTCCGTCGGACCGGCGAAGCCGTCGAAGGTCTCGCGCTCGATGCGCATCTTGAGCTTGCGCTCGAGCTGCTGCACGTTACCGAAGTCGTTCTCCGTCACGAAGGTGATGGCCTTACCGGAGCGCCTGGCGCGGCCCGTGCGGCCGATGCGGTGCGTGTAGGCCTCGGGCGTGTCGGGGAAGTCGAAGTTGATCACGTGCGACACGCGCGCCACGTCGATGCCGCGAGCGGCGATGTCGGTGGCCACCAGCACGTGGTAGGTACCGTCCTTGAAGCCGTCCAGCGCTTCCTGGCGGCGACGCTGCGAGAGGTTGCCCTGGATCTCGGCCACGAAGATGTTGGCCTCGTCCAGCTGACGCGCGAGCTTCTTGGCCCGGTGCTTGGTGCGCGTGAACACGAGGGTGGAGCGGTGGTCCTGCGTCTTGAGCATGTGCAGAAGCAGCTCGTTCTTGACCTTCTCGTCCACGGCCACCAGCGCGTGGTCGATGGTCTCCGCCGGGGCCGAGTGGTCGACCTCCACCCGGAGGGGGTCCGTGAGGACCTCGTCCGCCAGGTGAGCGATCTCGCTCGGCATGGTGGCCGAGAAGAGCATGCGCTGCGCTTCGGCCGGTACGGCCTTGAGGATGCGCCGGATGGGCGGGAGGAAGCCCATGTCGAACATGTGGTCGGCCTCGTCCAGCACCAGCACCTCGACGTTGGTGAGGTCGGCGTTGCCGCGCTCCATGTGGTCGAGGAGCCTGCCCGGGCAGGCCACGATGATGTCCGCCCGGCCCCTCAGGGCCTCGATCTGCGGCTGGAAGCCCACGCCGCCGTACACGGTGGCGCTGCGCAGGCCGGTGGCCTGCCCCAGGGTCCTGAACTCGTCGTTGATCTGCTCCGCCAGTTCGCGGGTGGGGGCCACCACGAGGGCGCGCGTCTTGCGCTTGCTGCCGCGTCCGCCGTGGCGCTGGCCCTGTTGACCTTGGCCTTCCAGCAGACGGTGGAGGATGGGGAGAACGAAGGCGGCCGTCTTGCCGGTGCCCGTCTGGGCTAGGCCCAGCACGTGGCGGCCCGTCATGGCCTCCGCGATCGTCGCTCCCTGGATGGGGGTGGGCTGCTCGTAACCGGCAGCTCTCACGCCGACGTTGACGCGAGGGTCCAGCCCGAACGCGTCGAAACTAAGTTGTTCTTGCATCAGTTGATGTTCCTTCCTGGCCTACCACGAGCCAGGAAGTCAATCAGGGCTAGCGGAAAGCGGAGGCAAGTATAGGGCACGGAAGCCCTTCTACATGAGCTCTCGGTTACACGACCTTCACCGCTCCGGCGGCGGAACGCGGCTCGCCCGGATGCGAGGCGCCGCTCCTGTGATGCGCCAGGATCTCGTGCACAAGACCTACCATCACGTTGGTGGTGCGCTCCAGGTTGCTGACGCCGTACTTGACCACCGAGTCGTCCAGGTAGCTGCCGGGGCCGTTGTGCCGCATGGGCCCCATGTTCACGAAGCGCAGACGGTCGCTCCTCAGCATCCGGTTCCAGTGCGAGTTGCGCATGATGGGCCAGCGGCCGGGGAAGAGGAGGCGGCCCCAGAGGGGGATGCGGTCGGTGGTGCTCTCCAGGTGGTACATGAGGTCCACCCAGTCGAGACCGGGCTCGCTAGCCATGACGC
Organism: uncultured bacterium; assembly: GCA_964467885.1. GTDB lineage: Bacteria > Deinococcota > Deinococci > Deinococcales > Trueperaceae > JAAYYF01. The sequence continues at coordinate 97,606 of CAYXUE010000001.1, read as the reverse complement.
CCGCCAGCGAGATCATGGACAAGGGTGCGTTCAGTGCGCGTTTGAGGAAGGGCGCGGCGGCCAGCGCTACCTGCACGCCGCCGCTGTAACCGATGAGGGTGAGGGGAGCGCCGCTGCCCGGCTGGTAGCCCGCCCGCAGCAGGGCGTTGAGCAGCACCTGGGCTTCGCCCTGACCGTAGATCCTGCCGTAGCGCGGGTCGGCAGCCACCAGCACCTGGAAGAGGTTACGCAGGTTGATCGTGAAACTCAGGAGGCCCTGCTCCTCCTTCAGCTTCAGCTTGAACATGCGGCGCCACCAGCGCGACAGGGGCCGTTCGTCCGCCACCAGTGCCACGTCGCGCACCGAGTAGGGCATGATGTCGCCGATCACCCTCGTGTGGGGCAGTCTCTCCTCCAAGCCGTCGAGGAGGCCCTGGACGTCACGGTAGTGGTAACGACCCACGTTGGCTATGCCGTCGAGGTAGATGATGTAGTGGCTGGGCGGTTCCTCGTCGTCCTCCAAGTCGCCCACCACGGCGTCCTCCACCGCCTCCTGTCCTGGGTCGTGCAGGCCCTGGCCGTACCAGCCCGCCCACCAGCCCAGCGTCTCTATGGGCGAGAGCAGCAGCGAGACGGTGAGCGCAGCCAGCGCCACCAGCACGAGCATGGTGATCATAGGCGCGGTCTCCGGCGCCGCTCCGGAGACCCGGGCCGCAGGCCCCTGTCCGGCCCCGAGTCGATGAGAGCCAGGAGCTCGCGCCGGTCCGTCACCAGGTCCACGCCGGCGGCGCGGCGGCGCGCTATGCGGGCGAGGGCCAGGAGGGGACGCCCTATGGTGCGCTGCAAGGTCAGCAGCAGCACGCTGCCGAGCGCCACGACGGCGGCGGCCTGCCAGGCGCCCAGGTCTAGCAGTTCCGCCACCCCCACGGTGGTGGCCAGCAGGCTCCAGATCCAGAGCAGCACCGAGATCGGCAGTCCAAAGTAAGGCAGGAACACCAGGAAGCCGAAGAGGCGAGGCGCCTGCGCCAGCGCCACCACCGCGAGGATGGGGGCGAACTGCGCCGAGGGGGTGAAGAAGAGCCGCGCTACTACCAGAATGGAAGCGGCCAGGAACATGTAGGTGAAGGCGAAGATGAAGGCCGAGATGAAGAGACTGCGCAGGAAGTGCTTCGGCTTCACGCGGTTGACGAAGAGCACCACGCTCTCGCCCAGCGCTTCCGAGAGGCCGGCGAGGATGACCACCAGCACCGCCAGACGGCCGGCGCCGGCCTGTTCCACCACGGTGATCGCGAAATCGCTGGACAGCGATAGGACGTTGCGGATGAGTTCCATGGCGGCGCCCAGCTCCAGCATCCCAGTAATCTAGCAAGCCGCGGCCGGAACCGCCGATCCACGGCTGGCGCCGTCCGTGTCGGGTTGAGGACGGGCCCAGCGGTGTGCTAACATCTACCAGCTACCGGCCCGTAAGGGCTGGCGCCGCCCGCGGCCCGTGAGCCGGCTGGCGGTAACTATTAGAACAGACCATGCCGCCGCTGAACGCCTGGCGGCGCATTCCTGGAGTAATAAGGAGAACCGTGTCACAGAACGCATCCGCTCAGAAGCGCCACAGGCAGTCCGAGAAGCGCCGGGTGGCCGGCCGCGCCAAGAAGAGCACCATCCGCACCTTCAGCAAGAAGGCGGTGGCCGCCGCCGAGAAGGGCGACTTCGAGGCCGCCGCCAAGTACGAGAAGGTCGTGCAGGGCCTGGTAGACCGCGCCATCAAGAGCTCCGTCTTCCACCCCAACACCGCCGCGCGCCGTAAGTCGCGCCTCGCCAAGCGCATCAACAGCTTCAAGCAGACCGAAGCCTAGATCCGCCGGTAACCTAGAAGCCCCGAACGTCCGCCGACCTGATGGTCGGCGGGCGTTCCCATGTGGCCGAGCCTGCCCCTAGGCCGCGCTGATATGCTCGCCCGCGTGAACGGACCGCGCATCGTGCTCGTGAGGACCAAGGAGTCGGCCAACGTCGGGGCCGCGGCCAGAGCCATGCTCAACTTCGGCCTGAAGGACCTCTGGCTGGTGGCGCCCCGCTGCCGCATCGACAGCCGGTCCTACGCCCTGGCGTCCCACGCCGCCGAGGTGCTGGACGGCGCCACGGTGGTCGACTCGTTGGAAGAAGCCATCGCGGACCGCACCACGGTGCTCGGCACCAGCGCCAGGCCACGAGCAGCCGACAACTTCCTCGTCCTCTCACCCCGCGCTGCGGCGGCCGAGCTGGGCGAGGGTAGCGCGGTGCTGTTCGGCCCCGAGGATCACGGACTGAGTAACGAGGATCTCACGCGCTGCCAGGGCCAAGTGGTCATCCCCACGCAGGACTTCTCGTCCCTGAACCTGGCCCAGGCTGTGCTGGTCGTGGCGTACGAGGTGGGGGCGCGGCGCGCCGGCGCGCCGGAGGGGCTAGGCGCGCTCCCGCGACCGGCGGATGGGAGGGGCTCCGACAGTGCAGGCACAGCCAGGGGCGCCGGGCTAGCCGGCTTACCCGCGCGGCATGAGCCCGCCAAGCGCGAACAGCTGGAGGGGTTCTACGAGCAGCTGGCGGACACCCTGCTGCACATCGGCTACACGGACGAGGCCCGCCTGCCGGGCGTACTGCGCCTCTACCGCGGCCTCATCGACCGGGCCAGGCCCAGCGCGCACGACCTGGCGGCGCTCCGCGGCCTCCTCAGGCAGACGCTCTGGGCCGCCAACCAGCCGCCCGAGAACGTGCCCGGGAACCGCGGCGATGACGGAACGCCCGGGAGCTAACGGGCGGTAAGGCGCGGCTGCTGCCCCCTTCCCCCGGCGCGGGCCGTCACGGGTCCAACCCCGCCAACTTCTTGGCCACTGCGATGACCGCGTCGAACATCTCCGGCGTGAGCCGGCCGGTGTTCGTGTTCTGCAGGCTCACGTGGTAGGTGTCCACCATGGGCAGCGCCCCCGACTCCGCGGCTCCCGGCAGCTGATCGAGCCTGTGCACGGCGCCATGCGCGAAAGGGTGGGCGGCCAGCGTGGTGACGAGCCCGCGCTCGCGCCACAGCTTGATCATGGAATCGTGGCCGATCTTCCCTATAGCCAGCACCGCCCTGATGCGCGGCAGCAGGGTGATGTCGTGCGCCAGCCAAGGGCGGCAGTTGTCCAACTCCTCCGTGGTGGGCCTGTTACCCGGCGGCGCGCAGCGAGCGGCGGAGGTTATCCAGGCACCCCTAAGCTCGAGACCATCCCCTAAGTGCGTGGAATCGGGCTGGCTGGCGAGACCCGCGCGGTGAAGAGCGGGGTAGAGGAAGTCGCCCGAGGCGTCGCCCGTGAACATCCTGCCCGTGCGGTTGCTGCCGTGCGCGCCGGGCGCCAGGCCCACCAGCAGCAGGCTCGCCTCCCTGTCGCCGAAGCCGGGGACGGGCGCACCCCAATAGGTCTGGTGGCGGTAAGCCCGGCGCTTGACCCGCGCCACCTCCTGGCGGTGAGCCGCCAGGCGAGGGCAGCGGCGGCAGGTGGCCAGCTCCGGCGGAAGAACATCCTGTGGGTACGGATCCAACGCGTGCGGGTCTACGTTCGCCATGCTCATCTCACCCCAGCATGGCAGGCGCCCACCCATGAACGCCAGCCAGCGCCACGGGATCGTCGTCAGACAGCCGACCTTCCGCGGAGCCCTGCCCGCAGGCGAACGCAGCAGACGGCGAGGTCGGACCGCGGCGGGTGCCCCGCCGCGTTGACACGCTTCTGTCTACACGTGTATTCTCATACGCTGTACGCGGTGCAGGAGTCCGAGCGGAGGCGAGGACGCGAACGCCGCAAGGAGCGTGGCAAGGAGAGGTGGCCGAGCGGCTGAAGGCGCTCCCCTGCTAAGGGAGTATGGGGGCCTAAACCTCCATCGAGGGTTCAAATCCCTCCCTCTCCGCCAACCATCCTGCAGCACATCGTGAGCGCCCGTAGCTCAGCTGGATAGAGCGTCTGACTACGGATCAGAAGGCCAGGAGTTCGAATCTTCTCGGGCGCACCACACACGGGGCGCAGCTTAGATGCTGCGCCCCGTTGCCGTTGCAGCGTGGTCCGGTCTCGTTGACACCCCTTGGGGTCGCTCATATACTCGGCTTTGCCGCGTCGAGCCCGCCCAGTGCGCGGTGGGTGCGGCACGCGGGGCGCGGTTCCGGAGCAGGGTGAACATGGAGGGTTGGCCGAGCGGTTGAAGGCGGCGGTCTTGAAAACCGCAGACGGGGCGACCCGTCCGGGGGTTCGAATCCCTCACCCTCCGCCACCATCACCTCCCGCTGCACTGCCGGAACGCCACCGCTGCTCCCCCGGCGGCGGTAGTCACCACGCGGACATGCTAGAGTGTCTAGCCCGGCCAACTTGGCTTGGGCGGCCGCGGAGCGGCACAACGAGCGCCCGTAGCTCAGCTGGATAGAGCGTCTGACTACGGATCAGAAGGTCAGGAGTTCGAATCTTCTCGGGCGCACCAGACAGTGGAAGTCCGCTAAGGACGAGTGATAAGGACGAGTGAGGCGCAGCCGCCCGGCTGCGCCTCACTCGTGTACGGCCCAGCCGATCCATCCGGGGCCGGCCCTGTGACGCCTGCCCTCACAGGACGCGCTTACGGCAATACCGTCCAGGTGTAACCGGCCTCGCAGCGGCCAAGGGCGGCGAGGCGCGCCGAAGCGCGCAGCGGCCCCCGGCCGCGAGCCGGTCAGATGGGAGGCCGAAGATGGACAATCGCGAGCAGTTGGAGAGACCCACCCGCGGCGGACCGACGTCGCCCGCCGTCAACGGCGGAACCCCGGGTCGGGTCGCGCGGGACAAGACCACAGGCATGGACGCGGTGGAGCCGGCAGCGCAGAAGCGGTTCCTGGTCATCCGCAACGGCCGCGGGGTTCTGGCCCACGGAGACGACATGGCGGAGCTCGAGCGCGAGTACGTGGCCGCCTCCGAAGCGGCGTCGCAACCCGAGAGGCGGGAGCGCGCCGGTTGGCTGGTTCACTCTTGGCCGGCCTTCGCCTCCCTGGCGCGCTGCGACCACGAGGGCGAGACGGGCAAGGTCTGCATCATCGATTCCATGGACGCACCCGACGCCGCCACCAGCTATTACGGCATGGGCTTCGTGGACTGACGCTACCAACGCCATGACGTTCGCGCCCGGCCATCGGGATGAGGCCGGGCGCGAACCCGTCGGGGGTGGGTCACGCGACCCCGGTCACGGGGCCGCTACCTGCTCATTGACCGCCTTCCGGCGCGGCGCCGCCGCCCAGTTGGTCGGCGCCGAGTCCTACACCCGTGCCCTCGGTGGAGAGCAGGTACCAGACCTCACCCTGGCCCTGACCCGCGGTCATGTCGGGGCCGGTGTCCCCCACGAAGTAGTACAGCGGCCAGCCGTTGTAGACCAGCTGGAACGTGCCGTCTGGCCGCTCGATGGTGCTGAGCAACGAGTCGTCCATGCCTTCCGGCAGGGTGGGTAGCTGATCCGCGCCGGCCACCACCACGGGCGGCCAGTTCTGCAGGCAGTTGCCCTCGCAAACGCTCGTTCCGCTCGTGTCGTTCAGGAAGATGTAGATGGCCCTGCCGGAGTTGTCCGTCAGGTACTGACCGTGGTCCGCGCTTTCGGCTACCTGTAGGGCCGTGGTGTCCGCCTCCATGGTGGCGGTGTCCTGGGAGAACACGGTCGACAGGAGCCCCGTCCCCAGCGCCAGGGCGAGGCCTAGTAGAAGTCCGGGCATCACCGTTTTGCGTCGCTCGGTCGAGTTCATCGCAACTCCTTCTTCGCGCCTGCGCCGCTGCGCTGAGCGCGTTCATCATCGAGAGAGTTCTGGAGGGTCGCGCTAAGCCGCGGCCTCCGGGGGAACCGACCCGCACCTCCCTTCGCGGCGGTGAACTCCCGCCGCAGGTGTGGATGATGCCCGCGCTTCGGGGAAGGAGGCGACGGCGGAACCCGTTGCGGAACGCTACGTCGCTGGAGATGTCGGCGGTGCCGGCGTAAACCGGCAAGAGAACGCGTCGAGCGCAGATTACAGCCTCGCTGCTGAGCGGCGTGTGCGCTGGTTGCTGGAGTGGCGGCTGCCAGGCCGCGCGTTGTTCCGGGTCGGGGGACCGCTCAGGCGGGTTGGGCCGGCACTCTGGCGGACGCAGCCCTCTTGACGGCCTCCGCCACCTTCTCGGCGGCTTCGTGGACCGTGCTCCGGTCCTCGCCTTCCACCATCACCCGCACCAGCGGTTCCGTACCGCTGGGGCGCAGGAGCAGGCGCCCGGCGGACCCCAAGGTGTCCTCGGCGGCGCTGACCACGCGCTGGACCTCCGGCTCCTCCGAGAGCGAATCGCGCAGCTCGATGGGTACGGTCACGTTGAGCAGGACCTGCGGGTACTCGGGTATCTCGTCGACCCACTGCTCGAGGGGTCTGCCGGACTTGCGCACGGCGGACAGCGCCATCAGCGCGGTCAGCATGCCATCGCCCGTGGGCGCCTTGTCGAGGAAGAGCACGTGGCCCGACTGCTCGCCGCCCAGAGTGAGGCCGCGCTTGCGCAACTCCTCGAACACGTAGCGGTCACCCACCTTGGCGCGGTGCATGGTCACGCCGTGCTCCTGCAGGAAGCGCTCGGTGCCCAGGTTGCTCATCTGGGTGGCCACGACTTCCTTCTCGCCGCGCGACAGAGCGGTGATGGCGATTATGTGATCACCGGACACCAGGCGGCCTTTGGAATCGATGAGTAGCGCCCGGTCGGCGTCGCCGTCGAAGGTCACGCCCACGTCGAAGCCGCCTTCCACCACCTTGCGCGCCAGCGCGTCCGGGTGCGTAGAGCCGCACTCCACGTTGATGTTGCAGCCGTCGGGCTCGACGTTGATGACGTCCAGACGGGCTCCGATCTTGCTGAAGAGCTTGGGCGCCAGCGCGTAAGCGGCCCCGTGCGCGCCGTCCAGCGCTACGCGGAGGCCGTCCAGGTACGGCGCGTTGTCCAGTAGGTGCTGCAGGTAAGGGTCCACCACGGAGCCGGCGCCCAGCGGTGCGCGGTTGTCGTCCACGATCTGCCCTACGTCCACCCCGGTGACGGGCCCCAGCCCATCATCTCCGCCGGCAGCCAGTTCCTCCAGTAGCTGCTCCACGCCGCTCTCGGCCTCGTCCGATAGCTTGGAGCCGGTGGAATCGAAGAGTTTGAGGCCGTTGTCGGCGAACGGGTTGTGGCTGGCGGACACCATCAGCCCCGCGTCCGCTCCCAGGGCGGCGGTGAGGAACGACACCCCCGGCGTGGGCACCACTCCGAGCCAGGTGACGGTGGCGCCCCTGGAGGTGAGGCCGGCTGCCGCGGCGTGGGCCAGCATCGGGCCCGAGCGGCGCGTGTCCATACCGATGAGCACGTGGGGGTTGGGCTTGCCGTTACGCCTCAGGGTCTCGGCGGTCGCGACACCGAGCCTCAACGCGAACGCGGCCGTCATCGGGTTCTCGCCCGCTACACCGCGGATGCCATCGGTGCCGAAGTAACGCCTATCAGACATGCAGCAATGTTACCCGTAGCGGGCTCGGCCGGTAGGCTCACCTACCTGCACGGAGCGGGCCGAACATGTTTAGTGCGCCTCCAGCCAGTTGGCCCCCAGCTTGACGTCCGCCAGCAGCGGCACCTTCAGGGGGTAGACCTGGGACATGATGCTCTCCACGCGTTCCGCCGCCTCCTCGGCGCGCTCCTGCTTGACCTCCGCCACGATCTCGTCGTGGACCTGGAGGAGCAGCCTGCCGTCCAGCTGCGCAAGAGCGGGCGCCAACTCCAGCATGGCGAGCTTCATGATGTCCGCGGCGGTGCCCTGCACGGGCATGTTGAAGGTCATGCGCTCGGCGGCTTCGCGCACCGCGCGGTCGCTGCTGCGCAGTTCCAGCACGCCGCGCCTCCTGCCCAGGAGGGTCTCCACGTAGCCGAGTTCCGCGCCCCGCGCAAGCGTCTCCTCCACGAAGCGCTTCACCCGGGGGTAGCGCGCGAAGTAGGTGGCGATGAACGATTCCGCCTGGCCGTAGGCCAGGTTCAGCTCGCGCGAGAGCCGCTGCGGACCCATGCCGTACAGCACGCCGAAGTTGATGGTCTTGGCCACGCGCCGCATCTCGCCGTCGACCTCCTCCAGCGGCACGCCGTAGATGCTGGCGGCGGTGGCGGCGTGGATGTCCGCGCCCGCCCGGAACGCCTCGGTCAGGACGGGCTCGTCCGCCATGTGCGCCAGTATACGCAGCTCGATCTGCGAGTAGTCGGCCACCAGCAGTGTGTAGCCGGGCGTGGCCACGAAGGCGCGCCTCACCTCGCGCCCGATGGCCGTGCGCACCGGGATGTTCTGCAGGTTGGGGTTCACGCTGGATAGCCGGCCCGTGGCCACCACGGCCTGTTGGAAGGTTGTGTGGATGCGCCCGTCCTCGTCCGCCAGGCTGGTGAGCGGCCCCAGATAGGTGCCCGCCAGTTTGGCTAGCTCGCGGTGCTCCAGGATGAGGTCCACGGCCTCGTGCTGTCCTGTCAGCGGCTCCAGCGCGCTGACGGCGGTGCTGAGCTTACCCGTGGACGTCCTGCGGCCGGCGCGTAACTCGAGCTTGTCGAACAGCAGCGCGGCCACTTGGTCGCGGGACGCCACGTTGAAGGTGGGGTCTTCCGCTATCTCGCGCAGGCGCGCTTCTACCTTCTCCAACCGCTGGTTCACCTGCTCCGTGAGCGCGCCCAGCACCTCGAGGTCCAGCTGTACGCCCACCAGTTCCATCTCCGCCAGAACGGCCTGGAGGGGCTGCTCCACCTCCTGGTAGATGCGCAGCTGCGCGCCCTCCAGTTGCGGGCCGAGTAGACGCAGGAGTTCCGCTCCGACCACGGCGCGCGAGGTGGCGCTCTCGCCCCACTCGCCGGCGCCCAAGCGCCGCGCCAGTGCCTCGGGCCCCGTGGCGGCCGCGTCCAGGAGGTAGGCCATCAGCAGCGGATCGTGGCCGGGTGTGACGTCCGCTCCGGCGCGCCTGGCCGCCACCACCAGGGCCTTGGCGTCCGGGGCGTTGACCGCGCCCTGTAGGTGCTCCATGAGGGGTGCGGGCGCGGTGGCCACGCTGCCGCCATGCGCCAGCGCCAGCTCCGTCACCTCGGCAGCGGTGGGTCGCTCGCTGCTCAGTACGTAGCCGTACGACCAGGGCGTCCCGTCGCCTTCCTCCGTCAAGCGGTGAAGCAGCTGGCCGAACTCCTCGTCGGCGTACTCCACCGCTTCGGTCAGCCCGAGCTCGCGCAGCACGCTGCCGAACTCCAGCGCCCGCAGCAGCTCCGTCAGCCCCTCCTCGTCCACCCCCGCGCGCGTCAGACGCAGATCGGCCGGCAGTTCCACGTCGTCCATCAACTGCGAGAGGCGGCGCGACAGGTGCAGCTGATCGAGGTTCTCGGAGAGGAGCTTGTCGTAGCGCGCCGGTTCGATGCTGCCTAGCTCGTCCAGTACCGCGTCGAGGGTGCCGTAACGCTCCAGCAGGGTGCGCGCGGCCACCGGGCCGATGCCGGGCACGCCTGGGATGTTGTCGGAGGCGTCACCCGTGAGCGCCCGGTAGTCGACCCACTGGTCCGGCCTCACCCCGTACTTCTCCAGCACCTCGGCCGGACCCACGGGACCGCGGGCGTCCGGGCTCCTCACGGTGACGTGCTTGGAGACGAGCTGCAGGGTGTCGCGGTCGCTGGTGATTATCTCCACCCGCCGGCCGGCCTCAACTGCGCGCCGCGCGAGCGTGGCCAGCAGGTCGTCGGCCTCGGTGCCCCGGAGCTCCAGGCGCGGCACTCCCAGCAGGTCCACCAGCTGCTTGATGAGACCCAGCTGCTGCGGCAGGTCGGAAGGCATGGGGGGCCTCTGCGCCTTGTACTCCTCGTACTCCTCCGCCCTGACGGTGCGGCCCGGCGCGTCGAACGCCACCACCACCTCGCTGCCGGCGCCGGCGGCCCTCAGGAGGTCGAGCAGCGCCCGGACGAAGCCGTAGACCGCGTTCGTCGGCACACCGCGCGAGGTGGAGAGCCGCTTGAGAGCGAAGTACGACCGGTACGCGAGGGCGGTGCCGTCGACCAGGATGGTCAGCGGCCTCGAACCGCTCTCGGGGGGTTCGGTGGCGCTACCGAAGAGCGACGGCTGCTCCGGCCCCCTCCGGTCAGCCTCGGTTCCCTCATCCCTGCCATGGCGGGCCATGAGCCGATGGTAGCGCGCAGGACGCGGGCAGGCGCCTCAGCAGCGCGTCATCTCCCTCAGAGGTTCCAGCCGCCGGCCACCTCGATGGTCACGCCGGTGGTGTACGCCGCCTCGTCCGAGAGAAGGTAGCGCACCGCCGCCACCAGCTCCTCCAGCTTGCCCGTGCGAGGCATGGGCAGCTCGCGCATGGGCTTGGTGTCGCTGTTCTCCAGCACGCCGGGGCTCACCACGTTGACCGTGACGCCCGTGGCCGCCTCGGCCAGCGCCAAGGACTTGGAGTAGACGATCACACCGGTCTTGGCCACGGCGTACGCGGCGATGTTGGGGCGGGCCTTCAGCATCTCGGCCCCGGCGTAGCCCAGGTTCACGATGCGCGCCCCGCTCGGTGCGGCCCGCAGGTAAGGCAGCGCCCGCTGGCAGGTGTAGAACGTGCCGTGCAGGTTGCTGGCCATGATCTCGTGCCATACCTCGCTGGAGAGTTCGAACAGAGGACCGTTGTGGTAGTTGCCCACGTTGTTGACCAGCACGTCCAGCCGACCGAAAACGGCGTGGGCGTCGTCCACCAGGGCGCGCGCCTCCTCCTCGACGGTCACGTCTCCTGCCAGCGTCACCGCGTTCGCGCCCAGCCGACGCGCCTCCGCGGCCACCGCCTCGGCCTCCTCCCGGCTGCGGCGGTAGTGCACGGCCACGTCGTAGCCGTCCTCCGCCAGCGCGAGGACGATGGCTCTGCCAACGCCCTTGGCCGAGCCCGTCACCAGAGCGGCCTTGCGGCTGCCGGGGGAGGAGTCGTCCCGCTGCAGGCGGTCCCGCGCGGTGCGGGCGCGTTCGCTGAGAGGCGCGCTGCGCTCGCCCCTCTCTTCCGGACTCACGCGGGCCTCGCCGCGCGGTAGCGGCGCACGCGGCTGGCCTGCACCAGCAGTACGTACGGGATCTGAAGGATTACCAACATGACGTAAGCGTACGGCAGCCCTACGGCTGCGCAGGTACCGAGCAGCAGCAACTGCGTGCTGAGACCTAAGTTGACGAGCATGGCCACCGAGTAGGAGTCGGCCCAGCGCCGCCGCTCGGCGTCGCTGGCCTGGCTCCACTCCATGCCCGCCGCCTCCGCGAAGAGCCGCTCGTCCAGGCGCCGCAACAGCCGGTCCTGCGGCGCGAGCAATAGGGCGTAAGCACCCTCCAACCACGCCAGCACCCCGGGGGGTGCGCCGGGCGGGACGGACGCCGGAACCGCGCTGGTCCGAGCCTCGCCGCTCTCCTCCAGGTGGCGGCGCATGGCGTTGAACTCCAGGCTCAGGACCCACGTGAGGGTCACGAAGGCGGCCAACGACAGCCAGGCGGGGCCGTGCTGAGCCAGGGCGAAGAAGAGCGCCGCGTTCACCACCAGGTCCATCAGGGTGTCCAGGTACCGCCCCATCCGCGTGACCCTGCCCGTGGCCCGGGCCAGGCCGCCGTCGACGTTGTCGAGCAGGCTCTTCAGTTGCAGCAGTAGCGCGGCGCCGAGCCAGGCGAACCAGGAGCCGCCGGCCAGCAGCCACGCCGCTGCCAGTCCGATGAGCGTGTGGCCCAGCACCACATGATGCGGCTCGATCCTGGTCCGGGCCAAGATCGCCACCAGATGGTCGACACCTGGCTGCATGACCCCCATGAGCAGCTCGCGCTTGGGAAGCGGTTTGGCCGCCCGCGCTACTTCCGGCGGTGTAGGACCGGAGGGGAGGGGCGGTTGCGGCCCTCGCGGCAGAGGGGAGCTCGACATCGGAACCATCATGCTAACAGCAGGCTAGGCGCGTGGTTATCATGCTCGTAACTGCAGAAGAGATACCGTCGGCCGGATATCGGAGGAGTCCGTTCGCCGGCCGCGCCCGCCCGGAGCGGTGCGGAGGAGGGTGAGTACGTGGAGGTAAAGTTCAAACTCATCGGGTCGACCAGCCCGGACATATTCGAGCAGAGGCTAAACGACTTCGTGGCGGGCCTCGACAAGGACGACATCGTGGTCGACGTCAAGTTCTCCACCTCGCCCGCCGGAGAGCAAGTCGAGTACAACGCGCTCGTCCATTACCAAGCCACCGACGGTTGGGAAGATTGAACCCAGCGTGACAGAGAACTCCGGTCGCTTAAACCTTCACAACGTGGGGCCCGTGGCACGGGTTATCGTCGATCGATGACGACCACCCTTGTGCTCGTCGTGGACGACGAACCCGCCATGCTGAAGGTCAGCGAGATGACGCTGGAGGGCGCGGGCTACGACGTGATCACGTTCGACGACCCGCGCGAGGCGCTGGAGGAGATCCGTGACGGCCTCAGGCCGGACGTGGTCGTTTCCGACGTCTCCATGCCGCCCATGGACGGCTTCGAGTTCTACGCCAACGTGCGCGAGGTCGCGGAGTTGCGGGGCGTGCCCTTCCTCTTCCTCACGGCACTGGAGGACCGCGCCTCCATGCGGCGGGGCATGACGCTGGGCGCCGACGACTACCTCACCAAACCCGTACAGAAGCAGGAGCTCCTGGAGGCGGTCGAAGTGAGGCTGCGACGCGTGGCCGAACTCAGGCGCCCGTTGACCGGCGTGGTCAACGTCCACGGCTTCGGGCATCCCATCGTGCTGCGCGACGGGGAGCGCCTGGATTGGGACTCCCTCAAGGCACTGGAGTTGCTCTTCTACCTTCTGGAGCACCGTAGCGGGGTCACCACCTTCGAGGTGGCCGAGGCTCTCTGGCCCGGCAAATCGGAGTCGAAGGCCTCCAGCAGCTTCCACACCACCCTCTACCGGTTACGCAAGGTGATGGGCGGCGACCTGGTGGAGTCGGCCAACCGTCGCTACTACCTGCACGACAAGTTCAGCATCGATTACGACGTGGACAACTACCGGCGCCTGGCTGCCAAGGCGCGCGAGACGGGCAACCTGCGCGACTACCAGAAGGCCGCCAAGATCTACGACGGGCACTTCCTGGCCGGCTTCGACACCCAGTGGGTGGACTCCATCAGGCTCAACCTGCAGGAGACGCATCTGACGCTGCTGGAGACGGCGGCGGAGAAGGCGCGCATCGACAACGACCTGCCGCACGCCACCATGCTCTACCAGCTGATGACCGAGCACGAGCCCTACAGTGAGGCGGCCTGGGAGGGCCTGGCCAGCGCCTGGGAGGCGCGTGGCGAGAGGGCAAAGGCCAACGAGGCCCGTGAGCGGTTCGAGAGACTGATGGAGGAGGGCTGACCAGGCCGCGGTAGTACCGGGCGTCGCCCATTAAGGTCGGCCCCGCCCGCGGCGGGTAGAGTCCACTGCATGCCTACAAGCGATATGAGGGAACAGCTTTCAACGCGGCACGAACCGGTGCGGCCCGTGTACAGGGAGGTGCTGGCCGACCTCGAGACGCCGCTGACGGCGTACCTGAAGCTGGCTGGTCACCCATCGTTCCTGCTCGAGAGCGTGGAGCAGGGCGAGCGGGTGGCTCGCTACTCGTTCATCGGCACCGGACAGCGACGTCGCTTCGAGGCACATGGCGACCATGTCATCATCACCACGCCGGAAGGCAGCAGAACCATCACGTCCGCCGATCCGCTCCGCGTCCTGTGGGACGAGGTGGTGAGGCCCGTGCGGTCGGCACCGGAGCTGCCCGACTTCTGGGGCGGCGCCGTGGGCTACGCCAGTTACGACCTGGTGCGCCAGTACGAGCGCCTGCCGGACGACAACCCCGAGCAGATCGGCGCGCCCGACATGCTGTTCGTGGAGCCCGAGCTGCTGGTGGTCTTCGACCACCTCAAGCGCAAGATCTTCATCGTGGCTGCCGCCCGTGCCGACGACGACGCGGACGAGGCGCGGGCGCAGGCGGTGGTGGACGCCGCCTACGCGCGCTTGCGCGGCCCGTTGCCCGGCGTGCCAGGCGACCGTGCCGGCCGAAGGACGGAGTTCACGCCCAGCCTCGAGCGCCACGAGTTCATGGCGGCCGTGGAGCGCGCGGTGGAGTACATCCGCCAAGGCGACATCTTCCAGGTGGTACCCAGCGTGCGCCTCACCGCCGAGCTCGGCGTGCACCCCTTCGCCATCTACCGCGCCCTGCGGAGCGTGAACCCCAGTCCCTACCTCGGCTATCTGGACCTGGGGCCAGTGACGCTGGTGGCCAGCAGCCCCGAGAGCCTGGTGCGTTCGGACGGCAGGCGGGTGGAGACCCTGCCCATCGCTGGAACCCGCCCCCGGGGCGCCACGCCGGAAGAGGACGCGGAGCTGGCGCGCGAACTGCTGGCGGACGAGAAGGAGCGTGCCGAGCACGTGATGCTGGTGGACTTGGGCCGCAACGACCTGGGCCGCGTGTGCAGACCTGGCAGCGTGAAGGTGGAGGAGCTCATGCGGATAGAGCGGTACAGCCATGTCATGCACATAGTCTCCGAGGTGGTGGGCGAGCTGGCGGAGGGGTGCACGCCGCTGGACGCCCTGGCCTCCACCATGCCCATGGGCACCGCGTCGGGCGCCCCCAAAGTGCGCGCCATGGAGATCATCGACGAGCTGGAGCCCGTGCGACGCGGGCCCTACGCCGGCGCCTTCGGGTACCTGGCCCAGAGCGGCGCCATGGACATGGCGCTCACGCTGCGTACCCTGGTGGTGAAGGATGGCCTGGTGCACCTGCAGTCGGGCGCCGGCGTGGTGGCCGATTCGGACCCGGCCTCCGAGTGGCAGGAGTGCATGAACAAGCTGGCCGCACTGCGTCGCGCCGTGGATCTGGCCACCGAGGGCCTCGGCTGATGCTCGAGGCAGCGGCGGAGGCCGCGGCCGGGTCCGTAGGCCGCACCGCGGGAGGCCCAGCGCTCAAGTTCCTCGTCATCGACAACTACGACTCGTTCACCTACAACCTCGTGCAGTACCTGGCTGAGTTGGGCGCCGACGTGACCGTGTGGCGCAACGACGCCTTCCAGCCGGACGAGGTGGCCGCCCTGCAGCCAGGGGGGATCTTGATCTCGCCCGGGCCGTGCACTCCCTCCCAGGCGGGCCTCTCACTGGAGGTCGTGCGGCGCTACTCGGCTGAAGTGCCCATCCTGGGTGTCTGCCTGGGCCACCAGGTCATCGGCGAGGCTTTCGGTGCCAGCGTGGTCCGGGCGGCGCGGCTGGTGCACGGCAAGACGTCGCCGATCGAGCACCAAGGAGAGGGTCCCTTCGCCCAGCTGCCGCAGCCGTTCACCGCCACCCGCTACCACTCGCTGGTGGTGGAGGACCTACCTGGTGAGTTAGAGCCGCTGGCCTGGACCACGGACGTCCTGGACGACGGCGCCCAGGTGCGGGTACTCATGGGGCTACGTCACCGGAGTAGGCCTGTGTGGGGCGTGCAGTTCCATCCGGAGAGCGTACTCACGCAAGGGGGCCACCAGCTCCTCTCCAACTTCATGAAGCTTGCGGTAGACTGGCGCGCCGGCCGCTAGGCCAGCGCCCGGCTGGCGCCAACGGGCACCGCCTTTCCGACCAGGAACTAAGGAGCGTCCATGTACACGATCGACCTCACAGGCAAGACCGGACTAGTGATGGGCGTGGCCAACCAGCGCTCGCTGGCGTGGGCCATCGCGCAGCCGCTGGCGCAGGCCGGCGCGCGGCTGGCGTTCAGCTACCAGGGCGAGAGGCTGAGAGAGCCCCTGGAGAAGCTAACCCAGGGCATGGAGAACCCCCTGCTACTGGAGGCCGACGTCACGGACGACGCCAGCCTCGACGCCCTGTTCGGGAGGATCGGCTCGGAGTTCGGTCAACTCGACTACGTGGTCCACGCCGTGGCGTTCGCCCCGGCCACCACGTTCGAGCGGCCGTTCGTGGAGACCACGCGCGACGACTGGAAGACGGCCATGGACGTGTCGGCCTACTCGCTGGTAGCCACCGCACAGCGCGCCGCACCCCTCATGAAGGACGGCGGCAGCATCGTGACGCTGTCGTACCTGGCCGCCGAGCGCGTGGTGCCGCACTACAACATGATGGGCGTGGCCAAGGCCGCGCTGGAGGCCAGCGTCAGGTACCTGGCGTACGACCTGGGCCCGAGCGGCATCCGCGTCAACGCCATCAGCGCCGGAGCGGTGCGCACCATCGCCGCGCGCTCCATCAGCGGCTTCGCGGACCTCTACTCCGCGGCGGGCGACATGTCCATGCTAAAGCGCAACATCACGCAGGAGGAAGTGGGCGGTCTCGGCCTCTCGCTGCTAGCGGGTCAACTGGGCGGCGGCATCACCGGCGAGACCGTCTACGTGGACGCCGGCTTCCACGCCATCGGCCTGTTCCTGCCCAAGGGGCTGGAGGAACAGGGACGCTAGGGTTCGGCTCGTCTCCGGAGGCACATCGAACGTGACCCTTACTCCCGCGTGACCCGACTCCCAGCGTGACCGGCGGCCAGGCCACCTCCCTGAGCGTGCTCATCCCCACCTACGGTCGGGCCGCGCTTCTGAAGCGCGTCATCGAGGCGTGGGTGGCGTTGGCGCCGGCCGCCGACCACGGGGTGGATTACCAGATCGTAGTGGTGGACGACGGCTCGCCCGACGGGACACCGGACGTACTGACCGAACTGCAGAGCCGACATCCTCAGGCGGTCACCGCTGTGCGCGTGCCCAACGGCGGTCGCGCCGCTGCGCGCAACGCTGCCATCGAGGCCGCGACGGGCGAGGTGCTGCTCTTCTCGGACGACG
Source organism: uncultured bacterium (assembly GCA_964467885.1). Lineage (GTDB taxonomy): Bacteria > Deinococcota > Deinococci > Deinococcales > Trueperaceae > JAAYYF01. The sequence continues at coordinate 80,824 of CAYXUE010000001.1, read as the reverse complement.
ACATGGTGCCCGTCTCTACCGACCTGCTCGAGCGTCATCTGCGGGCGCAGGCCGAACGCCCGGGCGCCTGGGTGAGCCACCTGCAGGTGCCCGACGAGTGCGCTCGCACCCCCTTCCAGGCTTACTGGCGGCGGCGCCTGCACGGGGGCACGGACCGCTTGAGCGACGGCGCCGAGCTGGGTTACGCGGGTTTCTGGTTCGCCTCGCTCTCCTTGCCCAAGGCGCTGCTGGGCGCTCGACGCTTCGACGAGTCGTTCCGCGGCTACGGCTGGGAGGAGCACGAGATGGGTTACCGCCTACACCTCGCCGGGGTGAGGGCGCGCTTCCTGCGCGGGGCCTACCTGGAACACCATGACCCCGTGACCCTGGAGGGCACCGCGCGTAAGCACGAGGCCATGGGCCGCGCCGCCTGGACCTTCAGCCGGCTGCATCCCGGCCCGCGCGTGGCGCTGTGGACGGGCACTCACCCCCTCAGCCGCGCCTGGCGCCGGCTGGCCAGGGTGGAGCGGCGCGCCTCCGCGTTGGCCAGCCGTCCGGCGGATTCCCTGACCGACCCCGAGTACCGGCTCGTGCTAGAGGGGGCCTACAGTCGAGGACTGCGTCGTGGCGGTGTTAGGGTGTCCGCTCCCCCCGCAGGGGAGCCCACGCACCGCGGTGCAGGGAAGGAGAGCGTTGGCAGTGAATGATCCCCGTCCGGTGGCTTCGGCCGAGAGCCAGATCTTCCCGCTGGACCGGTCCACGGTGCCGGTGGTGAGCGTCATAGTGCCTACCCGCGACCGCCGCGCGCTGCTCGAGCGCAAGCTCCGGGCGCTGGAGCTCGAGCAGCTCGACTTCGAGGTGATAGTGGTGGCCGACGCCTGCACGGACGACACCGAGAAGTTCCTGGCCAGCTATCGCCCGCCCTACCGCTTCAGCTGGACCACCGGGCCTGGTCTGCACGCCGCCACGGCGCGCAACATCGGCGCCTCACGCGCCCAGGCGCCAGTGCTGCTCTTCTCCGACGACGACGTGATACCGAGCCCCGGCTGGGTGGAGGACAACCGTCGCCTGCACCAGACGGAAGGCATGGTGGGTCTCAGCAAGCAGCGCCTGCCCGACCACCTGGAGGTGGGCGACAGGCTGACCCGCGTGCAGGGGTGGTGGAACACCAACGGCCGCTCCACCAGCGTGAGGGCCGACCTGTTCCACGAGGTGGGCGGCTACGACCCCGTTTTCTCCACCTACGGCGGCGAGGACCCGGACCTGGGTTGGCGCCTCAAGCAGGAGGGGGCTCGCTTCCGGCTGCTGACCGGCGCCACCGTGGAGCATTGGGACGAACACTACCTGGAGAACCTGGAAGCCAAGGCCCGCTCGGCCGGCGCCGCGCACGTGCGCGTGTGGCGCAAGCACGGGGCGGCGGAGGTGGCCTGGGCCCTTGGGGTGCACCCGGCCAGTCTGGCGCTCAAGCGCGTGCTGCTGGGACCGTGGGCCGCAGGCCTTCTGGGGGAGGACCGCTACCGCTGGGAGCGGGCTTACGCCGAGGGCGCCCGGCTGGAGTTGCGCCGCCCGGAGGCGGGCTATGCCTGATCTGCTCATAGGGAAGCTGCTGAACGACATCTTCGGCGGGGCCACCCTGGACCGCGCCACCGCCCGTGAGGTACTGGGTCGCCTCATGGACGGCGAACTCTCCCAAGTGCAGGCGGCGGCGCTGCTGGCGGCGCTGCGCATGCGGGGCGAGACGGTGGACGAGATAACGGGCTTCGCGGAGGCCATGCGCGACAGGGCCGTGAAGATAGACGTGAGGGCCAACGGGCCACTGGTGGACACCTGCGGCACCGGCGGCACCGGCATCGACACCATCAACATAAGCACCACGGCAATGTTCGTGGCCGCCGCTGGGGGCGCCCGCCTGGCCAAGCACGGCAACGTGGGCGTGACCCGCAAGTCGGGCTCGGCCGACGTGCTCGAAGCCCTCGGAGCACGGCTCGACCTGGGGCCGGCGCGCCTGGCGCAGGCGGTGGAGGAGGTGGGATTGGCGTTCATCTTCGCGCGGCGCTTCCATCCCGCCATGAAGTTCGTGGCCCCCATCCGCGCCGACCTGCAGGCGCGCACCATCTTCAACAACCTGGGGCCCCTCACGAACCCCGCCGGCGCCGACCGGCAGCTGATGGGCGTCTACGCGCCCGAGCTCACCGAGCCGCTGGCGGCGGTGCTCAGGAGCCTGGGCCTGAAGCGGGCGCTGGTGGTGCACGGCGCTGGCATCGACGACTTCGGCATCAGCGGACCCAGCCGGGTGACGGAGCTCACGCCGGACGGCGAGCTGCGTACGTACGAGGTACGCCCGGAGGACGTCGGCCTCTCCACCTGGTCGCTGGAGGAGGTCGCCGGCGGCGATCCAGTCCACAACGCCGAGGAGCTGCGCCGCGTTCTTGCGGGCGACGGTAACGGCAGGGGTGCTGCGGCCAAACGGGACCTGGTGCTCTTCAACGCCGGCGCCGCCCTCTACCTGGCCGACCTGGCGGACGACCTGCAAGCGGGCGTTGAACTGGCGCGCGAGTCCCTGGCGAGCGGCGCGGCGCTGGACAAGCTCGAGCGGTACCTGCAGTTCACCAACGCGGAGGCCTAGTGGCATCCTGGCTTCACGACGCGCCCGGTCATGACTGGTAGCATTGGGCCCGTGAAGATCGTTCAGGGCCTCTTCATCGTGGTGCTTGCCGGCGTGCTCTCAGTAGGGTCGCTGTTGGCGTCCTCGGCGCTGAAGTGGGCGCAGGAACTCCCCTCGCTGGAAGCGCTGGACGCCCTCAAGTTCAGCACCACTTCGCAGGTGTTCGCCAACGACGGCACCACGCGCATCGGCGTCCTGGTACCGGCCATGGGCGAGGATCGTGAGTCCACGAACCGCATCCCCGTGACGCTCGATCAGGTGTCGCCCGCAGCCCTGCTGGCCATCGTGGCCTACGAGGACGACGACTTCTTCAACCACTACGGCGTCGACGCGCTTGGCATCCTGCGCGCCGCCTACGAGGAGTTCCTCGGCGACGCCGGGCGCGGCGGGTCCACCATCACCACGCAGGTCATCAAGAACGTGCTCCTCCACGACATCCGTTCCGAACGCTCGCTGGAGCGCAAGGCCAAGGAGGCCATGCTGGCGCTGGAGCTGGAGCGGCGACTGACCAAGAGCGAGATCCTGCAGCACTACATCAACGTGGTGTTCTGGGGCGGCAACGTCTACGGCATCGGGGCGGCCGCGCAGACCTACTTCGGCAAGGACCCCATCGAGCTGAACCTGGCCGAGGGCCTCTACCTGGCCCGCATCATCCCGGCACCCAACGCGCGCCACAACGAGTTCGAGGTCACCAGGCGCAGCATGCGCGAGGTGCTGGACCGCATGGTCCGCTTGGGGATGATCAGCTCCGACATGGCCGAGCGCGCCTGGCGCTACCCGCTGGCGCCGCTGGGCTGGAACGTGGAGTACGACGACCAGGGCAACGTGCTCAGCGCCGAGCGCACGGGCGCGGACGTGCTGGTGCAGTCGAGCGTCAGCTCCGACCTCTCCCGGGCCGTGGTGCTGGCCGTGCGCGACTGGCTGCTGGCCCGCTACGGGGACAGCGTGGTCTTCGGTCGCGGTGGCCTGAAGGTCACCACCACCATCGACGTGCAAGCGCAGCTGGCCGCCAACCAGGCCAGCCTCGACGCGGCTGTGCCCGAGGGCGCGCAGCTGGCCATCGTGGGGGTGGACCCCGAGACGGGTGCGGTGCTGGCCATGGCAGGTCAGAAGCTGCAGGAGGGGGTGCCGCCCGAGGACTTCAACCGCGCCACGCAGGCGTACCGACAGCCCGGTAGCTCCTTCAAGCCGATCGTCTACGCCACGGCCATCGAGCAGGGCGGCTTCAACCAGTCCACCATCGTGGTGGATGCGCCCGCCTCGTTCAACGTGCCGGGCCAGCCGCCCTACCGACCCGACAACCACGACTTCCAGTACCACGGCTACCTGACCGTCAGAGCCAACCTCAACACCAGCCGCAACATCCCCGCCGTGAAGGCGCTGGAGGCAGCCTCGCCGCAGGCGGTGGCCGAGAAGGCCCGCGAGCTGGGTTACGACGTGATGCCCTACTACGCCATGGCCTTGGGCTCCGAGGAAGTCACGCCCCTGCAGCACACGGCGGCCATGGCCGCTTTCGCCAACGGCGGCATCTACACCGAGCCCTACTTCATCGAGCGGGTGGAGGACGCCGACGGCAACGTGCTCTTCGAGGCGTCGCCCACGTCGGCCCGCGTGTGGAGCGAGCAGACGGCCTACATCATGCTCGACATGCTGCACGGCAACGTGGTCGACAGAGATCCGGCCTACGGCCTCTCGAACCGCGCCTCCGTGCCGGGCCGCTGGGTGGCAGGCAAGACGGGCACCACGAACAACGAGGTCGACCTCTGGTTCGTGGGCATGACGCCCGGCATGGTGGCCTCCGTCTGGATCGGCTACGACAGCAGCCGCGGCATGCCGTCGCGCATGCCTGACGGCGAGATAATCACGTCTTCACGTCAGCCCATCTACGTTTGGAACGACTTCGTGACCGCCGCCCTGCAGGGGCGCCCGGCCGCCGCCGAGTTCCCGGTACCGCCCGGCATAGTCTTCCACCAGATCGACCTCAAGACGGGCGCCCTGAACCCCAGCGGCGTGCGAGCAGCGTTCCTGGAGAGCGACGACCTCTCGCAGCAGGCGCTAGGGGAGAGCGTGCTGCTGAGCCTGCCCATAGACACCGCCACCGGCATGCGCGCTACCGTGGACACCCCACCGGAGCGTGTACAGGTCATAGAAGTGGATCCGGGGGACGTGGGGCAGTACCTGCAAGGAGCCGGTGGTGGCGGCTGACCCCCCGAACCGGACGCTCACAGCGATAGCGGGTATCGAGGTCGGTCACTACACCGACCTCGAAGCGCGCACGGGTTGCACCGTGGTCATGCTGCCCGAGGGCGGCTGCGTGGCCTCGGGCACCGTCATGGGTTCGGCCCCGGGCTCGCGCGAGACGTCGCTACTCTCCTCCGAGAAGACCAACCAGGCAGTGAACGCCGTGCTGCTCACGGGCGGCAGCGCCTTCGGCCTGGCCGCCGCCGACGGTGTGGTGCGCTGGCTGGAGGAGCGGGGGCGCGGCGTGGACGTGGGCGTGGCCCGCGTGCCCATCGTGCCCACCGCAGTGCTCTTCGACCTGGCAGTGGGCTCCGCCACCGTCAGGCCCACCTCGCAGGACGGCTACGCCGCCGCAGCGGCGGCCTCATCTGCTCCCGTGGCCCAGGGGCGGGTCGGTGCCGGCACCGGCGCCACCGTGGGCAAGCTGCGAGGGGTGGAGCGCGCCGTGGACAGCGGCCTCGGCAGCCATGTGGAGGAGGTCTGCGGCGCCCTGGTCGGCGCCGTGGCCATCAGCAACGCCGTGGGCAACCTGGTCGACCCGGACACGGGCGAGATGCTGGCCGGCGTACCGGGTACGCTCGGGCTGGCCGCGGCGGAGGGCTTCGCCGCCATGCCCGGCGCCAACACCACGCTGGTGGTGGTCGGCACCGACGCCTGCATCAGCAAGGCCGAGGCGCAGGCGCTAAGCCAGAGCGCGCACATCGGCATCGCCCGCGTGACGCGGCCGTCCCACACCGCTTTCGACGGGGACAGCGCGTTCGTGCTGTCCACTGGCACCGGGCCGACCGCCCCGGTAGCGGCCCTGTCGGTGGCCGTACAGGAAGTAGTCGCGCGCGCCCTGATCAACGGCTGGCGCGCCGGAAGGACCAACACGTGACTAGCAGCATGAACCTCTACCATCTACCCTCCGGGGACCGGGCTCCCGAACTCGTGAACTCCGTCATCGAGGTGCCGGGCGGCAGCTCCAACAAGTACGAGTACGACCACGAACTCGGCGTCTTCCGCCTGGACCGTGTGCTCTACAGCCCCATGCACTACCCGGGCGAATACGGCTTCATCCCCGGCACCTACGCCGAGGACGACGACCCGCTGGACATCCTGGTGCTGATGAACCGGCCCACCTTCACCGGCGCCGTGGTGCGGGCCAGGCCGCTCGGCTTCCTGGAGATGAGCGACGAGAAGGGCCGTGACCAGAAGATCCTGGCGGTGCCCGTTGACGACCCGCGCTACGACGGCAACCGCCACCTCGACTCCATCTCGCGCCACCGCCTGCGCGAGATCGAGCACTTCTTCCGCATCTACAAGGAGCTGGAAGGCAAGGAGACCATCGTCGAGGATTGGCACGGAATGGACGCCACACACGCGCTCATCGAGAGGGCCATGCAGGCGTACCGGGAGAAGTACCCCGAACTGGAGCAGCCCGCCGCCGGGTGAGGCGGGCGGGCTTGCAGCCAGGGATCAGTTAGGGATCGGTTACTCGGAGACGAAGCGGTAGAGCGCTCCACCGGGTGCGTCGACCAGGTAGAGCTCGCCCTCGGCGTCTTCACCGAAGCTGGTGATACTGTAGTCGGTCTCGAACAGCGTCCGGACTTCCCAGTCCATCGACTCGTTGGTGGCCCAGATACGCCCCGTGATGAAGTCACCGAAGACGTAGAAGCCCCGCAACTCGGGCACCCCGTCGCCCCGGTAGACGTAACCGCCGGTGATGGAGCGCCCCCACTCCGCACCCCACGGGTAGTAGAAGGCCGGCAAGGTCAGGCCCTGCGCTTCGGCGTCGCAACCCGGATCGCTGTAGCACTCGGCGGCTTCCATCAACGGCCACCCGTAGTTGCGGCCTCCGCCCGAGTCGGCGGGCTCGACGTTGACCTCCTCGAAGCTCGACTCGCCGACGTCGGCGATATATAGCTCGTCCGTGGTGCGGTCGAACGAGAAGCGCCACGGGTTCCGTAGCCCGTAGGCCCAGAACTCGTCGGCGGG
>CAYXUE010000001.1:57327-73862 GCA_964467885.1 uncultured bacterium | reverse complement strand
CGAACGAGAAGCGCCACGGGTTCCGTAGCCCGTAGGCCCAGAACTCGTCGGCGGGTTCCTCCTCACCCGCGAAGGGGTTGTCGGCCGGCACCGCGTAACCGCTGCCCCGGCCGCCGCCGACGTCCAGGCGCAGGATCTTACCCAGGCGGGTGTCCATGCCCTGGGCCGGAGCGCCGCCGGTGCCGCCGTCGCCCAGCGCCCAGTGGAGAAAGCCGTCCGGACCGAAAGCCAGCTGCCCGCCGTTGTGGTTGCTGCCCGGCTGCTCTTCGAGGATCAGTTGTTCCTCGGAGGCCGGGTCAGCGACGTTGGGGTCGGTCGTCACGGCGAAGCGCGAGAGGACGCTGTTGCCCTCGAGGTTGGTGTAGTACAGATAGAACAGGCCGCTGGTGGCGTGGTCGGGCGGGAACGCCAGCCCTAGCAGGCCGCCCTCGCTGCCCTCACCGATGCGGTCGGAGATGTCGATGAACGGGGTGGCTAGCAGGGTGCCGTCCTGCACGATGCGGACGGTGCCGCCCAGCTCGATGACGAAGAGACGGTCATCGCCAGCGTGGGCGATGCCCGCCGGGAAGGCGAGACCGTCGACCACGCTGGCGAGCGCGATCTCGCCGGTGGGCGGGGGAGAGCTGGGGTCAGGCGGCTCGCCCGGCTCTCCCGGAGCGCCGGGGTCGCCACCGGCGGGCGGGTTGCCGCAAGCCGAAACGAGAAGGGCCAGCAAAAGGAGCGCCGCTACCCAACGGGCGCGGCGGAGCGGGCGCGAGGTGCCCGCAGTGGTGTCATCGGTCCGTTCGCTCATGACGGCTAGAGTAGCTGACGTTCCCCGAACGTCCCTGGTCAAAAGTCAGCCGGGCTCCACGGGCTCCCGCGCCAGCTGTGCAGCATCGGCCGCCGACAGCCAGCGCAGCGCGTACTCGCGCGTTGCCGCGGGCGAGAGCCTGGGCTGGTCGTACATACCCGCTTGCCGCCGCTGGCGCTGCGCCTCGAAGAGGATCACCGCCGCCGCCACGCTGACGTTGAGGGACTGCACCATCCCCAGCATGGGGATGATCACGTGCTTGTCCGCCACTGCAGCTGCCATGTCGGAGACGCCCTCCTTCTCGTTGCCGAGCAGGACGGCAGTGGGGCCGGTGTAGTCGACGTCGCGGTAGTCCACGGCCTCGTCCGACAGGTGTGCTGCGTAGAGCGTGAAACCGCGAGCCTTGAGGGCGGAGGCCGCCTCCTCGGTGGAGCCGTGCACCACCAGGTCCACCCACTTCTCGGCGCTTGCGCTGGTGGCGTTGAAGGTGGCCACGCCGCCGGTGGGCTTGACGGCGTGCACCTCGCCTATGCCCACCGCGTCGCAGCTGCGCAGTATGGCCGAGAGGTTGTGCGGTTTGTAGACGTCCTCCGCCAGCACGGTCAGGTCCGGTTGGCGGCGGGAGAGCACGTCGAAGATGCGGCGGCGGCGGCGTTCGGTCACGCCGTGCAGGATAACCGAGGAGGGCCGCGCGCCGCGCAGCTTGACGCCTCTCATAGCAGGGCGATAACATTATCTTTGCCTCGCGTACGGGACCACCCGCGGCGAGCGCTCCAAGCCGAGGTGGCGGAATCGGTAGACGCGCCAGCTTGAGGGGCTGGTGGCCGCAAGGCTGTAGGGGTTCAAGTCCCCTCCTCGGCACCACAGCAGGAAGTACTAGGACCGGCCCAACGGGCCGGTCCTTTCGTTATCAAGTGGCCACCGGGCCCGCCGTCCTCTGGGTTAGGCCGTTCCCCTCCACCGCGGTCGGTTGCGGCTCAGTCGACCAGCCGGTAGATGCGTCCGCGCCCATGATCGGCCAGGTACAGCTCGCCGGCAGCGTCCACCCCGAAGGTCGAGATGCGTGAACCGCTCTCCAGCACCAGCTGGGGTTCCCAGCCATCCTCGGCGCGAGCGCTCCAGATGCGGCCCGAGACGTAATCGGCGAAGACGTAAGCGCCCACCAGGCTGGGCGCGCCCTCACCCCTGTAGAGGTACCCGCCGCTGACCGAGCGCCCCCACTCGTTCCCGTGCGGGTATTCGATGATGGGGAGCACCAGGCCGTCCGTCGGGCAGCCCGTTGCCGGCTGGTAGCAGGAACCGGCCTCCATGAAGTTCCAGCCGTAGTTCTCACCGCCGCGGGAACCAGCAGGCTGCAGGTTGACCTCCTCGAAGGCGTTCTGGCCCACGTCGGCGATGTAGAGGTCGCCCGTCACCGCGTCGAAGCTGAAGCGCCATGGGTTCCTGAGGCCGTAAGCCCAGATCTCGTGCCTGGCGTCGCCCCGCCCCACGAAGGGGTTGCTCGGGGGCACCGTGTACATGTCGCCGGAGACGTCGATGCGTAACAGCTTGCCCAGGAAGGTGGACAGGTCCTGGCCGTAGCCGTGCGGGTCGCCGCCGTTGCCGCCGTCGCCCAGCCCTATGTAGAGGTAGCCGTCCGGACCGAAGGCCAGCTGTCCGCCGTTGTGGTTGCCGTAGGGCTGCTCCTGCGTCAGGAGGATCTGCTCCGTGGCGGGGTCGGCTCTGTCGCCCTCGGCGGTGAAGCGCGAGACCACCGTGTTCCCCTGACGGTCCGTGTAGTAGACGTAGAAGCGTCCGCTAGCGGCGTGATCGGGCGGGAAGGCGAGGCCGAGCAGTCCTTGCTCGCCGCCGGAGCGCACGCGGTCGGCGATGCTCAGGTACGGCTCTGCCACCAGGCTGCCGTTCCGCACGATCCTTACGGTGCCTGCCTGCTCCACCACGAACAGACGGTCGTCGCCCGCGTTCGTGATCGAGACGGGGCTGGTCAGCCCCTCGGTGACGAGCTCCAGGCGCTGGCCGGAGGCGGTGCACGCCATCAGCAGAGTAAGGATGAGAGGTGCCAGTGCACGGCGGACGTGAGGTCTCGGCGTTCTACGCATGATGGAACGATAGAACACGCAGGGCCGCGAGTTCCGCCGTACCTGGTCCCATGAGCGCCCAGGACGCCCTTCTCAGGCCTGGGCAGTCGGCCATGGCCCTAGGAGCAGGGTCGCTGGGCCCTGGCCGGTACGGCTCGGGTCGGCTCCTTGCTAAGTGATAGCGTGAGGCGTGCCCCGCTCCACCGACGCCGCCGCCCCGCACACCGAACGAGTAGAAGGCGCTGCCGACGCGCACCCCGCTTCGTTCCCCTTCCCGACCTTCCGGGCAGGGCAGCGCGAGGCACTGGAGGGCGCCAGGGAGGCGTTCGAGGCGGGCAAGCGCTTCGTGGTGGTGGAGGCGCCCACGGGTGCCGGCAAGAGCGCCATCGCGGTGGCCCTGGCGCGGGAGGCGCGCAGCGCCTACGTGCTCACCAACCAGAAGATCCTGCAGGACCAGTACGTCAACGACTTCCCCGACCTGGCCGTCATGAAGGGCCGCTCCAACTACGACTGCCTGGTGGCGCCCACCCACGCAGCCGCGGCTCCCTGCATAGCCGGCAAGCGCTTCCCCGCCTGCGAGGAGTGCCCCTACTTCACGGCCAAGGACGTGGCCATGGCGGCCAACGTCACCACCCTCAACTACGCCTACTTCCTGGCGGAGCTCAACTACTCCGGCGGCTTCAAGAAGCGTGAGCTTCTCGTGCTGGACGAGGCGCACAACGTTGAGGGAGCCCTCATGGGCTTCGTGCAGGTGTCCATCTCGGACTCGCAGCTGCTGCGCGCCGGCATCGATCTGGCGCTGCCACCCAACCTGGGCGACGAGCTCATGTTCGAGTTCGCCGAGCGGCTCCTGCCCGAACTGAGGCGCCGCGCCGGCGAGGTCGAGCTGGAACTCGCCAAGGGCACCATGCAGAGTAGCGTCGCCGTGGAGCGGCTCCGGGTCAAGCAGTGGCTCGACTCGCAGGCGGAGCGCATAACCCTGATGCTCGACTCGCACTTCGGCGGCGACGTGGACTGGGTGGTCGAGCGCTTCCGCGGCCGGAACGGTGAGAGCCTGGTGTTCAAGCCCGTGGAGGTGGGTTACTTAGCGGAACCGTTCCTCTTCACTTACGCCGAGCGAGTCCTCATGCTCAGCGCCACCATCCTGGACGCCCCCACCTTCCTGCGCAGCCTGGGCATCGAAAGCGAGGAGGCCGAGGTCATCTCGGTGCCCTCAACCTTCCCCCCGCGCAACCGTCCCATAGAACTGAGGCCCGCCGCCAGGCTCACGCGGCATCACATCGACCGGGACCTCCCCAAGCTGGCGCAGGCCATCGCCGAACTCGCCATGCGGCACGAGAACGAGAAGGGGGTCGTCCACGCGCACTCCTACAAGATCGCCACTTTCCTGCACCGCAACCTGCCCGAGGAAGTGCGCTGGCGGGTGCTCACGCACGAGGGGTCGGACGGGCGGGACGCCGCTCTCAACAGGCACCTGACGGACGACGAGCCCACAATCCTCCTCACGCCCAGCATGACCGAGGGCATAGACCTGGCGGGCGACCGAGCCCGCTGGCAGGTGCTGTGCAAGGTGCCCTACCCCTACCTGGGAGACAAGCAGGTGTCGGCCCGTATGGAGCGCGACCGCGACTGGTACGACTGGCGCACCACCCTGGCCGTGGTGCAGGCCTACGGGCGCTCGGTCAGGAGCGAGGACGATCACGCCGTCACTTACCTGCTGGACGCCGACTTCGCCAACTTCATCCGCCGCCAGCAGCGGCGCCTGCCGCCGTGGTTCCTCGAAGCGCTTGTCGAGGAAGAGCGGTACTGAACCTCAGGGCCGCTCGCTGAACCAGGAGCCTCAGTCGAACCTGAGCTGCACCGGTCTCTCCATGTTGGTTCGCAGCACCATGGTGGTCTCCGTGCGCTCCACGCCCTCCATGGTGAAGAGCCTGTCCAGGAAGGCGTCCAGTGCGGCGGTAGACGGGACGCGCACCTTGACGATGAACGAGTAGGTGCCAGCCACCGCGTGCAGCTCCTCGATCTCGGGCTGCTTCAGCAGTTTGTCCACCAGCTGCTGCGCGGGCTTGCGGGGCTGTGGCGTGATGGCCACGAAGGCGGCGATGCCGAGCCCCAGCGCCACCGGGTCGACGTCCGCGTGATAGCCGCGGATCACCCCTAGCTGCTCCAGCTTGCGCACCCGGTCACCCACGGCGGGGGCCGACAGACCCACGCGCTTGGCGATGCTGGCGTGGCTGGCGCGGCCGTCCTCCTGCAGGATGGCCAGGATGCTCCGGTCCACGGCGTCGAACTCCATCAGGCGAACCTCATCAGTGGGGAATCTAGCATGCGGACCCAGGTGCCGGCGCGTCGGCGAGCGCCTTCCTGTTACCCTGCGGCGTGCGAGTTCTCTTCATCGGCGACGTGTTCGCCACCCCCGGCATGGACGCCGCTCAGGCCTTCCTGAAGCAGCATAGTGGCGATTACGACCTGGTGATCGTCAACGGCGAGAACGCGGCGGGCGGCTTCGGCATCACCAAGCGACACTTCGAGCAGCTGAGGGGCGCCGGGGCGGACGTGGTGACACTGGGCAACCACGGCTTCGACAAGCCGGACGCCGCCGAGCTGCTGGAGAGCACGCCCCGGCTGTTGCGCGCCGCCAACTACCCCCCCGGCACCCCCGGGCTGGGGGCGCACGTCTACGAGGCCAGGAACGGCCAGCGCGTGGCGGTGATGCAGCTGATGGGCCGCGTGTTCATGGACCCGCTCGACTGCCCCTTCAGAGCAGCCGACGACGTGCTCGAGAGCCTGCCGGACGACGTGCCCGTCATCGTGGAGTTCCACGCCGAAGCCACCAGCGAGAAGAAGGTCATGGGCTACCACCTGGCGGGCCGGGTGGCCGCCGTGCTGGGCACCCATACGCACGTGACCACCGCGGACGAGACTGTGACCAGGGGCACCGCCTACATCACGGACGTCGGCATGACGGGTGTGCAGCAGTCGTCCATCGGCATGCGGTACGAGGAAGTGCACGCGCGCTTCGTGGGCAAGGTACCGCTGCGGTACCGCCCCGCGGAGGGCGCCGCCACGCTGAACGGCGTGGTCCTGGAACTGGAGGGCAGGCGCGCCACTTCCATCACCCGTTTGCGGTGGGAAGCTGACGCGCAGTAGGTTCGTGGGTTACGGGCAGCGGGGCGACTCCGCCCTGGGACCCGAGGAGGGCGAGAGCGAGTGGACGAGTTCGAGCTGTTGAGTGCCGACGTCGACTTCCTGGCCACGGCCCTGGGCGACGTGGTGCGCGAGCTGGAGGGGGAGAGGCTCTTCCAGCTCATCGAGCGTGTGCGCGGGCTGACTAAGAGGCTGCGGGAGGCGCCGGACGACGCGGCCGCCACGGACGAGTTCGACGCCATCCTGCGGCAGGTGAGCACCGGCGACGCCGAGAAGCTGGTACGCGCTTTCACCGTCTACTTCCAGCTGGTGAACCTAGCGGAGGAGATCCACCGGGTGCGGGTCAACAAGCAGCGCTCGGTGGCGGCCACGGAGGAGGAACCCAGGCCCGAGAGCCTGGCCGCCGCCGTGCTCGAGCTGAAGAAGCGCGGCATGAGCGCGGAGGAGACCAGGGCGCTTCTAAGCAAGCTGGACCTGCGCCTCACCCTCACGGCGCACCCCACCGAGGTCAAGCGCTACACCGTGCGCCTGAAGCTGGAGCGCATAGGTGAGGCCCTCAAGCAGCTAGGTGGGCAGGAGCTGCCGCCGCGCGCCGTGCGGCAGAAGAGGGGCGTCATCTACGCCGAGATCGCCACCCTCTGGCTCACGCGCGAGGTGGTGGAGACCCGCCCGACCGTGACGGACGAGGTGAAGAGCGCCCTGTACTACTTCAGGCGCACGCTGCTCGACGTCGTCCCCGAGCTCATGCGCGATCTCGACCATGCGCTGAACACCTACCTGCCGCTGGGCGGCGCGGGGGAAGGCGAGCCGGGGACGGGCCCCGACCCGCGCGAGCTGCCGCCGGCCATGCCCCCCATCCTGCAGTTCTGCTCCTGGATAGGCGGCGACCGCGACGGCAACCCCTACGTGACGCCCGAGGTCACGCGCGAGGCCTACGAACTGCAGGCCGGGGTGGCCACGGAAGCGTACTTAGCCGACGTGGACCTGCTGGTGCAGCGCCTCTCGCTGTGGGAGCGGCGCGCGCCACTGACGCACCACTTCCGCCAGGCGCTCGAGCAGCGCACCGAGGCGTTCGGGCCCAGCCAGCGCTTCGCCGGTGAGCCGTACCGCATGTGGCTCGAGCAGATGCACCGCCTGCTGCTGGCGGAGGCCGCCGAGGCGGGGTCGTACCCCGGAGGCAGCGCCGGCTACCTGGCCGACCTGAGACTGCTCGAGGAGGCTCTGGAGTTCGGCCACGGCGAGCGGGCCGCTCGCACCTTCGTCCGTCCGGCCGCCGCCCGTGCCGCGGCGTTCGGCCTGGCCCTGGCACCGCTCGACATCCGGGAGCATTCGGCCAAGCACGAGGTGGCCGTCACGCAGCTGCTGCGCGCCGCCGGAGTTCACGACGACTACGCGGCGCTGAGCGAGGACGAGCGTGTGAGCCTGCTGGAGCGGGAGCTGTTGATCCGCCGCCCCCTGCTGCCGATGGACGCCGAGCCCGGTGAGGAGGCGCAGCGCGCGCTGGCCTTCCTCGCGGAGTTCCGCCGGGCCGGCAGGGTCTACGGCAGGGACGCCTACGGCAGCAGCATCGTGAGCATGGCCGAGGGCGCCTCGGACGTGCTGGAAGCACTGCTGCTGGCCAAGGAGGCCGGCGTGCCGGATATCGACGTCACGCCTCTGTTCGAGACGCTGGCGGACCTGGACGCCTCCGAGGAGGTGATGAGGCGCCTGTTCGGCTCTGAGCCCTACCGCCGACACCTGGAGCGCCGCGGCGTGCAGGAAGTGATGATCGGTTACTCCGACTCGAACAAGGACGTCGGCTTGGTGGCGGCCAACTGGGCGCTCTACCGCGCCCAGGAGGCCCTGGCAGCCCTCTGCCGCGAGCACGGGGTGAAACTCCGCATCTTCCACGGCCGCGGTACGAGCATCGGCCGAGGCGGCGGTCCGGCCGGCCAGGCCATACTGGCGCAGCCGCCCGGCAGCTTGGCCGGCAACATGCGCATCACCGAGCAGGGCGAGGCTCTGTCCGACCGCTACAGCGACAAGGACCTGGCCTACCGCCACCTGGAGCAGGTGCTGCACGCCTTCGTGCTGGCCTCCGCGCGCGACGAGGGGCCACTGCCGCAAGTGCCCGCCCACTACCGAGACGCCATGGACCGCGCGGCGGCGGCCAGCCGCCGGGTCTACCGCGGCCTGGTCGAACACCCCGACTTCATCCCCTTCTTCGAGCAGGTCACGCCCATCAACGAGCTGGGGCGCCTCAATCTCGGCTCGCGCCCCACCCGGCGCTCCTCGGATCACTCCCTCGACACCCTGCGCGCTATCCCCTGGGTCTTCGCCTGGACCCAGAACCGCGCCAACGTGCCTGGGTGGTACGGGCTGGGCGCCGCACTGGAGGCGGCAGGAGGTGAGCTGGCGGCGGAGATGTACCGCGAGTGGCCCTTCTTCAGGACGATGATCGACCTGGCGCAGATGAGCCTGGGCAAGGCCGACATGCCCGTGTTCAGCGCCTACCTGGACCTGGTGGACGAGCCGCTCAGGCACCTCGGCGAGCTGATCATCGAGCGGCACGCCGCGGCGGTTCGCCTCGTGGAGGAGGCCACCGGAGTGGTGCTCCTGGGCGGCGACAAGGTGCTGCGGCGCAGCATCGACCTGCGCAACCCCTACGTGGACCCCATCAGCCGCCTGCAGGTCGAGCTGCTCAGGCGCCTGCGTAACGTTCCGGAGGAGTCCCCCGAGCGCGCCGAACTCGATTACGCGGTCATGCTCTCGCTCACCGGTGTGTCGGCCGGAATGCGCAACACCGGCTGACGGGCTGGGTACGTTACTCTGTTAGGAAGTGGTCGGGTCCGTACGGGGCGGCTCGGCTCAGCATGTCGCCATCTCTCATTGCGTTCATACTGCGGCTGCATACAGTGTGCGTCGATGCGATCGGAAAGTGTGCGTGACGGACGCACAAGGAGCGTGGCATGACTTTTACCGAACTGATGGTAAGCGGTGGTCCGGTCCTCGTGGCCATCATCCTCATAAGCGTATTCGCCGTTTACATCTTCATAGAGCGACTCATGAAACTCCGCAGGGAGAACGTGGACACGGGCAGCCTGATGGCGCGGGTCAACGCCGCCGTGCGCGAGCGTGACCTGGAGACGGCGTTGGAAGCTGTCGACAGGCACGGCGGACCCGTGGCGCGGGTACTGAACAAGGCGCTGCAGCGGCTCCCTTACGGACGTCCGGCGGTGGAGGCCGCTTTCGAGGAGGCTACCCTCCTCGAGGAGCAGAACCTGACCCGTGGTCTAAGGCCGCTTGGCATCATCGCGCAGATCGCGCCCATGCTCGGCCTCCTCGGCACCGTCACCGGCATGATCATCTCGTTCTCGGAGATCGCCCAGTACGGTAGCGGCGACCCCTCGCTGCTGGCCACCGGCATCGGCCAGGCCCTCGTCACCACGGCTGCGGGTCTGATCGTGGCTATCCCCGTGCTGGTAGGCCACGGCTACCTGTCCAGCAGGGTCGACAAGATCCTCTCGGAGATAGACCGGCGCCGCGAGGAGCTCATGGGCAACGTGGTGCAGGCGGTGGCCAACCGGCGCGACGAGGGCACGACGCGTAACCCGCAGGCCGATTCCGCCGAAGGGCCTAGCGGCCGCGGAGCACGCGCGGACACCACCAGGCCGCTGCCCCAGGTCTGAGCGGCCGTGAGTAGCCGCCGTACCCGTAGACGCGTTCCCGCCGCGCCAGGTCTGGACCTGACGCCCATGGTGGACGTGGTCTTCCTGCTGATCATCTTCTTCATGGTCTCCACCACGTTCATCACGCTGGAGTCCGGGCTGCCGGTAGAACTGCCGGATTCGCAGACCACGGTGACGGAGCCCTCGAACCTCCCGACCGTGACCATCAACAAGGACGGCGCCATCTTCTTCGGTGGCGCGCAGGTGCAGGAGGCGCAACTGGCGCTCCTCCTCAGGCAGGATCTCGACGCCTCCGGTCAGACTACGGTGGTGCTGCGAGCCGACCGCGACGTGCCCCACGGCGTGGCGGTGCGCGTTATGGACCTGCTCACTCAGGGCGGGGCGCAGCGGATCGTCATCGCCACGGGCGGCTGAGCCGTGTTCACGTTCTGGCAGGACCCCGACAAGCGCCGCGCCATGGCACTGTCGGTCACCATCCACCTACTGGTGCTCCTGTTGATGCTGGTCGTAAGCCTCATACCCAGACCGGAGCCTCTGCCGCCCTTCATCGTCATCGACGTGGGCACGCCGGCCTTCGCGGAGGAGACCACCGACGCTCCCACAGTGGACTCGCCCGCGCTACCGGCACCGGAGCCGCAGGTGGCCAGCCAGGAGATCGGCGACCCGCGCGACCTGGCTGCCGAGCAGGTGGAGATAACCGCCCCCGAACCGGAGCCCCAGACCGCGCAGCCACCTGCGCCAGCGGCACCCCCGGCACAGGCGGCCGAGACGCCCGCGGAGCCCACGGACGCGGCCGAGGTGCCGGCCCCGCCTCTCCCGCAGCCTCAGGTGGCCGAAGCCGCGCCGCTCGACGCGCAGTTGCCACTGGCGGAGGTTCCGGCCACCACGCTGCCGGAGATCGACGCGGTGCTGCTGGACCCCAGGCCGGTTTCCGACCCGATCGCCCTGCCGGCACCGCAGATGCAGGCGGAAGTCACCGAAGCACGCGCCATCGCCATGCAACCCACCGCCAACGTCAGCGAGGCGCGTGAGATCAGCTCGCCCCAAGCCAGCGCCTCCGTGGCCGAGAACCGCGCGCTCGAGACGCCTGCGGTAAGCGCCACCGTGTCGCAGGCCACGGGCCTCGCTGCCCCCAACGTCACAGCGAGCGTGGCCGAGGCGCGGCAACTGCAGACGCCAGGGGTGCAGGCGCAGGTGTCGGGCGCGGTCGATCTCAGCACCTCCGGCGTGGAGGCCGCCGTCTCGGGTAGCACGCCGCTGGCCGCGCCCAACGCCACGGCGGTGGTGGGCAACCGGCGCGAGGTGGCCGTGGCTCCGCAGGCGCAGGTGGCACAGGTGCGCGAAGTGCCGGTGCCCAGTCTGCGAGCCGAGGTACTGGCGCCCGCCGTGCAGGGCGGCGCCCCGGGCGATGACGCCCGCGTGAGCGGCACCACGGACGTGGACGCCTCGGTGCTCTCGCCCCGGCAGCCTGGCGGCAACGCCGCCACCTCGGGACAGACGGGTCCGCTGGACCCACTGGCCACGGCGGAGGGACGGGGCCGGGCGGCCTCGCCCGACGGGGTGGGGCAGGGCACCGGCGCCCCAGCCCAGCCCCGGCGCCCGCCGCTGGCCACGCGCCGTGACCAGCCCCTCGCGGTGCTGCTCGACAACGTGGGCGGCTACCCGCAGCACGGTCTGAAGGAAGCCAGCATGATCGTTGAGATGCCTGTGGAAGGCGGGCTCACGCGGCTGATGCCGATATACGACCGCAACGACCCCGCGCGGGTCGGACCCGTGAGGAGCGCTCGCGACTACTTCGTGCAGCTGGCCCAGAAGAGCAACGCGGTGCTGGTGCACGACGGCGGCTCGCCGGGCGCCATGATCGCCATCGCCGGCGCCGAGATGCCCACCCTGAACGCTTACTCCAGCGGGCAGCTGTTCGCCCGCGCCGGCGAGCGCAGTGCGCCATACAACCTCTACAGCGTGGGCACCGACCTGCGCTCGGCCGTCGGCCGGCTGTTGCCCGGGGAGGGGCGCATAGTCACCAGCCAGGTCCACGCGCCGGATCCGGAAGCCGACAGGGTGAACGAGGTGGCGGTGCGCTACAGCGGCGCCTACTCCTCCGGCTTCCGCTACGACAACCGGCTAGGCGTGTACCGCTGGGTGCGCGACGGCGAGCTGGCTGTGCATCCCGACGAGCAGTCGGTACTGATGGACGCGGTCCTCGTGGGTCAGATCAACGCGGTTCCCATACCAGGCGACGACGCCGGCAGGCTCTACATACCCCTGGAGGGTGGTCCGGCTACGTTCTACCTGGAAGGCGCGGCGGAGCGCGGCACCTGGGAGCTGGCAGACGGTAGCGGCATCAGGTTCCGCACCGAGGCCGGCGACCTGGTCGACCTGGCGCCGTTCCGCACGTGGGTGCTGCTCACTCCCACCTACGAGAGCCGCAGCGAACAGTAGTTCCCTGCTCCGACCCCGCGCCTTGCGCCCGTAGGCTCTCCAGCCGGGCGTTAGGCTCCGCTCAACTCTCCTGCTCCCCCGAACCTCGCGGCATGATCTCGTCGAAGAAGTTGCCGTGCATCTTCAGGCGGTAGCTGTCGTTGCGGAAGAGCACCTCGAGCCAGGCGTACTCGCCCAGGTGGCCGTTGGTGTCGAGCAGCAGGGCCCGGCCCTGCGAGGCGACGTTCACGCCGCCCCGCACCGGCGTGTGCCCGTACACACCCAGCCGGTAGGGGGTGCCTTCGAAGAAGTCGCGATCCTCCTGCAGCCAGCGGCGGCGGTTCTCCAGGTAGAAGGCCTGGTCGAAGGTGTTGTGCTCCTTCAGCGGCCCCACGTGCGCCAGGTGGAGCTCCTCCACGGCCAGTTCGTAGGGCCAGGTGAGGATCCACTCACGCAGGTCCTCGTCCAGTTCGTTGCCGTAACCGGGTTTCCACTCGAGGTGTGAGACGTCGTCCGTCCTGAGCGGGCCCTGGTCGGGAGCCACCGCGTTGTAATCGTGGTTGCCCATGAGGATGACCATGTTGTCGCCCGGCACCCTGTCGGCGAACCCTTTGACCTCACGCAGGAAGCGCGTCTGGGCTATCTCGGCGCGCTCCAGGTGCCGCGGGTTGTACTCGTCGTAGCGCCGCACGTTGATCAGGTCGGCGTAGCGCTGGCGGCTCTTCGGGTGCACCAGGTCGCCGAGCAGCACCAGTTTGGTGCTGCCGTCACGCATGGCGTTCGTGGGGCGGTTCTGTTCGTCGGCCAAGCCAGCTTCGCGCAGCATGCGCCACAACTTCTCGGCCTGAACGTGGATGTCGCCGATGACGACCAGACGCAAGGGTTACTCCAGCTCTGCGGCTCCGGCTCAGCGGGCGGCGGCGGTGGTCTCCAGGATGGGGAGAGGGTCGACCGGTTCGCCGTCCACCCGCACCTCGAAGTGCAGGTGCGGACCCGTGGAGTTGCCGGTGCTGCCAACGCGCGCGATCAACTGACCGACCTGGACCTGGGCGCCCTCCTCGACCAGCAGTTGGGACGCGTGCGCGTAGTAGTAATCGGTGTTGCCGTTGGTGATGACGACGAGGTACCCGTAGCCGCCACGCCAACCGGAGTAGGTGACGGTGCCCGCAACCGCGGCAACGATGGGGTCGCCGGTGTTGCCGTCTATGTCGAGGCCGGTGTGGAAGTTGGAGCCGCTGACGCGCAGCTGGCGGTAGCCGAAGCGCGAGGTGATGATGCCGTCGAGCGGCCACACCATGGGCGCGCCGGCCGCGTCGGAGAGGATAGGGGTCGGCGCCGCCGCGCGCGTGGCGTTGACCTCGGCGCCGGGCACTATGCGCAGGCGCTGGCCGACGTGCAACCGGTCCGAGGTGAGGTTGTTGGCGCTCATGATGGCCGAGACGTTGCTGTCGTAACGCACCGCGATGCCCCACAGGGTGTCGTTGGCGCCCACCACGACCTCCACCGGTGTTGGACCCCCCACGTCCACGTCGGAGGCCGCGTAGCGTCCCGGGATCACCAGGCGGTCGCCCACCCGGAGGGTGGCATCGCGCGAGATGTTGTTGGCGGCCGCGATCTCGTCGATGCTCGTCTCGTAGCGGCGGGAGAGCACCCAGAGGGAGTCGCCCACACCCAGCACCACTTCGAGCGGTTCGGGCGGCGTCTCGCCGGGGGAGAGCACGAGTTCCTGGCCCGGGTGGATCATGGTGCCGTCCAGGTCGTTGTAGGCGATGAGCGACGCCACGGAGACGCCGTGGCGCAGCGAGATCTCGTAGAGCGTGTCGCCCGGCCTGACCGTGATCGTGGCCGGCTCGCCTTCGCCGTCCTCGCCCCCCGGTAGCCTCAACTGCTGACCGACCCGCAGTAGGTCGGAGGTCAGGTTGTTCAGTTGGCGGAGGGTTTCTACGTCAGTGCCGTGCTTCTTGGCGATACCCCAGAGGGACTCACCCTGTTGGACGGTGATGGTCCGTGCGAGTGCCCCTGAGCATAGGCAGATGACGATAGTGGCTACAAAGGCTCTACGTAAGGCTGGGACACACACGTTAGCAAATGTACCAGAGATGAGCGGCCACGGAACGGGAAATACCTGGCATCTTCACCGCTCGGATACAACAGTGCGGGCCTGCGCAGTTCGTACGCGGGCCCGCGAAGTGCAGAACGGAGGCTCAGTCGCGCGGATCCAGTACCATCTCCCGCGCCAGGCGTCCGCCCAGTTCGATCTGTATGAAGCAGTAGAGCTCCGTGTCGATGGCGGTAGAGGTGCCCTGGAGCAGTTTCTCCTCCAAGCGGTTGGCTTCGACTATCAGCAGAGGTGTGGGTAAGGCAGACAGTTTCTCCAGCATCCAGATACTCCCTGAAGTTGATCGCCTGAGCCCAGCTGTGGTTGGCGGCGGGCTCGATCCGGCGGCGATCTTCCGCCGCTGTTACGTGAACGTAGGGGGAAGGTATCAGCACACCTCTTACGGGAAACTCACCGGATGGAACGGACCGCGTTCGATCGGCCGCCAGCTGCTCAGTCGGCCGTGACCCGCGTGCCGCCGCCGGCGAGGGCGGCCGCCACCCCGGTGGGATCCCGCCCGTCCGCTACCACCGCGAAGGGCGCTCCCTGATCCAGCGCCGCCAGTGCGGCCTCGACCTTGGGGATCATGCCGCCGCTGATGCGGCCGTCCTGCATGCGCGCGTGGGCCTCGGTTCGGGTGAGTCGTGGGAGGACGCTGCCGGGATCCTGCGGATCGGCCAGTACGCCGGGCACGTTGGTCAGGAACACCACGCCCTCGCCCAGCGCCCCGGCCACTGCGCCGGCCACCTCGTCCGCGTTGACGTTGAGGAGGCCACCGTCCTCGCCCGTGGCGAGGCAGGCCACCACCGGCACGTAGCCTGCCCGCCGCAGGGCGGTGAGGAGCCGCGGCTCGACCCGCTGCATACGGCCCACGCGGCCGAGCTCCGCTCGCTGGCTGGCGTGAAGCAGGCCTCCGTCACGGCCCGTGAGGCCGACCGCGGGCCCGATCTCCTGGGCGAGCCTCTTGCCCAGCACCGTGAGCACGTTCTCGATCACCTCGAGGCTCTCGGGCGTGGTGACCCTCAGTCCCCGCTCGAAACGGTGCTCCAGGCCCGCGGCGTCCAGTGCCGCCTGGATGAAGGGGCCGCCCCCGTGCACCACCACGGGCGGTTCGCCGCCCTGGGTGGCGTCGTATAGTGCCGCGGCGGCGCGCCCGCGGGTAGCTTCGTCCGTCATGGCGTTGCCGCCGTACTTGATGACCATGCTCACGGCACCAGTCTAAGTAATGAAGGCGTGAGGCAGCGGCAGGTAGGCTATGGCCCTAGCCGGTTGGGCCTTTGGCCCGGAAGGGGGAGAGTACCGCATGACGCGAAAGTTGAACGGGGCCTTGTCCGGTCCGGACGAGCTCGTCTTCGGCACGGACGGCTGGCGCGACGTCATCGCCGAGCGCTTCACGTTCGCCAACGTGGGACGGGCGGCGCAGGCCTACGCCGACCACCTGGCCGCTACCGGCGGCAGCAGCGTGGTGGTGGGGCACGACACCCGCTTCATGGGCGCCCGCTTCGCGCGTCATGTGGCCGACGTGCTGGCAGCCAACGGTCTCCAGGTGTACCTGACCGACGACTACCTGCCCACTCCGGCGCTGTCGTTCGCGGTGAAGCATGTGGGGGCGGATGGCGGCGTCATGCTCACCGCTTCCCACAACCCATCCATCTGGAACGGCTTCAAACTCAAGGGCGCCTACGGCGGTTCCGCCAGCGACACCACTTACCGCAGTGTGGCGGAGCTGGCGGGGCAGGTGCGGGCCGAGGACGTGGCCCAAGCGGGCAGCGGGCGTGACACCGTGGAGCGCCTCGACATCAGGAGCGCTTACTACGACGCGCTGGCCTCCCTGATCGATCTGGACGTCATCGCCAGGGCGGGCGCGCCGATCCTGCACGACGCCATGGGCGGCGCGGCGGCGGGCTGGTTGGAGGGCTTCTTCCGCTACGTGGGACTGCCAGAGGCGTTGGTCGAGTTGCGGGAGCGGCCCGACCCCCTGTTCCACGGCGTGCATCCGGAACCCATACCCGCCAACCTGGCAGCGACCGCCGAACGCATGACGGAGGAGCATGGCACCCCGCTCTTCGCGGTGGCCACCGACGGCGACGGCGACCGGCTGGGAGTGGTGCTGCCGGGCGGCGCCTTCTTCAACTCGCATCAGATCTTCGCGGTCCTGCTGGACCAGCTGGAGCGGGCCGGCGGCACTGGCGCGGTGGTCAAGACCTTCACCGTGAGCCGCGTCATCGAGCGCTTGGCCGTTAGCCGCGGGCTGCCCGTGCAGGAGACCAAGGTGGGCTTCAAGTACGTGGCCGACGCCATGCTGAGCGGTGAGGTGCTGCTCGGGGGTG
>CAYXUE010000001.1:27127-57227 GCA_964467885.1 uncultured bacterium | reverse complement strand
GGCTTCAAGTACGTGGCCGACGCCATGCTGAGCGGTGAGGTGCTGCTCGGGGGTGAGGAGTCGGGCGGCATAGGCATCAGTCGCCACCTGCCCGAGCGCGACGGTCTGGCCAACACCCTGCTCCTCCTACAGGCGGTGGTTGAGAGCGGCGTGAGCCTGCAGCGGCGCTTCGCCGAGCTCGAGCGCGAGGCCGACTGGCATCACGCCTACGACCGCCTGGACCTGAAGCTGGCGTCGGATGCTGCGAAGGCCCGGTCGTTGAGCGCGGTGGAGTCGTTGACCTCCCTGGCTGGTCGGCCCGTGACCAGCGTCGAGCGCCTGGACGGCGTGAAGCTCAACCTGGGCTCCGACGCCTGGTTGCTGGTGAGGGCCAGCGGTACCGAGCCGTTGCTGCGCATCTACTGCGAGGCGCCCGATGAGAAGAGCGTGGCTGCCACGTTGGAGGCCGCCCGCGAGCTTGTCACGCAGGCTTAGAGGGGCCACCAGCAGGGCTCCGTATCCGGACGCTGGCACAGGCCCCTTCGCCGCAGGGTCAGAGCGCCCTGAACTCCTTCGGGCTGTGGGAGAGCACCTCGTGCCCCGACTCGGTGACCACGGCCAGGTCCTCGATCCGCAGACCCGTGAAGCCGGGGAAGTAGACGCCAGGCTCCACCGTGACGACCATGCCGGGCTCCAGCACGTCCTCGCTGCGGCTGGAGAGCCGGGGACCCTCGTGGATGACGAGACCGGTGCCGTGGCCCAGGCTGTGGCTGAACTGCTCGCCCAGGCCGTGCCGTGCGAGTATGTCGCGCGCCACCTTGTCCAGTTCGCGCCCGCTCTTGCCGGGCCCTACCGCCGCCAGGGCCGCCTTCTGGGCCTCCAGCACGGCGTCGAACATGCGTCGCTCCTCTGCGCCCACCTGGCCTATGGCCACGGTGCGCGTCATGTCGGCGTGGTAGCCGTCGACCACGGCGCCGAAGTCCAGCGTCACCAGGTCGCCCGCCTCCAGCTTCTTCTGCGAGGCCACACCGTGCGGCATGGCGCCCCGCTTGCCGCTGGCCACGATGATGTCGAAGGCGCTGCCCTCCGCGCCCCTCAAGCGCATGGTCCGTTCGAGCTCCAGGGCCACCTCCACCTCGGTGACGCCGGGCCGCATCATGGCCAGGGCGGCTTCGTAAGCCAGGTCCGTGATGCGAGCCGCCTCCCGCAGCTTGGCTATCTCGTCCTCGCTCTTCACCAGGCGCAGCGGAGCGAAGAGTCCCTCCGTCACGAGGGGCTCGTAGCCGAGCTTGTCCGACAGCGTGCGGAACTCGGTGAGGTTCATGGCCTCACCCTCGACCGCCAGCTTGGCGCCCTGCAACCGGTCGGCTGCCGCGCCGTGCAGGCCCGCCACGATGTCGTAGGGCAGCGCCGACTCTTCCTCCGCCTGGGCGGTGTAACGTGCGTCCGTCAGCAGCACGGCTTCCGAGGGTTTCACCAGTACGACGGCGTCCTCGGGCGTTCCGAAGCCGGACAGGTAGCGCACGTTGGCAGGGGAGGTCACGAGGAGGGCCTCGGCGCCGGTGGGCTCCAGGCGTTCGCGCAGCTTCCGCAAGCGCTGGTCGATGATGTCGTTCCTGGTCATGCTTCCGCTCTTCCTTCCGTGGCTCTTTCGATGGCCAGCAGGTCGTCCCCGTCCAGGCTGGCGCCGCCTATCAGCCCGCCGTTCACGTCCGGCTGGCTCAGGAGTTCCTTGGCGTTACCGGGCTTCATGCTGCCGCCGTACAGGATGCGCACGTCGTCAGCCAACGCTGGCAGCAGGTCCCGCAACGCCGCGCGGATGGTCGCGCTCATCTCCTGGGCGTCGTCCGCGGTGGCGGTGAGGCCCGTGCCGATGGCCCAGACGGGTTCGTAGGCGACGACGATCTGCCGAGCGGAGGCTGGCTCCAGCCCCGCGAGCGAGCCCGCTAACTGGCCTAGCACCACCTCTTCGGCGCGGTCGGCGTCCCGTTCCTCCCGACTCTCGCCCACGCAGATGATGGGCGTGAGGCCGTGCTTGAGAGCCTGGCGCGCCTTGGCCGCCACGGTGGCGTCGTCCTCCCCGTGGTACTGGCGGCGTTCGGAGTGCCCCACGATGACGTAGCGCACGCCAAGGTCGGCCAACATGGCTGCCGAGACCTCGCCCGTGTAGGCGCCCTCCTCGTGCTGGCTCACGTCCTGCGCGCCCAGGGCCACGGGCGTGCCGAAGGCCGCTTCCGCCATGCCCGGCAGGTGCGTGAACGGCACACAGAGGAGCAACTCGCTGCGGTCGGGGTCTCGCCCGGTCGTCTTCTCGAGCTTGCCGAGCAGGTCGCGCAGCCACTCCGTGGCCTCGCTGGGCAGCCTGTTCATCTTCCAGTTGCCGGCTATGAGCGGCTTGATGTTAGTAGATGCCATGCCACGAAGATACCGCGCCATGCCGTCAGCGGGCCGAGCAAGGGCGGTAACGGGAGTCTTTCCGCTCCGCCGAACCTGACCTTATGGCCTGATGGCGGATAAGGGAACGGGAGTTAAGGAGGAGGCGGCACGCGCAACTTGCGTGCCGCCCCCTCGGTTCGTGGTCCGGCGGGGTTCGCCGGTTGCTAACGCCTGATCAGGCCGGAACACCCTTGTCCGCCGGCTTGGCGGGGCTCTTGCGGCGCCGCGGCGCCTTCTTCTCGCCCGAGCCGCCGGGGCCTTCCTGCTGCGCGCCGGATTCGAGGGCGGCCAGGCCGCCCACCAGCGCCACGTCCAGGACCTCGTCGAGGTTGTCCACCGGGTGGAGCTGCAGGCCCTTGGTGAGGTGCGCGGCGATGTCCTTCATGTCCGCGTCGTTCTTGGTGGGGTAGACGATGTGCTTGATGCCCGCTCGCTTGGCGCCCAGGATCTTCTCCTTCAGGCCGCCGATGGGCAGCACGCGGCCGCGCAGCGTGATCTCGCCCGTCATGCTGACGTCCTTGCGGACGGGCACGCCGGTGAGCGCGCTGATGAGTGAAGTGGCCAGCACGATGCCGGCGCTGGGGCCTTCCTTGGGCGTGGCGCCCGCGGGGATGTGGATGTGGATCTCGGACTCGTCGAGCAGCTTCTTGTCGATGCCGAAGCGTTCGGCGTTCGCCCGGGCGTAGGTGAGGGCGGCGCGCGCCGACTCCTTCATGACGTCGCCCAGCTGGCCCGTGAGCACCAGGTTCTGCTTGCCGGGGGTCACCGACGTCTCCACGAAGAGGATGTCGCCGCCGACCGGCGTGTAGTACATGCCGGTGGCCACGCCCACCAGGTCCTCCTCTGCCTCCGCCTCGGGGGTGAAGCGTTCGGCGCCGAGGTACTTCTCGATGCTGCGCTCGGTGATCCTGATGCGCTTGGCCTCGCCGTCGGCGATGGTGCGGGCGGCCTTGCGGGCCACCGTGCCGATGATGCGCTCGAGGTTACGCACGCCCGCCTCGCGGGTGTAGGAGGTGATGAGGCGCGAGAGGGCGCCGTCGGTGAAGGTGACCTGCTTCGGCGCCAGCCCGTTCTCCTGCAGTTGCCGGGGCAGCAGGTAGCGCTTGGCGATCTCGAGCTTCTCCTGCTCGATGTAGCTGGAGAACTCGAGGTTCTCCATGCGGTCGTAGAGCGCCTCGGGGATCTGCTGCACGTAGTTGGCCGTGGCGATGAACAGCACCTCGGAGAGGTCGAACGGCACACCCAGGTAGTGGTCGACGAAGCTGTAGTTCTGCGCCGGGTCCAGCACCTCGAGGAGCGCGCTGGAGGGGTCGCCCTGGTAGGAGACGCCCAGCTTGTCCACCTCGTCCAGCAGGAACACGGGGTTCTTCGTGCCGGCCTGGCGGATGCCCTGGATGATGCGGCCGGGCATGGAGCCGATGTAGGTGCGGCGGTGGCCGCGGATGTCCGACTCGTCGCGGGCGCCGCCCAGGCTGATGCGCACGTACTCGCGACCCAGCGCCTTGGCGATGGACTTGGCGATGCTCGTCTTACCGACGCCGGGAGGGCCGGTGAAGAGGAGGATGGGGCCGCGGTTCACTTCCGTCTCGTCCAGTTCGCCCTTCTCGGCGCGCTCGCTCTTGAGCTTGCGGACGGCCAGGTACTCGAGGACGCGGTCCTTCACCTTCTCCAGGCCGTAGTGGTCCTCGTCGAGGACCTTGGCGGCCTGGGTGATGTCCAGGTTGTCCTCCGAGCGCTCGTTCCAGGGCAGCTCGGTGATGGTGGTGAGGTAGGTGCGGATGACGGAGGCCTCGGCGGAGTCGGGGTGCATGCGGGCCAGGCGGTTCAGCTCGCGCTGCGCCTCCTTCATGACGACCTCTGGCAGCTCCAGCGCCTCGAGCTTCTCCTGGAATGCCGCGACCTCGTCCTCCTCGTCGTCGCCGCCGGCGAGCTCCTTCTGCAGCGCCTTGATCTGCTCGCGCAGGAAGTACTCTCGCTGGTTGCGATCTATCTCGTCCTTCACCTCGCGCTGCAGGCGGCGCTGGGTCTCCTGCAGCTCAATCTCGGTGTCGATGAGTAGCAGCACGTGCTTGATGCGGTCGGCCACGGAGGGCGCCTCCAGCACGGCCTGCTTGTCGGAGAGGCGGAAGTCCAGGTGGTACGCCACGTAGTCGGCGAACTGCCCGGGGTCCTCCAAGTTCATGACGAACTGCGCCACCTCGGACTGCACGCTGCGGCTGCCGCTCTCGATGAGCTCGCGGAACTTCTCGCGCAGCTCGCGGTAGGCGGCTTCCAGCTCGACGGCGTCGCCTTCGGGCACCTCGAACGGCTCGACGGTGGCTTCGATGAGGCCGCCTTCCTGCTCGTACTCGGTGACCTTGACGCGGGCGAAGGCCCGGACGAGCATCTGGATGGTGCCGTCGGGGTTCTTCTTCATGCGCATGATGTTGCAGGCCGTGCCGACCTCGTAGAGATCATCGATGCCGGGGTCCTCGACATCGCGATCGCGCTGGCTGACGATGATGATGGTGCGGTCGCGATCGAGCGCGGCGTTGATGGCGCGGATGCTCACGGGCCTTCCGGCGTCGATGGGCATGACCATGGTGGGGTAGAGCACCGACCCGCGCACGGGGCAGACGGGGATGCTCTGGCTGAAGTCTGCTTGGTTCACGGCGTCTGCCATGTGACACTCCTAAGCCTCACCAGAGGCGGATGGGGGGCGGACGGAGCCGCTGGGGCTACGCGCCCAGCGTAGCCGACCGCGGACGAACTCGGGGTGGTAGAAGGCCGGCCCGGTGGTGGGACGCTGCGTAGGGTCGCTGCGGTGAAGTACCGGGGATGAAGGACTTGAGCCGACATTGCTCAAGTTTACTAGGT
The DNA here is from genome assembly GCA_964467885.1 of uncultured bacterium. Taxonomy (GTDB): domain Bacteria; phylum Deinococcota; class Deinococci; order Deinococcales; family Trueperaceae; genus JAAYYF01. The sequence continues at coordinate 51,956 of CAYXUE010000001.1, read as the reverse complement.
CTAGTGCGCTCAGCGTGGCAGCTGGGGCACCAAGGCCGCGGACGGCGCCACCAGCCGGGATGCGTATCCACGATTCTAACCGACCCGGAGCACTCCGCTGGGTAGTGCCGTTGTGGTACCGTTCTCCCTCATGAAGAACGTCGTAAAGGCCCTCCAGAGCGCGGTGACGGAGGCCGTTGAGGCCCTCGGCGTGGAGGGCGCCCAGGTCACCATCCAGGAGGTTCCGGAAGGCAAACCGGGAGACTTCGGCACCCCGGTGGCCTTCACGCTGGCCCGCGAGTTGCGGCAGCCGCCGGCGGCCATAGCCCACAAGATCATCGAGGCCCTGGAGCTGCCTGCCGGTGTGCGTACCGCCGAGGCCGTGGGGCCCTACATCAACTTCTTCCTCCACCCGGGCGCGTTCGTGGAGAACATCGCCCTGGCGCCCGCCAGGCCGGAAGCCCAGCGTCTCAAGGTGGTGGTCGAGCACACCAGCGTCAACCCCAACAAGGAAGCGCACGTGGGGCACCTGCGCAACATCGTCCTGGGTGACGCAACCGCGCGCATACTCAACGCCGTCGGCCACGACGTGGAGGTGCAGAACTACATCGACGACACGGGCCGCCAGGCCGCCGAGAGCCTATTCGCCGTCACCTACTTCCAGGCGCGCTACGACGCTGCCAGCAACCGCAAGTACGACCATTGGCTGGGCGAGCTGTACGTGCGGCTGGGTCAGGCGAAAGAGACGGACGGCGAGGCCATCGAGCGCGGCGTGGCCGAGATCATGCACCGCCTCGAGCGGGGTGAGCTCCGGCACGAAGTGCAGCGCGTGCTGCACGCGCAGCTCGAGACCTACCACTCGCTGGGCGTGGAGTACGACCTGCTCGTCTGGGAGTCGGACATAGTCAACGGCGGCCTGCTGCAGAAGGGTCTCGAGGTCATGGAAGCCAGCCCCTACGTCTCCAAGCCCACGGAGGGCAAGTACGCCGGCGCCACGGTCATGGACGTCTCCGAGTTCCTGCCGGGCCTGGAGGAACCGCTGGTGGTGCTCGTCCGCTCCGGCGGCGCCGCCATGTACGTGACCAAGGACATCGGCTACCAGTTCTGGAAGGTGGGCATCTTCGAGGGGCTGACGTTCGAGCGCTTCTCCCAGCAACCCAGCGGCAAGCCTCTCTACACGTCGAGCCCCGAGGGTGAACTGCAGCCGGACGGCCGGCAGTTCGCGCACGGCGAGGAGATCATCAACGTCATAGACGTGCGTCAGAGCCACCCACAGACGATCGTGCGCACGGCGCTGGCGCTCTCCGGCACGCCCGAGGGCAGGAAGGCCTACGAGAACAGCCACCACCTGGCTTACGAGGTGGTGACGCTGGAGGGCAAGGCCATGAGCGGGCGCAAGGGCATCACCCTCTCCATCGACGAGGTGACAGAGGAGGCGGTAAGGCGGGCCCGGTCCGTGGTGGAGGAGAAGAACCCCGAGCTGGCCGCCATAGACGACGTGGCTCGCAAGGTGGGCATCGGCGCCCTGCGCTTCGCGATGCTCAAGAACGAGGCGCGCAAGGTCATCGACTTCCGCTGGGAGCAGGCGCTCTCGTTGGCCGGCGACAGCGCGCCCTACGTGCAGTACGCGCACGCGCGCGCCTGCAGCATCCTCCGCTCCGCCAAGGCGGCCGGCATCGACCTTGACGCCGCCCGGAAGGACGCCGACTTCAAGACCCTTGGCGACCTCGAGGTCCGCCTGGCCCGGGCGCTGGGGCGCTACGCCACCGTGGTCGAGACGGCCGCGGAGGAACTCGCGCCGCACCAGGTGGCGCAGTACGCCCTCGACCTGGCCACCGCCTGGAACGGCTACTACAACCACAAGGGGCCGGACGGCAGGCCCGACACGCAGGTGCTGCGCTCGCCCGCTGGCATGCGGGAGGCGCGCCTCCTGCTGGTCGACCGGGTTCGGCGCACCCTGGCCGACACCCTCGCCCTCCTGGGTGTAGAGGCCCCGGAGGAGATGTAGCCGAACGCCACTTCTAACGCGACGCCGCGGGCCTGGGTCAGCTGGCCTCCGACGTACGCTTGCCCGTCCAGCACGGCGTGGCCTCTGCTACGTTGCGGCTGGAGGTGCGCAGATGGCAGTCGTGAAGGTTGTAGAACTACTCGCACAGTCGGACCAGGGATGGGAGCACGCTACTCAGGTGGCTCTTCAGGAGGCCGCGCGCACCATCCGCGACATCAAGTCCATCTACGTCAAGGACTTCCAGGCCATAGTCGAGAACGACAAGATCACGCAGTACCGCGTGAACGTCAAGGTCTCGTTCACGGTCAACCAGTAGGCGGCTGGCCGTTCTCTAGGCCGCCGTCACCGAACAGCGTGGCGACTGTGCGGGCCAGCCCCTCGTCGTCCAGGTGCCGGTAGGCGTGGACGAAAGTGCGTAGCTGGTAGCGGCGCACGAGGCCGGCCAGGAAACTGGGCGACTCGTAGGGCGACAAGCGGGTACCGCTGGCCAGCCGTATCACGTGGCCGCGCTCGTCGAGTAACCCCAGCTCACCCAGCGCCTCGCGGATGCGCTCGTTCTTGGCCGGCGAGTACGGCAGGGCGCGGCCGCGCATGGAGCACTGCAGACCGTGTCGCAACTCGGACACGCTGGGATAGTCGATGGCTTCGCGCTCCAGGTCGCTGATCAGGGTGGCGGGAAGGTCCAGGGTGGCGCCTTCGCCCCTGGCCAGCTGCGCGAGCGCGCTCACCGCGTCCGCGAGGGGCAGGTCACGCACCAGCGGACCGCGAGCCGAAGGGTCGCCGCGTCGCCGCACCACTTGGCGCTGTTGGCCGGCCGCCGCCTCGCCGGTCGAACCCGCTGGTGGCTCGCCACCGTGGCCCTCCGCTTGAGCCTCTTCCAGCGCCGCCAGCGCCAGCGGCTCGCTGGGCCGAACCGCCTCAGCCACGAACTCCAGGCTCCTCACGCCCTGCCACTCGTTCTCGTTGAGGATCACGGCGGCGTCCACCTTACTGCCTGGCGCCAGGTCCCCAGCCAACTCGCCCTGGCGCCAGGCCACCCCCTTCACGCCGGCTATCCGCAGCTGCAGGGTGTTGCCGCCCTGACCCACCGCCCGGGCCATGTCCAGCCTGCCCACCAGCGCGAACAGCGGGGCAGGATGCCCCTCCCCGTACGGTTCCAGCTCGCTGATGGCCCGCCACAGACCGGCGGTTATCTCGTCGGCTCCCATGATGGCGTCGGCCACCACGGTCGGCACGGGTCGCGGGAAGCTCCGGGCGTACCGGTAGATGGCGTCGCGGAAGCCGCCGAACTGCGCCATGTCCAGCGCGAAGCCAGCTGCCTGCCGGTGGCCGCCGTACCGCTTGAGGTGCGGGGCCGCGGCGCGCAACCCGCCCACCGCCGAGATCCCTGGCGTGGAGCGCACGGAACCCTTACCGTCAGCCGCGATGTAAACGGGTAGGTAGTACGTCTCCAGCAGCTTGCTGGCCACGATGCCCATGACGCCAGCATGCCAATCCGGGTCCTCCAGCACCAGGGCAGGCGCCTCCGGATCCGCCTTCGCGAGCGCGTCGGCGAACATGGCGTCCTGGATCTTGCGCCTCTCCAGGTTGCGTGCGTCCAGGTAGATGGCCAGTTCACGAGCGCGCCTCTCCGAGTCGGTGATGAGCAGTTCCAGCCCCAGATCGGCCTCGCCCAGGCGACCCGCCGCGTTCAGCCTGGGGGCGAGCACGAAGGCCACCTGCCGGGCGGTGATCTCGCCGGAGAGGCGCGCCTGCGACATGCTGGCCCGTACCCCGACCCAGCGTGAGGCGCTCATGCGAGCCAGCCCCTCGCGGATGAGCGCGCGGTTCTCGCCCAGCAGCGGCGCCACGTCGGCTATGGTGCCCAGCGCGGCCAGGTCGGCGTACTCCAGGGGCGCCTCCAGGCCGAGGTGTTCCCTCAGCGCCCAAAGCAGGTGGAAGGCCACTCCCGCGCCCGTGAGTTCCGGCAGGCCCTTCTGCGCCAGCGGCGAGAGCCCCGGGTGCACGACCAGGCAGTCCGGCAGCTCCTCGCCCGGCGTGTGGTGATCGGTGACGATCACCTCGACCCCGAGGCTCTGCAGGGCGTCGACCTCCGCGATGTTGCTGACCCCGCAGTCGACGGTGATGAACAGGTCGGCGCGCTCCGCGTGCTCGGGCACCCGCTCCGGACTCACGCCGTAACCGTCGGTCAGGCGGTTGGGCACGAACGACGCAACGTTCGCACCCAGCTCCCGCAGTCCCAGCACCAGGATGGCGGTACCGCTGATGCCGTCCGCGTCGTAGTCGCCGTGGATGAGGATGCGCTTGCGCTCCTTAACGGCCTGCGCCAGGCGCTCGGCCGCCGCCTTGAGGGCCGGGTTGGGGCTCAGGACCAGCGGCGGGGTGAGGTGATCGGGCGCCGCGTCGCGCAGGCCGCGCGACCAGAGGAGCGCCGCCAGTGCGGGCGGCACCTGCAAGGAACGGGCCAGGGCGGCCACCGCGGCAGGGGGCGCGGGTGGCCGCACCAGCCAGCGCAGCGCTGGCGTGCCCCTCGTAGCTGCCGCCTCGGTTGTCACTTCTCCAGGTGTACTCATGGTTCGAGGCCCGGTGCTGCTTCCGCGGCCGGCGCAGCCGGACGCGTGCCGGGCTCAGTAAGCATCAAACGGTTTCGTCGTCGTTCGTGTCGTACGAGCCGTCGTAGGTGCCGCTGGCTGCCGGGTAACGCTCGGGCTGCCCCGCGCGGTCCGGGATGACCGGGTACTCCGAGGAGGGGTAGTCGGCCATCGGGTAAGTACCGGTGTCGGTGACCGCCACGGGTGCGGGCTCCAACTCGGCCAGACGCTTCTCCAGCCGCTTGACCTCGCGCCCGCGGCGCCAGGCGAGCAGCCGGGCGGGCAGCCAGCCGACGAGGAAGCCCAGGACGAGCGCCAGGGCCACGATGTAGGACGCGGGCAGGGGAGGTACGAGCACGTTCAGCCACGGCAACGCCAGCAGAACCGGGTTCGCCGCGTGGAACAGGAGCAGGTAGAGGACAAGCAGAACGAGCAGAACGATGCCGACTATCCGTCCGACTTTCACGTGCACCTCCGACCCCGAGTCTACCGCAGGAGGTGGTGGCGAGGGAGCGGCGTTGTGGACCCCTTCGCTCATCCGGTTACGCTGTTCCCGCTGCGGCTCGCATACAATCTATCCTCGTGAGCGAAGCGACCGTCGACCCCATCCGCGTCAGCGCAGCGTCCACCCGGCAGGGTGAGGACAGCCGCGCGGCTGGGCCGGCAGACGTGGCGCCTGTCAAGGTGCTGGCCGCCATGTCGGGCGGCGTGGACTCCTCCGTGGCCACCGCGCTGCTCGCGGAGCAAGGGTACGAAGTGGTGGGCAGCATGCTGCGCTTCTGGCCCGACGAGAGACCGACCGGCGCCTTCGACCTCTGCTGCTCGCCGGACGCCGCCTACGACGCTCGGCGCGTGGCGGACAGACTGGACGTGCCCTTCTACCTGTTGGATTTCCGCGCCGCCTTCCAGGAGATAGTCATCGACCCGTTCGTGCCCGGTTACACGGCGGGGGAGACCCCCAACCCGTGCGTCTGGTGCAACCGCCACATCAAGTTCGGTGCCTTCGTGGAGCGCGCGCAAGCGCTGGGCTGCGAGTACATGGCCAGCGGCCACTACGTGCGGCGCATCGATGGACCTCACGGACCGGAACTGCACCGCGGTCTGGACGACGATAAGGACCAGACCTACTTCCTGTGGGCGCTGCCGCGCCAGATCCTGCCCTACCTGCTCTTCCCGCTCGGCGAGCTGACCAAGCAGGAGGTGCGCAGCCTGGCAGCCGAGCGCGAACTGCGCACGGCCGAGAAGAAGAGCTCCTCCGGACTCTGCTTCGTGCCCACCACGGTGAAGGATTACCTCGAGCAGGCCACCAAGGCCAAGCCCGGCCAGGTGCTGGACGCAGCCGACAGCTACTCCGTGGCCGGTCAGCACCGGGGCGTCATGTACTACACCATCGGTCAGAAGAAGGGGCTGGGGCTGACCCACTCCCACTTGGAGCGCTACGTCATCGAACTGCGCGCGGACACCAACGAGGTGATAGTCGGCACGCGCGAGATGTGCCACTGGCGCGGTCTCGAGGCCGACCGCCGCAACTTCCTGCTGGAGGACGGCTTGGTTCCCACCCGGGTGCAGGCGCAGGTGCGCTACCGCCAGAAGCCCGAGCCAGCCCGCCTGACCCTGCTGGAGGATGACCGTTTCCGGCTAGACTTCGACGATCCGCAGTTCGCGGTGGCGGTAGGCCAGAGCGCCGTCATCTACGACGGGGACAGGCTACTGGGCGGCGGGGTCATCAGGCAGCGCTTCGATTGAGCATCCCTCCTCCGTGACGCGTTCACTGCTATACAATCAGCGCAGGAGGTCCAACCGTGGGAAGCCTCATAGTCTTGATCATCCTGATCGCGTTAGCTCTCTACGCGGTCTCGATCTACAACCGGATAGTCACTTACGAGAAGCGCTACCAGAACGCCTGGAGTCAGATCGACGTACAGCTCAAGCGGCGTGCTGACCTGGTACCCAACCTGGTGGAGACCGTCAAGGGTTACGCCGCACACGAACAGCAGGTGTTCGAAGAGGTGGCGCGCTCGCGTCAGGCCATGATGAACGCGCAGTCCGTCAACCAGTCGGCGGAGGCCGCCAACATGATGTCGGCCGCGCTCGGGCGCCTCTTCGCCATCGCCGAGAACTACCCGCAACTGCGCGCCAACGAGAACTTCCTTCTCCTGCAGGAGGAGCTGTCGGGCGTGGAGAACAAGATCGCCTACGCGCGCCAGTTCTACAACGACGCCGTCATGCAGTACAACACGCTCATTGAGACGGTGCCGGCCGTGTTCCTCGCCGGTCCCATGGGCAAGCAGCCCGCCGTCTTCCTGCAGATACCCGAAGGCGACCGCGAGGTGCCTCAGGTTTCGTTCAGCGCCCCCTCCGGAGCTCCCGAAGCGTAAGCGGCCACCGACGGGCGCCCGTCCCGGTAGAGGGTCCATAACGTGAGCGACGAGACGACACGCCTACCCGACCAGTTCACCGAACCGGGCACGGGTAGGCGCATCAACCTGCTGGATTACCAGGCGGCCAACATGCGCGGCTCCTGGTACCTGGCGCTCTTCACCCTGGCGCTGCTCGTGGCCATCGCCTACCTGCTGGCGCAGGTAACGGACCCGGGAGCCACCATCTTCTTCGTGGGCGTGGCGGCGCTCATCGGGGTCGGTCAGGGCGTGGCTGGCTTCTGGTTCTCGGACAAGATCGCCTTGGCCGCTTCGGGTGCCAGGCCCGCCACCGTGGAGGAGCACCGCTACCTCGTCAACGTGTCCGAGGCCGTGGCCATAGGCGCGGGCGTGCCCATGCCCAAGGTCTACGTCATCGACTCGCCGGCGCCCAACGCCTTCGCCACTGGACGCGACCCGGAGCACTCCAGCATCGCCGTCACCACCGGCTTGCTGGAGCTGCTGGACCGGCAGGAGCTGGAAGGCGTCATCGCGCACGAGATGGCCCACATCCGCAACTACGACATCAGGTTCATGTCCATGCTGGTGGCCACGTTGGGTGCCATCGTCGTGCTGCGCGACCTGGTGCTGCGCTGGTCCTACTTCGGGGGTTTCGGGGGCAGCGGGCGCCGCTCCTCCCGCAGGGATTCGAGTGGCGGTGGCGGCAAAGGGCAGGGCCTCGCCCTGATACTGCTGGTGGTGCTGCTGGTGCTGGCGCCCCTGCTCGGAGCGCTGGCGCGCATGGCGGTCAGCCGCAGACGGGAGTACCTGGCGGACGCCGCCGGCGCCTTCATCACGCGCAACCCCGAGGGGCTGGCGAGTGCACTGGAGAAGCTGGGCAACTACTCCGGCGAGCGTCTGCAGGTCAGTGAGGGCGTGCGCTCGCTCTACTTCGTGAACCCGGAACGCCGGATGAACGCCACCGGCCTGTGGGCCACCCACCCGCCCATCGAGGAACGGATCAGCCGCCTCAGGCGCATGTGACACCGGATACCGGTGCGGTGGAGCGCCGGCCCGGGTCGCCGGCGCCGCCCAGCCGGTCTAGCCGGCATGCTGGGCCACCAGGGTGGCCACGTACTGCGCCCTGGTCTCCAGCCCGAGCTTGGTGAGGATGTTGGAGACATGCGCGTTGACCGTCTTGGGGGTGACCTTGAGACTCTCTGCGGCGTTGACCGTGTCGTAGCCCTGCACCAGCAGGCGCGTGACCCTGAGCTCCATGTAGGTGAGGCCCGACTGCCACTGGTACACCTTCAGTGCCGAGGCCGCCGCGTAGATGCCCGTGATGAGGCCGTTGGCGTCGTGCGCGTCGACCACCGAACTGACGTGGAACGCGGCCAGCATGTCCTTATAGGCAGGGTGACTGGCCTGAGTGGCCACCACCGTGCGGGCCCGCTCCACGCTGTTCATGTGCGTCAGCTGACCCACCGCCCAGGTGAGTGGGAAGTCCAGGAGAACGTGCGCGTAGTTGCCGTTGGTCCAGTTGTCGGCGGTGGTGTCGATCTTGTCGACCACCGGCTTGACGAGGCTGGAGAAGCCCACGTCGGCGGTGACGATGTTTATGCCTTTCTCAACGGTCATTTCCTGTCTCCTTCGCTGACTGATCTCGGAGGTGAACTCCGGAGAACCCTTCGGTTGTCCCTGACGGGAGTCCCATGTTGGGGCGGCGAAGGTTGCAGGGCGGTTGCAGGAACCGCGGCCGTTCAGTTCGGTCGGCGCTAGGTCGGAAGTGCGTGGGCGTCGGCCGATATCCGCATCACGAGGAGGGCCTGGACAACCGCCCAAGCGGTGACGGCACAGATTGGCCCATGGTCGGCAGTACGGTCCGGGCTACCGCCGCGGTGTCGAGCGTGATGTCCTCAGTTACGGGGGTCCCAGAGGTCGCGTAGCGCGTCGCCCAACAGGCTGAAACCGAGGACGGTCCATACGATGGCCAGTCCCGGCACCAGAGCAGGCCAGGGGCTCATGCTCATGAAGCTCTGGCTCTCACGCAGCATGTTGCCCCAGCTGGGAACGTCGGGCGGGGTGCCCAAGCCCAGGAAGCTCAGGGCCGCCTCCGCCAGTACCGCCACTGCGAGGCTGAGGCTTGCCTGCACTATCAGCGGGCCGAGGGCGTTGGGTAGGACGTGACGCAGGAGTATGCGTGGCGAGCGCATGCCGAGCGCCCGGCCCGCCTCCACGAACTCGCGCTCCTTGATGGCCAGTACGCTGGCGCGCACGATGCGCGCGAAGATCGGCACCGTGGCGATGCCGATGGCGGTCATGGCCGTCAGGGTGCCGGGCTGGAAGACAGCAGCCAGCAGGAGCGCCATGAGGATGGCGGGGAAGGCGTAAGCCACGTCGACCAGGCGCATGACCACCTCGTCGAGGAAGCCGCCCACGTAACCTGCCAGGGCGCCGAGCAGGGTGCCGACGCTAAGTGCTATGCCCACGGCGGTGAAGCCCACGTAGAGCGCGGACCGCGCCCCCATCAGTACGCGGGAGAGCAGGTCGCGGCCGAAATGATCCGCCCCCAGCGGGTGCGCCAGGGAGGGCTTGGCCAGCTGCGACGCGAAGTTCATGGCCTGCGGGTCGTACGGCAGCCAGACGAAGCTGACCAGGGCGGCCAGCACGAGCACGCCTATGAACAGCACGCCCAGGTAGAGGTTCAGGCGGCCCAGCGAGAAGCCGCCGCCGGATGCCCGCCTCACGAGTAGCGGATCCTCGGGTCGAGCAGGCCGTACGAGATGTCCACCAGGAACCCGAGGGTCACGATGGTAGCGGCGTATACGAGGATCTCGCCCTGCAGCAGCGGGAAGTCGCGCGTGCCTATGGCGGTGAGGGCCAGGCGACCGAGGCCCGGCAGCGCGAACACCTGCTCGATGACGATGGAGCCGATGAACACGTTGGAGAGCGACAGACCGAGGATGGTGATGATGGTGACCATGGCGTTACGCAGCGCGTGCTTGAGAACCACCGCGCGGCGGGCCACGCCCTTGGCGCGCGCCGTGCGCACGAAGTCCTGGTTCAGCACTTCCAGCATGGCCGCCCTCGTCATGCGGGTCATCACGGCAGCCTGTCCCAGAGCCAGGGCCAGCACCGGCAGCGCCAGGCTACGGGCCCAAGCTGCGGGGTCCTGCCCGAAGGGGGTGAAGCCGCCGGCGGGCAGCAACCTCCGTTCCACCGCGAAGAAGAGGATGAGCAGCAGTCCGAGCCAGAAGCTGGGGACCGCGGCGCCGAGCTGCGAGAGTGAGGTGATCAGGGGATCCCAGGCCGTGCCCTTGCGCACGGCGGCGAAGATGCCCAGCGGGATGGCTATGAGGCACGCCAACAGCGCGGCGCCCACGGTGAGGGGCACGCTGACGCGCAGGCGGTCGGCGATGAGCGGGCCTACCGGCCTCTGGTAGTTGATGCTCTCGCCGAAGTCACCCTTGGCCACGCCGCCCAGCCACTGCACGTAGCGCTGCACGGGCGGCACGTCGAGGCCGAGCTTGCGCGAGAGCACCTCTCGGGCCTCGGGCGTGGCGTTGATGCCCAGGATGATGGCCGCCGGGTCACCAGGAACGGCGAGCATGGCCGAGAAGACGACCACGCTCGCCAGCAGGATTGTGAGAAGCGCTGTAAGGAAGCGCCTTACTACGAAGCCGAACATGCAGGACAGACCGAACGGATCAGTTGGTCTTGTACACCCCTGTCACGTCGATGGCGGGGGTGGGCTGGTCCTGCCAGAAGCCGTAGACGTTCTGACGGGCAGCCACCAGGTAGGGCGGGGAGAAGAGCCAGACGTTGACGGCGTCGTTGGCGATGATGGTGGCGATCTCCTGGTAGGCGGCGATCTCTTCCTCGGCGCTGGTGGCGGCCTCGGCTTCGTCCAGCAGCTCGCGCACGCGCGGGTTGTCGTAGTGGTAGTAGTAGTCGGGGTTGCCGTAGACGTTGATGTCGCGCGGCTCGGAGTGACCGATGATGGTCATGTCGTAGTCGCCGCCCAGCAGGATGCGCTGGATCCAGGTGCCCCACTCCACCACGCTGAGTTCCACGTCGATGCCCACGGCCCTCAGCTGCTGGGCCACGACCTCGCCACTGCGGCGCTCGATGTTGTACGGCTCGGGCAGCTCGAAGTGGATGGTGAAACCGTCCTCGTAACCCGCCTCGGCCAGCAGCTCGCGGGCGCGCTGCGGATCGTAGGGGTAGGTGTCCGAGAGGTCGATGTAGTAAGGCTCGGCCGGGCTCATGTGGCTGCCGATGATGGTGCCGAGGCCGAACATGGCGCCTTCCACGATGGTGGACTTGTCGATGGCCAGCGTGATGGCCTGACGCACGCGCACGTCGTCGAACGGCTCGCGCGTGTTGTTCATGGCCACGGTGATCTCGGTGGTGGCGGTCCCCTCGGTGCCCTTCAGGTCCGGGTTCGCGGCGATCTGCATGTACTGCTCGGGCTGCAGCGCCACGCCGATCATGTCTATGTCGCCCGCCTGGAGCGCCGCGAAGCGCGTGTTCGGGTCGCCGATGATGCGGAATACGGCGCGGTCCAGGTAGGGCACACCGTCGATGTAGTAGTCGTCGAAGCGCTCGAGGACCACTTCGCTGCCTTCGGTGTAGGAGACGAAGCGGAAGGGACCGGTGCCGATGGGCTCGGAGCGCTGGGTCTCGGCCTTGGCGGCGGGGTAGATGATCGAGTCGGGCCGGGCGAGGTTGTAGAGCAGGCCGCGACTGGGCTGGCTCAGCTTGAACTCGACGGTGTTCGGCGCCGGCGAGCTCACGCTCTCGATGGCCTCGTAGTAGGCCGGGTTGGTGTGCCCGGACTCGGGGTCCATGGCGCGCTCGAACTTGGCGATCACGTCGTCCACCGTCAGGTCGGTGCCGTCGTGGAACTTGACGCCCTCGCGCAGGACGAAGGTCCAGGTCAGGCCGTCATCGCTCGTCTCGTACGACTCGGCCAGGGCGTTGACGATGTCGCCACTGGCGTCGAAGCGCACGAGGCCCTCGTAGACGTTGTGGTACATGACGCGCGGGATCTCCTGCGAGGTGGAGATGGTCGGGTCCCAACCGGGCGGGTCGGCCGTGATAGCTACGGTGACCGTGCCGCCGTAGACAGGTTCCGGGTCCTGCGCCGCGGCCGTGCCGATCAGCAGGCTGACGGCCAGCAGCAGGGCCAGGGCCAGCCTGGAAGGGTTGAGACGTGTAGCCGGTTCGGTCATGCGTTCCTCCTGGGTATGTGTGAGCCCGGCAGCTGCCGGGTGGGGAGATGGCTTGAGGCTGCTGTGGACCGGGGATGGCCCTCACTCGTTGTCTGACGACAGGTAGGTTACCGCAGCCGCGGCGTAGAGGCGCGCGGAGTCGACGGTGTCCGGTAGCCGCACGAACTCGTCGACCTGGTGAGGGATCTCGCGGTCGCCGGGTCCTACGGTGACGATGGGGATGTCGCGCCAAGCCCAGAGGAAGGTGCCGTCCGTGGCTCCCGGCACACCGCCGTACCTGGGTGGCCCGCCCAGCACCCCGGGGTAGACGGCCTCCACTGCCCGCACGAGTGGGTCGTCCGGCGCCGTCTCCGTCCATGGGCGCGACTCGAACACCTCGATGTCGAAGCTCAGCCTGTCGGTCCCCGCCTCGAGTCTCGCGGCTATGGCGCGCAGCTCGGCCTCGATATCGTCGTGCGACTGACCTGGCACCGTGCGGATGTCGAGCGCCACGTAGGCCATCTCCGGCATGACGTTCAGCTGCGCCTCGCCGGTGGCGGGCGCCCGCGTGACCGTGGGCGTGATCCACGGCAGGCCCAGGTACTCGTGCTCGCCCAGCCGCTCCTGCTCCCGCTTCTCGAACTCGCGCAGGGCCACCACGAAGTCCGCCAGGCCGCGCACGGGGTTCACGCCCGCGTACGGCATGGCCCCGTGGCTCATGACGCCGGTAACGCGCACGTGCACGCGCATGGCGCCCTTCTGGAAGAGGCAGATCTCGTTCTCCTCGGGCTCGGCCACGATGGCGCCGGAGACCTCGTCCGCCCAGCCCCGCTCGATGAAGTGCTTGATGCCGAGCATCATGCCCTCCTCGTCCACCACGATGCCAAGGCGGATACGGCCCGCGAGGTCGGGAGCCACGCGCATGACGGCTTCCAGCGCGGCGATGCTGGCCGCCACGCCCGCTTTCATGTCGGCCGAGCCGCGGCCGTGCAGCACGTCCCCTTCGATGCGGCCTTCGAAGGGCGGCACCCGCCACTTGGTCGGGTCGCCCTCCGTGACCACGTCGGTGTGGCCCTCGAACATCAGGGTGCGGTGCCGGGTGGGGTCGAAGCCTGTGCCGGTCCAGTCGCAGATGACGTTGGGCCGGCCCGGCGCCACCTCCTCCAGCACCGGGTCGAGCCCCAGGGCCCGCAGCTGCTCCGCCACGTACTCGGCGGCCGCGGTCTCGTTGGTTCCTTGTTCGGCATCGAAGACGCTGCGGATGCGCACCAGCCCCTGCGCCAACTCGCGGACGCGGGCCTCATCGACCGCTTCGGCCGCGCGGCGCGCGAGGTCCGTTGGGAAGGTTGGCTCCTGCCCCACGGCCGGCTCAGAGGGGCGGCGTGAAGCGGCCGTCCTGGGCCGTCCAGCCACCGTCCACGTAGAGCAGGGAGCCGGTCACGAAGCTGGCCGCGTCCGAGACCAGGTAGATGACTGCCCCCACCAGCTCGCTGGGTTGCGACCAGCGGCCGAGGGCGCTCTTCTCGGCGTACGCCTGGTACCACTGCGGCTGCGCCTTGATCTGCTCGGTCAGCGGGGTCTCGACCACGCCGGGCGCCACCGCGTTGGCCCGCACCCCGTTCCGGCCGAGTTCCGAGGCCAGTGCGCGGATCATCTGCAGGGTGCCCGCCTTGGTGGCGGCGTAGACGCCCTGACCCGGCTCCACCACCTGCGAGCGGATGCTGGAGAAGAAGACCATGCTGCCCTTGCCCTGGGCGGCCATGACCGTGCCGGCTTCCTTCATCACGTTGAAGCTGCCCTTCAGGTTCACGTCGATCACCCGGTCGAACTCCTCGCCGGTGATGTCCGTGAGCTTCTTGCGCACGTTGATGGAGGGGGTGCACACCAGCGCGTCGAGGGACGGCATGCCCGTCACGAGCGCGCGCACCTGGTCCGCATCGGTGATGTCCACCTGCACGCCGCTGGCGTCGTAGCCCGACTCCCTCAGCTCGGCCGCTGCCGCTTCAGCTGCCTCCAGGTTGGCGTCGGCCGCGGTGACGCGCGCGCCGAAGTCCGCCAGGCCCTTGGCGGTGGCCCGTCCGATGCCCGAGCCCGCCCCGATGACGAGCGCGTTGCGCCCGCTCAAGTCGAATAGATCGCGGTAGTTCACGCTTAGTTCCTTCCGGCCCTGACCGGGCGCCTACGAGGCGACGTGTCAGGCGCGTGTTATCTGACTAGGCACGAGGCTATCACCTGTCACAGCTCCTCGTCCTCGGCTGGCGGCCAACTGCCGCCCAGTTTGAGCCAGGCCTCCACCATGTCCGTGGGCACCTGTGCGGTGAAGGTCATGGCCTGGTTGTCGGCTGGGTGCGGCACGGTGAGCCGGAAGGCGTGCAGCGCCTGCCTGCCGATGGCGCCGGAGGCGCGGCCGTAGACCTCGTCGCCCAGGATGGGGGCGCCCAGGTGCGCCAGGTGCACGCGGATCTGGTGCGTGCGGCCGGTGTGGGGTCGTGCCTTCACCAGCGTGTAACCGGGGATGCTGGCGATGACGCGCATGCGGGTGGTGGCGCTCTTGGGGTTCTCGCCACCCACCGTCATCGACTGGCGCCTGACGGGATGCCGACCGATGGGCGCGTCGACGGTCACGCCGTCCTCGATGGTGCCCACCACGATGGCCACGTACTCCTTCTCGCTGAAGCGCTTCTTGAACGAGTTGGAGAGGTGTCGGTGGGCGGCCTCGTTCTTGGCCACCACCATCACTCCGGAGGTGTCCTTGTCCAGGCGGTGCACGATGCCGGGGCGGTAGGCCTCGTCGGCTGGGTCCTGCAGCCTCTCCTTGGAGAGTGGCATGCGGCCCAGCAACGCGTTGACCACGGTGCCGGTCCTGAGCGTGGCGGTGGGGTGCGAGACCATGCCCGGAGGCTTGTTGATGGCCGCCAGGTCCTGGTCCTGGTAGATGATGTCCAGCTCGAGGTCTTCGGCCTCCACGTGCATGGGGCGGGGTGGCGGCAGCACCACGGATACGGTCTCCGAGCCCGTGAGCTTGGTGGCGGCCTTGCCCACGGGCCGGCCGTCCACCGTGACGTAGCCCTCGCTCACCAGCTCCTTGGCGTAGGTACGCGAGAGTGCCAGCGCCATGGCGATGGCCACGTCCAACCGTTCTCCGGCCGGTGCGTCGAAGGTTCGGAACTCCACCCCGTCAGTCTAGCGCTCGCTCGCGGACCCGCCCTGTAAGGCGCCCCGTGGACCGAAGGCCGCGATCCGGCCGCAGGTTAGCGCCCTCTGCGGCGCTATACTGCCTTCTCATGGACCGCGCTGAAGACGGCAGCACCCCCGCGATTCAGGACGTCGACGCTCCGGCCCCGGAACGAGTAGTGGTCAGCACGGACTCCTCCGCCACGGAGCCCGTGATAGCCCTCGATGCCATGGGCGGGGACCATATGCCGCAGGCCGCCGTGGAGGGCGCCATCCAGGCTCATCTCAGCGGCGCCCGCGTGGTGCTGGTGGGCGACGAGAGAGTCCTGGGCCCCGAACTGAAGCGCCTGGGAGGCGTGGACATAGAGATCCAGCACGCCTCCGACGTGATCAGCATGGACGAGAACGCTGCGGACGTTCGCCGCCGGCGCGATTCGAGCGTGATGGTGGGTATGCGGCTGGTGAAGGACGGCCGGGCGGACGCCTGCGTCTCCATGGGCCATTCCGGCGCCACCATGGCGGCTGCCCTGCTCGTGTTGGGGCGCCTGGAGGGCGTCGACCGGCCCGCCATCCTGGCCAACGTGCCGAAGAAGGAGGGTTTCGTGGCCCTCCTCGACGCCGGCGCCAACGCGGACTGCCGGCCGGACTGGTTGAGGCAGTTCGCACTCATGGGCAGCGCGTACGTGGAGCGCGTGTGGGGTGTGGAGGCGCCCAAGGTGGGGCTCATGTCCATCGGGGAGGAGCCGCACAAGGGCAACGAGCTGGTGAGGGAGGCGCACGAGCTGTTGCAGGGCGCGGACGGGCTACGTTTCTACGGCAACGTCGAGGGCCGCGACCTCTTCAGCGGCGTGGTCGACGTGGTGGTCACCGATGGTTTCACCGGCAACGTCATCCTGAAGCTGGCCGAGGGAGAGGCGCGAGCCATCTTCGGCTGGGTGCGGGACGAACTCATGCACGACCTGCGCTCGAAGGTGGGCGCCATGCTGGCCAAGCCCGCGCTCAAGCGGGTGGCGGAGCGGCTGGACCCCGCCGAGTACGGGGCGCAGCCCCTGCTGGGGGTGGCGGGTTACGCCTTCATCGGGCACGGCAGTGCCGACGCCCGCGCCGTCACCAGCGCCGTGCGCACGGCCCGGCAGGCGGTGCTCTCCAGCGCGCTGGAGCACCTCCAGGAGGCGCTCTCCCTCACGGCGCCGGAGGCGGATCCGCCGCTCTGATCCAGGCGATGGTGCCGATGGGGCGACCGCTGGGATCGCTCGGGAGGGTCAGGCCGGGCAGGTCGAAGCTGTTGCTCCGTAGGGGTTCCCCGGAGTCCCCGCCCGTGAACAGGTCCAACACCACGATGGCGCCGTCGATCAGGATGTAGGCGTACGACCTGAACGGGTCGATGGTGGCGCCGGCGAAGCCGCCCGCGGCGCCGAAGGGGGCGGTCACGGTGTCGGAGTCCGGCCCTTCGTCGCCCAGGCCGTGCAGCAGTTCGGCCCGGCTGCCGCTGAGAACGAGCACCTTCTCGCTACGCCCCAGGGGGTCGACCACCAACCTGCGGGCGCCGGAGAGCGTGGTTGCGACCGGCTCCAAGTCGTCGGCACCGGTCGGCGCGGCCAGATCGACCGCCACCACCGCGTCGTCGGTCAGGCCCACCAGTAGCGAGCCGCTGCCCGCCAGGGTGCTGCCCGCCAGGTCCAGGAGGTCCGTGGGTTCCGCCTCCAGGAACTTCGACCCGAACGGCTGCGGGCTGCCGGCGCCGAACTCCGTGGCGTAGACCTGCGCTTCGGTTATCGCTCTCACCAGGAAGTAACCGCGCTCGTCCCCCTGGACCTGGTCGGTGTAGGTGCCCACGCCCAGCACGGGGTCGGAGGAGGTGAACTGCAGGGAGGAGGCCGTGCCCGCCACCGTGTTCACCAACCAGACCACGGGGAATTCGTTGCTGCCGGGTGCGCACTCGCTGGGTACGTCCATGACCAGCAGCCATGAGCCGTCGCGGCTGCTCTGCACGCCGCTGGGGCAGATCACGGAGTTGATGGTCTCGTCCTCCGGCAGGACGCCGCCACCGCCAGGCAGCACGAGCTCGAGGCGTGCCCCCACGTCCTCCTCGAACGCCGCGGGGTCGGCCACGTCCACGGCCGACACCTCGAAGCGGTGCAGATAGGCCGAGACGGCGCCGCCGAGCACCTGGCGCGTGAGCACCCACGCCTCGTCGCGCCCCAGTTCGCGGAAGGTGAGGTCGATGGAGACCGCCGGGGCGGGGAGGTCGCGCCGGCTGTCTTCTACTATGTTCATCCTGTCGGCCACGGCCGTGCCGTCCTGGCGGTCTTCCACCAGGGCCAGCTGGTAGGTGCCGCCTTGAACGGTGCCGACCAGCAGCAGGGTGGAGGCCTGCTCCTCGCTCGTGCCGGTGCAGGCCGCGGTCAGCAGCACCAACGCTGCGAGCAGCGCCAGGAAGGGTAGCCGCGGCACTCCGGTTCGGCGGGCGGCGCCGGGGGTGCGCTCGGCGGTGGTCACGTTCGTAATCAAGGCTGCCTCCGGGGGATGATCCAACCGGTGTCGAAGATCTGGCCGATGCCTTGGTCGGCGCCCGGCGTGGTAAGCGTGATGGCGACAGCGCCGTTACGGCTGTTCCAGGAGCCGTAGAGCGCCCAGCAGCAGCGGTTCCAGGCCACCACGAAGGTGGGCTGCAGGTTGAAGGCGGGCTGGCTGGGGTCGTTGCCCGTCAGGTCCCAGACGTCGGTGATCACGGCGCCCACGTAGAGCGAGTCGAGTGGCCTCACGATAAGCGCCACCTCCTGCAGGCTGAGGCGGCCGCTCACCACCTCCTCGGTCGCCAGCGAGTACTGCCCGCTGTAGCCGATGGTGCCCTGCAGCCCTACCCGGTCGTAGACATCGACCCCGAAGCGAAGGTTGGCCCGGCGCAGGTAGGTGCTCGGCTGCACGGCGTCGCGCCACAGCAGCTCCGCGAAACCGTCCACGCTGAAGCGCACCGGCCCGACCGCCTGCTCCGTCAGCAGCACCCGGCCGGTCAACTGCGAGTTGCGGTAACCGTAAGTGCCGGGCTGGGCGCCGAGGGCCGGGTCCACGCGCGTGCTGTAGCGCACCTGCCACGTTGGCCGGCCGCGCTCCGGGGCTTCCTCCAGAGTGAACGCCAGGTTGCGAGCGTACGGGCCGGGTTGTGGCAGTCCGAGCCAGCCGGTGGGCAGCCACATGAGCCCGTCCGCCTGCGCGGCAGCTACGCCGGGCCACGCCAGGCGCAGTTGGCTGCGCGACAGCTGGCCGCTAGGGAGGGTCAGGCGCTGGGAGGCGTCGAACCGAAGAGGGCCCACGCTGGCTGCCGCAGCTACCTCGAAGGCGCTGACGCGGTTCCTGTCCAGGTCGTAGGCGTAGGTCAGGGCCAGGCCGGGATAGGGGTCCTCGTGGCGTAGCGTGCCCAGCATCAGCCTGAAGCTCAGGTCGTCCCAGTGATCCGGCGGATCGCCGGCTGCGGGCGGGGGAGGGACGTAACGGTAGGCCGTCTCCACCGAGAGCTCCACCACGGAGCCCACGCTGACGGCGGCGTCGAGGCTGGTGCTGGTGGTGTCGCGCGGTACGCCCGTCAGGCGGTCCGGCCGCACCGCCAGGTCCTGCGAGTGCGTCACCTCGAGCTGACCCGTCACGGTGCCACTCGAGCGCAACTCCAGCGTGGCGTCAAGCGTGCCTGGGTCGCCCGTCTGCGGGTCGTAGTCGTTGCGCAGCGTGAGCGACACCCAGTCCACGTTCCGCAGCAGCGTCACGGTGGTCTCCAGCGGCAACCAGCCGACCTCGCCGGGGTTGCGGTCGTCGTAGAAGACGTAACCGCCCGTCTGCTCCACTCGGATCCAGGCCGCCGGATCGAGCCTGAGGTTGCTGCGAAGGTCCGTGCGGCTGCGGTAGGGCAGCAGGTCGAAGCGGAAGGGCGTCTCGCCCTCGCGCACGTCGCGTGTGAAGGTGAGGGAGAGGTTGCCGGTGCGACCGAAGCGCTGCGTGGCCACGAGGCGGCTGAGCCACTCCACCTGCCGCTCGGCGGTCGAGTAGTAGTAGCCGGTGAAGGCGGTGCGCCCGTCCAGGGTGAAGCCGCTCCAGAGGGGCAGCGCGGTGAGGCTCAACGTGTGCCCCTCGACCGCCCGGCCGGCTGTCTGAGTGGGACTGACAGCGGCCGAGCGGTTGAGGCTGTTGCTGACGTCCTGGAAGGCCCCCAGGTCGAGCAGGAAACGCTCCACCCGCAGCGGCCCGAAGTCCAGTGAGCTCAGGTCCTCCGGCTCCAGCTGCAGGCGCAGCAGGGTCTGCAGGGGCACGGAGCGGCCCGCGTAGCTGGGCGCCCTGAAGCCGCTGCCCTGCTCCAGGTCCAGGTAGACCTGGCTGCTGAACCGCCCGCGCCACCCGTCCCGTAAGGCCTCGTGCGTCACCGTGGCTTCCCACAGCCTGGGCGTGCGGTCGTCGTTGCGCTCCACGCGCAGGGTGGTACGCGGCGGGCCCAGCACCTCCTCGTCCGCGTAGGCCAGGCGCACCACGAACTCACGCTCCGCCTCACGTCCGGGCGTGGCGAAGGCGGGCGTGTAGTCCACCGAGAAGACCCCCTTGCCCCGCTCCGTGTAGAAGCGGTGCGTCAGGAAGCCGCCCAAGTAACTGCGCACCGGGGCGCCGCCAAGCAGGAGGTCGCCCACCGCCGAGGCGCCCGGCACCACGTCGGCGTAGTAGCGCACGCCCACGTCGCCGTAGGCGTCAGGACCCAGCACGTACGGCCAGCTGAGCGAGATGCGCGCCCTTTGTGTAGCGGTGCCGGTGACGTACTCGAAGCGCGGCAGACGGTCCTGCGGGCCGATGGGCAGCACCATGATCGGTAGGGTCATCACCGCCGCGGCGCGTATGAGCACCGTGACCTCGTAGGCCACGATGCGGTCGCCCGGGTAGATCTCCAGGCTCGCGGCCTCGAAGCCGTAATCCTCCACGTCCTGACCGCAGCGCGTACAGGGGCTGAACTCACCCAGGGCCACCCGGATGAGGCCGGGCACCCGACTCGCGCGGTCGCCCTTCACGGAGATGGCGTCCGACACGATAAGAACGTCGTCGCCCGCGAAGCTCTCCTCCCGCAGGTCGATGACCAGGTCCTGACCCTCCACCACCTCACCGCCCGTGGAGTAGCGACCGAAGCCGATGACCCGCACCAGCCGCTGGGTCAGGTCCACTTCCACGTGCTCGGCCTCCAGCACCGAGTCGTCGATGGTGATGCGCAGGCCCTCGCCCCGCAGAACGTAGAGCTGCACTTCCGAGCCGTCCGGCAGCGTGACGGTGCGGATCTCCAGCCGGCTGTCGGGATCGCCGGCGGCGTCGATGCCGATGCGCGCCGCCCAGGCCGAGGGCGCCAGCAACGCCAGTATCAGCGCGCTCAGGTAGAGGAGCGCACCTACCGGGCGCACCTCAACGCCTCCAGATCAGGGCCAGGAGCGCCCCGCCGGCCGCCAGGTAGAGCAGCACCGGAGCCCAGCCCGCCACGGCCGCGGGCAGCGTGCCCTGCGCGCCCATCAGTTTGCTCACGCTCCAGGTGGCGTAGTAGACGAACGTGAGCAGTAGCACGGCCACGAACCCGAGCTGGGCGCCGCGCCGGAAGGTGAAGAGCCCCACCGCGGCGGCGAAGAGGGCGAAGGCCGTGGCCGCCAGCGGCTCGGCGGCCTTGCGGTGCAGCGCCGTCCACTCGGCCGGCTTCGGGCTATCCGGATCGATCCGCAGGCGCGCCAGCAGGTCACGCAGAGGCAGGTAGGCTAGGTCCGCGGCCGTGGGGCTGCGGGCCGTTAGACCCCGCACGGGCAGCGAGGCGCTCTCGGCCTGGAAGTCCAGCGTCAGGTGCGCGTCGCGCAGCACGCGGAAGCGGATGTCCTCCAGTTGCCACACGCCGGCGGCGTGGTCGGGCGTGCCGAGCTGGGCCTCGAGCAGCTCGCGCGGGCCCGACGCGGAGCCGGGCGTGATGACCGTGACGTCCTTGAACTCACCGCCGGGCGTTACCTCTCCGATGAAGATGCTCCTTCCCAGGGCGTCCTCGAAGAACGAGCCTTGCTGCACGATGGTCTCCGGGGAGATGAGGAGGATGTCACGTTCCACTTCGGCGGCGCGCTCCTCGCTCCAGGGCACGAGGAGCTCGTTGTTCAGGAGCGCCACCGCGCTGACGGCCAGTCCCAGACCCAGAAGCGGCATGACGAAGCGCTTGGGTCCCACCCCCGCCAGGAGCGCGGCCTTTATCTCGCCGTCCTGACCCAGCCGAGTGAGGGTGAGGAGCGCGGCGAAGAGCAGCGCGAGGGGTAGCCCCGGCCCGATGGCGCTGGGCAGCTTGAAGAGCAGGTAGCGCGCCACCAGCGCCACGGGCGCGCCCCGCGCCAGCACGTCCGCCAGCACGTCCAGCAGGAAGTACAGAAGCAGCAGCAGAACCAGCGTCACGAGGCCCGCGGCCAGGAGCGGCAGCGTCTCGCGCACGAGGTAACGGCCCCATCTGCTCATGAGGAGAGCGACCTCCACGCCAGCAGCGTGGCACCCGCGCCGGCGAGGGCGGGCGTGAGCCACGCCGCCACCAGGGGCCCAACCGCCCCGGACTCGAACAGGTTGCCCGACAGCACCCACAGGGCCCAGAAGGCCACAAGCAGCACGATGGTCCAGGCGAAACCGGCGGCGCGGCCCCGGACGCGCAGGGCGATGGCCCCGGCGAAGGTGGCGAAGATGGCTGCGCTGAAGGCGTCGGCCAGGCGCCTGTGCAGGTTGAAGGTCAGCTCGTTCGTGTCGCCGCCCGCGGCGCTGACTATGCGCCGCTGCTCTATCAATCGGCCGAGCGGCAGTTGCGTGGCGCGCACCAGGGTGTCGGAGGGGCTGGCCTCGAGTGCGAAGGGGAAGGTCTGGCGCTCGCTGGCAGCGGGCGGCGCCCCGGGTCGGCTCGTCTCCACTCGCTCGAGCGTCCAGGTGCGCGCGCTCGAGTCCCAGGTGCCGCGTGGCGCGGTGGTGAGGGTGCCATCCTGCTGCACCACCAGGACCCCTTCCAGGTTGGCCCTCGTCGGATCGCCCTCCACCGAACGCACGCGGGAGGCGAAGAAGATGTCGCCCTCTATCCGGTAGGCGGCGTTCAGTTGCAAGGCCGCGGGCGGCCTGGCGTATATGAAAGCGTCGATGCGGCGTTGGTACGCCTCCTCGCCCTTGGGCTCCAAGTAGCCGTTGTTGAGAAGGGAGAGCGCGCCCACCACGAGCCCGAAGAACACCAGCGGCAGGAGCAGCGCCCGGGGCGGCACGCCGAGCGAGTAGGCGGCCTTGAGCTCCGAGTCCTTGGCCCAGCGGCCGCCCGTAAGCAGGATGGCGAAGACCACCCCGACCGGCATGGCCAGGTGAAGGAACCACGGCAGGCGGTAGAGCAGAAGGAGCAGAACGTCCCGCACCGTGGCGCCCTGCTCGATGAGGAAGCGGGCCAGCACGCTGAGCTGGTCTATGGACAGGAGGAGGCAGATCGCCCCGACCCCCAGAGGGTAGAGGCCGGCCGTCTCTCGCAGCAGCGCGCGGGGCAGGCGTTCGAACACTGGCGCAGTATACCGACCGCTCCGGTCGGAACTCCGGCGTATGTGCGTCCTGGTCGCTACTTACGCACCAGGGGGCGGTAGCGCTCTCCCTCTACGCCTGGCGCGCGCAGGGGTAGCATGGTGGTCGTGACGGGAACACTCGGACTCTTCTCCCTGGTAGACCTCTTCCAGCTGCTCGCGGCGGCACGCCGGACCGGTCGGCTCAGCATCGAGCACCCGGTCACCGGCGCACGGATCTACTTCGACAGGGGCCAGGTCGTGCACGCCGAGTTCGGCGAGCTGGCCGGCGAGGACGCCATCTACACCCTCTTCGCCGACGAACGCGGCGCTTTCGAGTTCCGTCTAGGTCTACCGAGCCCCGCCAAGACCATCAACGTGGGCACCGAGAACCTCGTGCTGGAGGCCATGCGGCGGCTGGACGAGGTGAACAAGGGCCTGCCCGACCGTCCCACCACGCCGGGCGCAGGCGGCATACACGTGTCGGCCGAAGCCGTGCCTGCGGTGCCGGAGGTGGTGGGGGGCGAGCAGCGCGAGTTCGCGCTCAACCCGGAGGAGTTGGCCGTGATGAGCCAGGTCGACGGGCACCGTACCGTCAGCCGCATCGCCGAGAACCTGGGGCTCGAGGTGAGCGACGTGCGCGTGGTGTGTGAACGATTGGTCCGCACTGGGGTGCTGAGGCTGCAGAACCGCCGCGCCCGCACGGCCCGTCTCGTCACCCGGCTGTCGCGCAAGCGCCTGGCCCCGCTGGTGGTGGGGGTGGACGCCAGCATCCTGCGGTCGTGGGAGAGCGTGCTAGGCAGCCAGGTGGAGGAGGTGGCGTGCCGCCGCGAGAACGGCAGCGTGCTGCTGTTCCAAGTGGTGCCGACCGAGGGCAGTGGGCCCTACCTCGAACTGAGCCGCGACACCCTGGTGCGCTCCGACCTGCGCGTGGATCAGACGCTGCTCGTGCGACCAGTGACGGACCAGACGTGAGCGTCCGACCGGAGGGCGTACCGGGCGGTGCGGCCGCGGGGAGCGCGGTCGCGCGTTCACCCCTTCTGGCGTGGCGCACCTTGCCCTTCCCCCACGACTGGGCGCGGGAGTTCAGCCAGGAGGGGCCGCTGGTGGTGGAGGTGGGCTTCGGCGACGGCCGCTTCACCGTCAGGCGCGCCGCCGCCGAGCCGGAGAGCCGCTTCGTGGGGCTCGAGGTGTCGTCCGGCAGCCTGCAGCGGGCGCTGAGGCGCGTCAAGCGCTCGGGTGTCGGCAACGTGCGGCTCATCAAGTGCGGCGCGCACGTGGCGTTGCGTCAGCTGTTCGCACCCGCGAGCATCGACGCCGTCGTGGTCAACTTCCCCTGCCCCTGGCCCAAGGAGAAGCACGCCAGGCACCGACTGCTGCAGCGCGGCTTCTTCGACCTGACGGCGTCGCGCCTCAGGCCGGGTGGCGAGCTGCGCCTGGCCACCGACCACCCCGAGTACCTGGCGTTCGCGCTGGCTGAGGCTGAGGCGTCGGGACTCTACGACGTGACTCGGCCGGAGGCCCCGGCCGACGTGTTCGAGACGAAGTACGCCCTAAAATGGCGGGAACAGGGCAAGCCCCTCCACTACGTGGTGTTCCGTCGCACCGACGGAGCCGCGCCACCCACCCTGACCTGGGAGAGACCGGAAACCATGCCTCACGCACTGTTCAGCGGCCGCCTGCCGGCCAGCGCCCCCTTCGAGAAGCGCGTACTGCCCTTCGAGGACGGTCACGTCATACTCCACGAACTCGCCGCCGTCGTGGACGGCGAGGAGGGTGCAGGCCGCTGGCTCGTGCGCTCCACCGTGGACGAGCCCGACCTCAGGCAGCAGCTTCTGGTGGTGGCGCAGCAGCGCTCGCAAAGCGAGGTGATCGTCAGGCTGGAATCGTTCGGCGATCCGCTGATAACACCCACCACGCGCGGCGCAGTGCACGCCGTGACGGAGTGGCTGGAGGC
>CAYXUE010000001.1:0-27027 GCA_964467885.1 uncultured bacterium | reverse complement strand
ATGAACGAGAACGCTGAGAACGAGAACGCCGTGAACGACACCGCCGCCGGCGAACTGCCGCAGGCCGGCGCAGTGGCCGCCTGGCGTGCGGCCAAGGACGATCACCTGCGCAACCACCGCGCCTCGCCCCTCTACGGCGACCCCGACTTCGCGGGGCTCACTTACTACCCGGAGGACGACGCGCTGAGGGTCAGCGCCGCCGTGAAGCGGCCGGAGGTAGCGGAGACCGTGACCCTGGCCACCAGCTCCGGTGACGAGCGCGTCTTCCTCAACTACGGCGTGGCCCACTTCGAACTGGGCGGCCAGCCGCAGAGCCTGGTGCTCTACGCCACGCCCGACGCACCGAACGGTCCGCGGCTCTTCGTGCCGTTCCGCGACTCCACGTCGGGGCCCGAGACCTACGGGGCTGGGCGCTACCTGGACGTAACGGTCGACGAGGAGGGCACCGGCGATCGGGTGGTGCTCGACTTCAACTACGCCTACCACCCTTACTGCGCCTACGCGGAGGGCTACAGCTGCCCCTTCCCGCCGAACAGCAACTGGCTCACTCAGCCCGTACGAGCGGGCGAGCGGCTGCCCGAGCCACCCGCCGCCTCCGCCCAGCAGCCGGTGACCGAAGCAGGACGGTGAGCGCCGAGCTACACATCTCCGACAGCGGCCGCTACCTCTCGGGCCAACTGCCCGTGTTGCACGGCTTCACCACCCGGGCCGGTGGCGCCAGCGCGGACGCCTTCCACTCCCTCAACCTGGGACTCAGCTCCGGCGACGACGAGCGCCTGGTGGAACGGAACCGGGTCGCCCTGCTGGCCGAACTGGGGTTCGAGCCTGCCCAGGTGTGCGCCTTCCACCAGGTGCACGGCGACCGTGTACTGCAAGGGGCCCCAAGCTGGTTCAGCGAGAAGGCCGACGCGGCGGTAACGGAGGACCCCGCCACCCTGCTCGTGGTCAGCGTGGCCGACTGCCTACCCGTGCTGCTACACGATCCCGTCACCGGCGCGGTGGGTGCCGCCCACTGCGGTTGGCGCGGCACCGTCGCCGGCTTAGCAGCGTCGGTGGTGCAGCGCATGAGGAGCGACTTCGGCAGCCAGCCAGGGGACCTGCGGGTCCTCTTCGGCCCCGGGGTGGCGGGAGCCTGCTATCAGGTGGGCTCGGAAGTGGTCGAGCGCTTCGCGGCGGCAGGCTTCCCCGACGAGGTGGCCTGGGCCGACGGTCCGGCTGGCAAGTACAGGCTGGACATCAAGGCGGCCAACCGCTTCAGCCTCGAGCAGGCGGGCGTGCCCGCCACCAACATCGTCGATCCCGAACTCTGCACGCACTGCCAGCCCGAGCGGTTCTACAGCTACCGGCGCGACGGCGGCGTGACGGGCAGGCACTGGGCCTTCATCAGCCCTGCGCCGCGCGCCACAGGGAACGGAGAACCGTGAGGGGCGCGCGCAGCGCACCCACCACCGACCCCCAGGAGTTGCGGCGGCGCCTGGCGGCAGCGCGACCGCGTGGACTGGAGATAGACGGCTTCCGCCGCGCCAGCGTGCTGGTGCCCCTGCTCTACGGTCCGGACGGGGTGGAGGTACTCTTCACCGTGCGCGCGGCCAAGCTCTCCAGCCATGCGGGCGAGATCGCCTTCCCCGGCGGCAGGCTCGACCCAGGCGAGACGCATGTGGAGGCCGCGCTGCGCGAGACGGAGGAGGAGGTGGGCCTGGTGGTCTCCGAGGATCAGGTGCTGGGGCGCCTCTCGGATCACCCCTCGCCCGCCGGGTACGTGGCCACCCCGTACGTGGCGCAGGTGCCCTGGCCCCAGGAACTGACCCTGAGCCCCGCCGAGGTCGACGCCGTGTTCACCGTGCCGCTCGACGAGCTGGCGGCCATAGAGCCCCGCACGCGTGTGGCGGAGCTGCAGAAGTACAGGCGACTGCTCTACTCGTACCCGTGGGGGGAGTACCTCATCTGGGGATTCACGGGTAACGTAGTGAGAGACCTGCTGGAAGCGATAACCAACGGCCAGGCGCAGGGCCACGACCCGTTCGATCCGGAATGAGGGCACCGCAGTGACACCAGAGCGCGACCAGGACAACCTGAGGAGCGGTCCCCGCTTCAACAAGCCACGTGAACTGACCGTGCTGAGGGGCGAGGAGCGCTTCCCCTACTCCGCCGGTTCGGTGGTGGAGGCGCTGCAGAGCGCCGGCGTGCCCACCGAGGACGCCATGGACCTCACGCGCGACGTGGAGCGCAAGCTGCGCCACCGCGGCATCAAGGCCATCGAACTGGAGGAACTGCGCGGCATGCTGGCCAGCGAGGTGCGCAGGCGCACCAGCGAGGAGGCCGCCCAGCGCTTCCTCAAGCAGACCCCGCCGTTCGTGCCGCTCCTGGTGGGCCCGCGCGGCAAGCCGCTCACGAGGCGCAAGCTCACCTCCAGCCTGGAGAAGATAGGACTGGGCTTCAAGGAGGCCAACGTGGTGGCCCTGCAGCTGGAGCAGGGCATCCGTTCCGAGGGGCTCGAGCGCATCCAGCGCGAGGAGCTGGCGCGCCGCGTGGCGCTCATCCTCGAGGGGCGCTTCGGGCGCGACGTGCGACTGCGTTACGAGATGGTCACCTCCACCTCGTTCGAGCTGCGGGTGCACGAGCCGGGCGGCGATACGCTGCCGTTCTCGCGCGGCATCTTGGCGCAGTCGCTCACGGCCATAGGTCTCACGCCCGAGCTCTCGCACAACATCGCCAAGCGGGTGGAGACCGCCCTCTACGCCACCAACGCCACCGTGGTGCAGCGCGACCAGGTGCGCGACCAAGTGGTGGCGCTACTCAGGAAAGAGGCGGGCGAGGAGTTCGCGCAGCGCTACCTGATGATGCGGCAGACCCGCCGACGCGACAAACCGCTGGTGGTGCTCCTCGGGGGCGCCCCCGGGGTGGGCAAGTCGGCCATCGCCAGCGAGGTGGGTTACCGCCTGGGCATCCCGCGCATAGTCTCCACCGACAGCGTGCGGCAGGCGCTGCGCTCGCTCATCGGTCCCGAATTGAGCCCGGTGCTGCACGCCAGTACCTACGAGGCGTGGCGCGCGGAGCTCCTGCCGCAGGAGTTGCAGACGGCCACGCCCGAGCCCATGCGCGTGCTGCGCGGCTTCCTGGCGCAGGTCAACCAGCTCAAGCCCGCGCTGACCGCCATCGTCCAGCGGAACATCTACGAGGCCACCTCGATCGTCATGGAAGGTGTGCAGCTCATACCCGGCGTCTCCCCGGCTCTGCACGTGGACGGCGCCACGGTCATCTCCGTAGTCCTGAGCGTGGAGGACGAGGACGATCACCTCAAGCACTTCGCCACGCGCGAAGGCCAGACCGGTTACAAGCGCGGCCAGCAGAACTACCTGGAGCACTTCGAGGAGATCCGCATCATCCAGCAGTACGTGGCCGATCAGGCCGTGCAGCACGGTGTGCCGGTGGTGGAGGCCAGCGACCTCGACCGGGCGGTGGAGCGCTGCATAGACCACGTACTGGACCTTCTGATGGTCGAGCAGCAGCGCCGACTCGAGGCAGGGGAGAGCGCGCACCAGGGGGGATGAAGAATGTTATCGCCCACCCGCGCCGCCACACATAGACTGCCGCGAGGAGTTAAATGGCCACGCCCGCTATCGCATCCGACTCACTTACTAAGAGCTACGGCGACCGCACCGTAGTCGACGATTTCACCTTCAGGGTCAACCCCGGCGAGGTCTACGCGCTGGTGGGACCCAACGGTGCGGGGAAGACCACGGTCATCCGTCTGGTGGCCGGGTTGGCGTTCCCCACCAGCGGCCAGGTCCGCATCCTCGGCAAGGATCCGCACCAGCATCCCACCGTGCGTCGCGAACTGGGTGCGGTGGTGGAGGCGCCGGCGGCGTTCTACCCCTACCTCACCGGGCGCGCCAACCTGAAGCTGCACGCCGACTTGGCCGGCGGAGTGGAGCCCGGCCGGATCGACGAGGTTCTCACGCTGATGGAACTGGAGGACGCCGCCGACCGCAAGGTCGGGGTCTACAGCCTGGGCATGCGGCAACGCCTGGGCGTGGCTGGCGCCATCCTCACCCGCCCCAAGGTGCTCATGCTAGACGAACCCGCCAGCGGCATGGACCCGCTGAGCTTGCACCTGGTGCATTCCGTACTGCGCCGCGCAGCGGAGGAGGGCACCGCGGTGCTCCTCTCGACCCACCACCTGGACGAGGTGGTGGCGTACTGCACGCGCGTGGCCATCCTGGAGGAAGGTGCCCTCATCGACGAGGTGAACCTCTTCGACCGGCGCGAGCGCTTCCGCGTACGCGTCACCGACACCAGCGCCGGGCTGCGTGCGCTGGAAGCTCAACCCGATGTGGTGACCCACGCCACCATCCGCGGCACGGAACTCGTGTTCATCCCCCGCAGCCAGGAGGACCTGGGTGAGGTCAGCCGCGTACTGGCCGCTGCGGAGGTGGGGGTGCTGGAGATGAACCGAGACATCTTCGACCTGCGCGCCTACTACCGCGAGCGGGTCAGCGCCGAGCGGGCGCGCCGCACCGGCGTGGCGCCGGTGGACGTGACGGGTACCGGCAGCGGGGGACGCGCATGATCGGCACCCTACTGCGCATGGAGTTCGCCAAGATCTGGCGCCTCAGCAGCGTGCGCTTCGGACTGGCGCTGCTGGTCATATTCCCGCTGCTCTGGGCCTACGCACCGGGCATCTTCGAGGTCTACGGCTTCTTCCTCGTCTCGGGCTTCCAGGTCCCTGCCCTGTCGCTGCTCTCATCCATGCAGTTCCTTCTGCCGCTGCTGGTGGCGATCTCCGCAGCCGAGCTTCTGGGTACCGAGATCGCCAACGGCACGCTGCCCACCATCCTGCTCAGGCCCGTCACGCGGCCCAACTGGCTGGCTGCCAAGCTCATCGTCATCGCCATCTACCCCTTCATCATGCTGCTGGTCTTCCTGCTGGCCTCGCTGGCTGCGGGCATCCCGTTCGGTTTCGCCGGCTTCTTCGGCGGCACCGGCCTGGGCGAGGCTGGCCTGCTCGGGCAGGGCATGCTGACGCCCGGTGACGCCCTGGGGGAGCTGGTGCGCGGTTACCTGCTGGCTGCCCTGGCGCTCATCCCCATCGGCATGCTGGCGCTGCTCTTCACCGTGGTCTTCATGAACGCGGCGGGGGGAGCGCTTGCCACACTTGCCTCACTGATCTTCATGCAACTGTTGGTGGTATTCCCGGCCATCGAACCATTCCTCCTCACCACGCAACTGAACGCGTACGCCGCGCCAGGTTCGGAAGTGGCGTGGGTGGTGGCCCTCATCGCACTCTACGGAGCGCTGTTCGCGGCGCTGGCGGTAGTACTGTTCGAGCGGAAGGACTTCTAGTGTGAAGCCGCAGCGGCGGCCCACCGCCTCGCAGCGCACCGCCTTCAGGGCCGTGCTGGCGGTGCTGTTGGCGCTCTGCGCCGCGCCGCTGGCGCAGGCGCAGCAGATCTCGTACACCATCCAGGTGGTGGCGCTGTCGGACATGGACTCGGCCATCGACACCCAGGGTCAACTGCTCAGGCAGGGCTTCCCCGCTTACGTGGTGCGCTCCACTTCCTCCCAAGGCGCCGTATACCGCGTGCGGGTGGGCGCCTTCGCCAACAGGCCGGCCGCGCTCCTGTACGCAGAGGCCATGCCGCACGTGGCCGGCGGGCAGCCGGTGCCCGCGCTGGCGGAGGGCATCCCTGCCGGCCTCACGCCGCTCACCCCCAGGTTGGTGCTCTCGCAGGAGTTGACTGGCATGGACGCCAGGCTGGTGCTGGTGGGTGACGCCCTCGCCCTGCGAACGCAGCAGCGCACGCCGCTGGCGCAGGCCGAGTACGCCGTCATTACGGGCGGTGCCGTGGAGCGCGTGAGCGCCTGGCAGCTGAGCCTGGGTCCGGAAGGGCAGCGCGTGTTGGTGAGGGACATGCAGCTCTGGCCCGACACCTGGCAGGAGGAGCCGGAGGAGGTACTGGAGGGCTACCAGACGTCGCTCCTGACACTGGTGGCCGAGCGCCTGGGTCTGGATCCTGCCACGGTCAGGGCGGCGCGTTACGGCGTGGGCTCGGGACCACCCCGCCTGATAGTGGTGGAGCGCGAGGCGCCCGAGGCGCCGGACGGCACGGAACTGCTCGGCCTGGGGCTGCCCGCATCCGGCATGACCCCGGCGGGGCCGCTCCAGTTCCTCGGTCTTCAACCGGAGGACCTGCCGGGCTTGCCGGACGGCGTGCGCTTCGACCTCGCTAGCGGCACCGTCGCGGGCGCACTGCAGGACCCCGTGCTGGAGACGGCCGAGGCGGAGCCGGGGGACGGGACGGGCGAAGAGCCGCCCGCCGCACCCGCGGAGGAGCCTGGCGAGGAGCCTCCGGCGGATGAGCCTGAGCAGGCCCCGCCAGGTGGACCGGTGGGCGATGCGGAGGGTGACCCCGAGAGTGAAGAGCCGCTCATCGTCCAGGGAGAGGGCTGGTGGGCCGAGGAGGACGGGCCCTTCATAAGGCTCACCGTGCCGCCCAGGGTGGAGGGCACGTCCGCCACCAGTTGGCGTGCGGCGCTGGGCACGCCCCTCTGGAGCGGTGCGGGTTACCTGGTGGCCTACGAGGACAGGACCCTGCTGATATACGACTTCCTCCCGCGCGACTGAGCGCGCGGGAGGAAGGGACCTTCTATCGAGTTAGTACCGCCGGCGCGGCTGTGCCCCGCTGCGGTTGAGTGGGTCAGCCTGCGGCCACGACCTCGGACTTCTCGCCTTCACCGCGCGGCACGGGCGGGATGCCCTCCTCCACGAGCCACTTCTCGGCCATCATGGCCGCGCGGGTACCAGCGCCGACCGAGGTGGAGAGCTGGCGGTAGATCTCGTCCGCCACGTCGCCTGCGGCGAAGACACCGGGGACGCTGGTGAAGACCTCGTCCTTCACGGCGACGTAGCCGGTGGGGCCCAGCTCCACGAAGCCCTTCAGGTACTCGGTGTTGGGCACGTGCCCGATGTAGACGAACACGCCGTCGGTGGGGATGAAACCCTCCTCGCCCGTCTGCACGTTCTGGGTCTTGATGCCTTTCACCACGCCGTCCTCGCCGACGATCTCGGTGGCGACAGTGTGCCACAGGAACTCCATCTTCGGGTTGGCGAAAGCGCGCTGCTGCGCGGCCTGGTTGGCCCTCAGTTCGCCACGCCGGTGGATGACGGTGACCTTCGAGGCGAACTTGGTGAGGAAGTTGCCCTCCTCGACAGCCGCGTCGCCACCGCCGACCACCACTACCTCGCGGTCGCGGTAGAAGAAGCCGTCGCACGTGGCGCAGGTGGAGACCCCGCGGCCGTAGAGCTCGTCCTCGCCCGGCACGCCCAGGAGGCGCGGGTTGGCGCCCGTGGCGATTATGACGGCGCTGGCGTGGTAATCGGCCTCCAGCCCCTTGACGAGGAAGCCGCCCTCGTCCTGCCGTTCGATGGACGTGATCTCGTCCATGACGATGCTCGAGCCGAAGCGCTCGGCTTGGGCCACGAAACGGGCGGAAAGTTCGGCGCCGCTCACGGGCTCCGGGAAGCCGGGATAGTTCTCGACCTCTTCCGTCTGTGCTATCTGCCCACCCGGAACCGCCTTCTCGATGATTATGCTGCTCAGGTCCGAACGACCTGTGTAAACGCCGGCGGTCAGCCCCGCTGGGCCGCCGCCGATTATCACGACGTCGTGACGATGAGTTCTTCTGGGCATCCGTGCCTCCATCTGATTCCGATTCTAGCGGAGTCTCTCGAGTTCCGGAGTAGGGCTGGAGACGCCCCCTGGAGGCGGTAGCACAGGCCCGGTTCACGCACGTGGATTTCGTCACAAGGCCGCTGCGGGCGGAGAAATGTCATAAGGACCAGGAGTGGTTGCTGATACCTTGCGGTTCGGAAGAGATGGGAAGCCGAGGAGGTACGATCGGTGCTCGGGGCAGGGAACCCCGCACGGCGCTGAGAGAGACCGCGCTCGCGGGAGAAGGAGTTGTATCCACGCATGTCGTCCACAGTCCGAACGCCTTCAGCGAAACCGAGAACTGCGATGACTGAAGATCAGCGCAGCGCACCCGCGCTAGGCAGCCGTGAAGCCGGTCCGCGTCCTAGCGAACTTCGCGCGCCGCACCGGGAAGTGGATGCCAAGGGCGTCATCGAGGCGACATCACGACTCTTCAAACACGAGAGCTTCTGCCTGACAGACCTGAAGCAGGTGGGCCAGCCCATCGTCTACGCCAGCACCGAGCTGGCTGACCTCACGGGTTACCCCGCCGCCGATCTCGAGGGTCGCGGCCTGGGCTTCCTCATGAAGAACGACACCGACCAGGAGGGCGAGAAGGCCGTGCGCGAAGCCGTGGACAGCGGGCGCCCCACCACGGTCCTGCTGCGGTCCTGGCGCGCCGACGGCACCCTCTTCTGGAGCGAGCAGCGGCACTACCCCGTGCATGACGCCCGCGGTGACGCCACCCACCTCCTGACGGTGGTACGCGACGTGAGCGACCAGGTCCACGCCGAGAGCGCCCAGGCGGCCAGCCAGGAACTGAGCGACTCGCTGGACGGCGACGGACGCTTCTTCAGCTACGCACTGCTCCTGCACGACGACGGCCGCAACGAGCTGATCTGGGTCTCCGAGGCCTGGCGGCACCTCACCGGCTACGACCTGCAGGGCGTGGTCGACGGTGGGCTCGAGGACTTCGTGCACGCCGAGGATCGCGGGCGCCTCGACGCGCGCATGACGGCTCTGCGCGGCAGTGAGAAGCGCGTCGATCAGTACCGCTTGGTGACCCACGGCGGTAAGGTCCTCTGGGTGGAGGACTTCGCTACACGCCGCTGGCGCAGCGACGAGGCCGGCATAACAGCTGTATACGGCATGATGAAGGACGTGACCAGGTCCAAGCAGCGCGCCTCCGAACTGTGGCGCCTGGCGCATGTGGACTCCCTCACGGGTCTGCCCAACGCCCAGCTGCTGGAGGACCGTATCCAGCAGGCGCTGCTGCACGCGCGCCGCAACGGCACGCACGTGGCGCTGGCCATCCTAGACCTGGACCATTTCCGCTTCGTGGAGCGCACCTTCAGCCAGCGGCACGGGGAACGCCTGATAATCGACGTGGCCCGCAGGCTGCGCCGGGCGGTGCGCCGCACCGATACCCTCGCCCGTTACGGCCCGGACTCCTTCGCACTGCTCATCTGCGACCTGCCACACGAGCGCGCCGCGTTGCCGGTGCTGGAGAAGACGCTCGCCGCCGTTCACGAGGAGTACTCGGACGGAACCCTCACACTGAAGTTGTCGGCCACCATCGGGGTCGACATCCCAGGCCCCGGCGTCCGGACACCCAGCGCGGTGGTGCAGCGAGCCACCGACGCCCTGGAACGCGCCAAGGAGACGCAGCGCGGAAGCTTCCGCTTCTTCGACGGACCGCTGGACACCCAGATGCGCAGCCGCCTGGCCCAGGAGGCGGAACTCAAGCGCGCGCTGCAGGAAGACCAGTTCGTACTGCACTACCAGCCGCGCGTCCAGCTGGACGACGGCGCCGTCAACTCGGTGGAGGCGCTCGTTCGCTGGGGCCACCCCGTGAAGGGGCTACTGCGTCCGGCCGACTTCGTGCCCCTCATCGAGGAGGCGCAGCTCGGGCCTCGGCTCTTCGAGTGGACCCTGGAGCGCGCCTGCCGCCAGGCCAAGCGCTGGCAGAAGCAGCGCACTCCCAAGCGGGTGGCGGTCAACGTCAGCCCCACGGCGCTGGCCAGCGGTGAGATGACCGACCTGGTGCAGGACGTCCTCAGTCGCTACGATCTCCATCCGGGCCTGCTGGAGCTGGAGATCAGCGAGCGCACCGGGCAGGAGACCTTGGACTCAGCCGCCGGTGAGCTCAGCGAGGTGCGCTCCATGGGCGTCCACGTGGCGCTCGACGACTTCGGCATCGCCCACTCCTCGCTGACCCAGCTGAGGGGCCTGCCGCTCGACGGCCTCAAGATCGACCGGAGCTTCGTTAGCCGCCTGGGCGAAGGCACGGGGCAGGACGAGGTCGAGCTGCTGCGCGCCATCATCGCCCTCGGGAAGAGCCTCAAGCTACGCATAACCGCTGAGGGCATCGAGACCCAGGAGCAGAACAGCCTCCTGCGGCGCCTCAGCTGCGACGACGGTCAGGGCTTCCTCTACAGCCACCCGGTGCCGGCGGAGTACGTACCCGCCTTCGCCTGAAACCGGAACCGGTTCCCGTGTTCGGGCACGTCCGCTGGGCGGCTGCCCCGGACGCGCCGGCATGTTCACATGGGAGACCTGATGGCAGACAACCCCCTCCTTAGAACCGACTTCGTCATCCCCTTCGACGAGATAGAGACGCGGCACGTGGTGCCCGGCCTGCGGCAGGCGCTGGCCCTCGCGGAGGAGCGCTTGGAGCGCATAGCCGCCACCGCGGAGTCCGGAAGCCAGGTCGATTACGCGAGCAGCCTAGGAGCCCTCGATGAGCTGTTCGAGGGCCTCTACCGGCCGTACGTGCTGGTGGGGCACCTGAACGCCGTGGTCAACTCGCCCGAGTTGCGCGCCGCCTTCAACGAGGTGCAGCCCGAGGTCGTGGCCTTCCTGGCGCGCGTGACCTCCGATCAGCGCGTCTGGAGCGTGCTCAAGCGCTTCGCCGAGAGCGAGGAGGGCCGAGCGCTCACCGGCGTGGCCGAACGGCACCTGGAGAAGACCCTGGCCGACTTCCGGCGCGCCGGTGCCGACCTGAACGACGAGGACCGCAAGCGCGTCGAGACCCTCAAGGTAGAGCTCGCCACCCTATCCACCAGGTTCGGCGAGAACGTCCTCGACTCCACCAACGCGTACGAGCTGCTCATCGAGGACGAGGAGCAGCTGGCCGGCCTGCCCGCCAGCGCCGTGCGCCGGGCCAGGGCGGCCGCCGAAGCCAAGGGTGTGAGCGGCTACCGCTTCACTCTGCAAGCGCCGTCCTACGTGCCGTTCATGAAGTACTCCGAGGTACGCCATCTGCGCCAGCGGATGTACGAGGCCTTCTTCGCGGTCGGTGGTGAGGAGCCCCACGACAACC
Source organism: uncultured bacterium (assembly GCA_964467885.1). GTDB lineage: Bacteria > Deinococcota > Deinococci > Deinococcales > Trueperaceae > JAAYYF01. The sequence continues at coordinate 16,014 of CAYXUE010000001.1, read as the reverse complement.
GCCCGCTCATCCGCGAGATCCTCGCCAAGCGCCGCGAGGTGGCCCAGGTGCTGGGCTACCGGGACTTCGCCGACCTGCAGACCGAGGAGCGCATGATCGGCAGCGGCGCCAACGCTGCCGCCTTCGCTGCGGAGCTGGCGGGCAGGACCCGCACGCACTTCGAGGACGAGGTGCGCGCCCTGGAGGAGTTCGCGTCCCGGGAGCTGGGCATCGAGCGGCTGGAGCCGTGGGACGTGGCCTTCGCGTCCGAGAGACTGCGGCGCGCACGCTTCGACGTCGACGAGGAGGAGCTGCGCCCCTACTTCCCGCTGCCCGGCGTGCTCGAGGGCCTCTTCGACCTCACGGAACGCCTCTTCGGCGTCAAGGTCGAGCGGGCCCACGGCGTACCCACCTGGCACGAGGAGGTGGAGGTCTACCACCTCACGCACGAGGACGGCACCTTCCTCGGCTCGTTCTACGCCGACTGGTTCCCGCGCGAGTCGAAGCGGGCCGGGGCGTGGATGAACGGCCTCGTGACCGGCGGCCCCACCGAGAACGGCTTCGAGCCACACGTTGGCATCGTGGCGGCCAACTTCTCGGCGCCGGAGGCGGGTGGCCCCGCGCTCCTCACCCACGACGAGGTCGAGACCGTGTTCCACGAGTTCGGTCACCTGCTGCACCACCTGATCTCGCGTGTGCCCATCAAGGGCCGCAGCAGCATGAACGTGCCCTGGGACTTCGTCGAGCTGCCCAGCCAGATACTGGAGAACTGGACCTGGGAGAAGCAGGCGCTGGACCTCTTCGCCCGCCACGTCGAGACGGGCGAGGTCATCCCCCAGGAGCTGTTCGACCGCCTGCAGGAGAGCCGCACCTTCCACGGCGCCATCGCCCAGATGCGGCAACTGGCCTTCGGCACCATGGACCTGGCGCTGCACCGCGAGTACGATCCCGCATCCGGCGAGGATCCCCTGGAGTTCACCAAGCGCGTGGTGCAGCCGTTCGAGGTACGTCCCGAGTTCGCCAGCGGCGCACGGCTGACCCGCTTCACGCACGTGTTCGCCGGCGGTTACGCGGCCGGCTACTACAGCTACAAGTGGAGCGAGGTGCTCGACGCGGACGCGTTCAGTCGCTTCCAAGCCGAGGGCATCTTCAACCCCGACACCGGAAGGCACTTCGCGGAAGCGGTGCTGACCAAAGGGGACGGCGCGGATTCCGCCCAGCTCTTCCGCGAGTTCATGGGCCGCGATCCGGACCTGAGCGCCCTCATCAGGCGCAACCTCGGCGCGGAGCCCGAGGGCGTAACGCCGGCTTAGGGCCCGCCGGGACCTTCCTCGGCGGAGGCGTCCCGGGAGTAGAGCAGCGCCAGCGCCAGTTCGGTGCCGCGGTCGTACTCCCCGATGCCCTCCGCTTCGCCCTGGCTCCTCAGGTAGATGTCGTAGGCGGCCGTGGCTCCCGAGGTCAGGCGCGGGTCCGCGAAGCGCCTGCCGGCGCGGGCTGCCAGCCGCGCGTCCGCCAGGGCCACGGGTGGCCAGGCCGCCTGGTACTCGGCGCGCTCCCCGGGCGGCAGGGCGGCAGCCAGGCTGGTGGCCAGACGAAGGGCGGCCGCGTAGGCCACGCGCTGGTCGGCGCACTCCAGTCCCGCCACCAGACCCACGGCCTCCGCCTCCGCCTCCGCGGCGAAGCCGGCGCTGTGCGCGAACTCGTGCAGGGCCACTGCGGTTGCGGAAGCGCCGGGTAGGCCGGCGTCCACGTGCGGCTCGAGCAGCCAGGGCGAGACCACGCCAGCGAAGCCGAAGCGCAGCATCAGGCCGGCAGGCAGCCACTTGACGCGCGTGGGCAACCGGGCCGGTGGCGCGTCCGGCCTGAGCTGCCGCGACAGTTCTGCCACACAGGCCGAGGCCGAGCTCATGACCTCCCTGGACGTGAACTCGGCAGCCGGAACCTTGGCTGGCCCGTCCCGCACCCAGGCACTGCTACTCCACAGGCTACGCAGCACCCGCTCCCTCGTGATCCGCAGCGCCTCCCCCCGTAGGTCGGATGGGGCGGTTGCCACCTGCTCGGCCAGCGGCGGGAGGCGGTAACCGAGCCCGAAGGTGAGGGGGAAGAGCAGAGCCAGAACGCCGCCCGCGTAAGCCAACAGCCTGATCACGCCCCGTAGTGAAGGGCGGCCGGCTAGGGCCAGGGCGAGCAGCGGCAGGCTCAGCAGCGCGATCAGCAGCAGGCCGCTCAGCGACACGCCCACGGCGTCCACCAGCCGGGACGACACGGCCGACCAGGCTGGCAGCAAGGCCCCCAAGTAAACGACCTCGACCCAACTCTCGGGCCACGGAACCAGCGTCAGTACCAGTCCCAGGGCCAGCAGCCCGAGCGCCGGACCGTACCCGCCGCGCCTCACCGGCGCCACCCTTCCCGGCGCAGGAAGTCGCCCAACCCCAGGGACCACCATCCTTGGCCGGCGGGACGCAGGAGCGTCGTGGGCAGGTCGCCCGCCTGGTGCAGCTGGACCGCCTGGGCGCCCAAGCGCGTGAACGCCAGGCGTGCCCCGGCGTCAGCCAGGGCAGCTTTGACGGTGGGCAAGGCGCACGCCTGGGTGCGCTCCACGAACAGCAGGTGGCCCACGGAGTCCACGAGCCTCACCTCCAGCCAAGCGGCAGCACACCGCTTCAGGACCCTGTCGGGCTGGGGTAGGCCGGTGCTCGCCTCGAGCTCCGCGAACGCTTCGGCGGCTGATCCTGCGAGCTCGTTGGCGGAGCTCGCGGACCACGGGTGAGGCTGGGGCGCCACGACCACCATGCGCTCCCCGGATGCCGTGGCGCCCGCGTTCTGCGCCCTCAGGCGCTCAGCGAAGAGCACGTAGCCACCCTCCAGCAGGCGGTAGCTGGGCGCCGCGGCGGGCAGCTTGGCGGCGTAGGCCGTCATCAGCTCCTCCTCGACCGCCGTTAGCAGCCCCTGCAGGCGCCCTCGTTCGCGCTCCGTGAGCGAGAAGTCCTCGTCGCGTAGCCGCAGCAGTTCGGTGCGGCGCGCCTCCAGCTCCAGCAGGTAGCGGGCGTCGTCTCTTAAGCGGGAGCCTTGCACCGGCGGGTGGTCGCTAGGTGACGCCGCCACCCGGTGCCCGGCCTCCTCGGTGCCGTTGGCCACGGGGGCGCCGGCCCCTACGGCTGGGCGCTCGACCGGCGCGGAGGCATCAAAGAGCGGCGACGCAGCGCCGTCCCCCGCCAGGTAGGCTTCCACGCTGGCGTACCGCATCACCCTGCCGCCCTCGATGGCCCAGGCCTCGTCGGTGAGGCGCTGCGCCAGGCGCCGATCGTGGGTGGCCAGCACCAGGGCGGCGCCGCTGGTCTCCAGCTTGGTGAAGAGCTGTTCCTCCAGCGCCTCCACGGCGGCCAGGTCCAGATCGTTGGTGGGCTCGTCCAGGAACCAGACGTCCGCTTCCTCCGTGAGGGCCAGCGCCAAGCCCGCGCGGGCGCGCTCACCGCCCGACAGCGCCTCCGGCGGCTGCCGCCAGGTCTTTGGCAGCAGACCCGCTTCCGCCAGGAGCTTGCCGGCCTGCGCGCCGCCGACCCGGTCCGAGGCCTGCTCCCAGAGGGTGGCCTCCGGTTCCAGCCCGCGGCTCTCCTGGCCCACGTGGCGCAGCCGCAGCCCAGCTGCGTAGCGCAGCTCGGCAGCGGGGTCGCTGGAGGGCAGCGAGCCCGCCAGCAGCGCCAGCAGGGTGCTCTTACCGGAACCGTTCGGCCCCAGCAGGGCAACACGCTGGCCGCGCCTCAAGCGGAGGTCCGCGCCCAGCACCGCGGGCGGGCTACTCAAGCCCCTCGCCTCGAGGAGCGTGTGGCCACGCCCGCCTCCGCCGTGGCCCACCGGCGCCAGCCGCGGCGGCGCACCTTCGCCCTCGTCGGCCCCGCCCGACCTGCGCCAAGCCAGCTGCGCCAGCCGTAGGTCCTTCAACTCGCGCTGCGCGGCCCGCTTGCGGGCGGTGGCCTTCTTGCCGAAGCGTGCCAGGTCGGCGGCCATGGCCTCCAGGCGAGCGGCCTCCTTGGCGCGCTCCCTCTCACGCTTGTGACTGGCGCGTATGACGCCCTGCCGCCGAGCGTGCGCCGCCGTGTAGGCCCCCGTTTCCAGTACCAGGCGGTTCGGTGCGTCCTCCGCCCGCGGCACCTCCAGGAACGCCGTGCGGTTGGTGCTCTCGTCCAGGAGGGCTCTGTCGTGGCTCACCACCACCAGCGCACCCCGCCAGGCGGCCAGGCGCCTGCCCAGACGCACCCGTGCCGGCATGTCCAGGTGGTTGGTCGGCTCGTCCAGCAGCAGCAGGTCGGGGCCAGCTGCCAGCGCCGTTGCCAGCGCCAGGCGGCGCCTCTCCCCGGGCGAGAGGCGAGACACGAGGCGGGTGTCGTCAGCTGGGTGGAAACCCACGGCCGCCAGCTCGCGTCTCAGGCTCGCTTCGGCGCCGAACCCGCCGGCGTGCTCGAACTCGGCCTGCAGGCGCGCGTGCACCTCCGGCTCGAGCCGACCGGCCGCAGCCTGCTGCTCGGCCTCGCGCATGCGCTCCTCGAGCTCGGTGACCACCGTGAGGGCCCTGCTGGCGAACTGCCAGACCGTCACGTCCTCGGTGGGCCTTGGAGTGGACTGCGGCAGGTAACCGACCAGCACGCCGGGCGCTCGCCACAACTTTCCCGACTCCGGGTTCAGTGCCCCTGACAGGAGGCGCAGCAGCGTCGACTTACCGCTGCCGTTGGGCCCCACGAGCCCCACGCGGTCGCCCGTGGCTAGTCGCAGGTTCACGTCGGCCAGCAGTTCCGTGCCAGCTTGCAGGTACGTGAGTCGTTGGGCTACGAGGAGTTCCATAGGGTAGGGCGGGCCGCATGCGTAAGGCTCCTGCACGCAATCTTAGCTGCGCGCCGCAGGGTGTACGCCTTCCCGGCACGTCGCCGCGGGCCGCGAACCGCCGCCGGCATGGGGCTATGCTCGGCCCGTGAAGCTGTTCACCGGGCGAGGAGCCAACCAACCTTTCGACTGCCGGGTCTGCGGCGCGAGCGTGCCACCGCTGGAAGGTGGCGGCTACCGCAACCACTGCCCCTACTGCCTCCACTCGCTCCACGTGGACGTGAACCCTGGCGACCGCGCCAGCGAGTGCGGCGGTGTGCTCGAGCCGGTGGGCGTGGAGCCTGGCAAGAAGGGCTGGGTCATCGTGCACAGATGCCGAAGCTGCGGCGCCATGAGGCGCAACCGCGCGGCCCTGGACGACCCGGGCGTCAGCGACGACTACGACGTGATCCTGGCCATCTCCGCCGGTCGGCCGCCCCGCTGGTAGACTCTCCCTGACGTCCACAAGTCACCGAGGACCCGCGTCCGGGCGGACGCGCTCGCAAGGAGTGAACATGGCTTACCAGACCATCGCCCTGCACGAGGAGGGCGGCGCCCTACGAATAACCCTGAACCGGCCGGAGGTGCTCAACGCCCTCACCTTCGAGCTGCTGGCGGAGCTGGCCGACGCGCTGCGGGGCCCGGCGGCGGAGTCGGATGTACGGGCCGTACTGCTCACGGGTGCCGGTCGCGGCTTCTGCGCCGGCGCCGACCTGGCCAGCACGCCGCTCTCGGGCGATATCGGCCAGATCCTCGAGCGCTCGTACCATCCGGTGGTCCACGCCATCGCTGACCTCGACAAACCGGTCGTGGCGGGTGTGAACGGTGTCGCCGCCGGGGCGGGCCTGAGCCTGGCGCTGGCCTGCGACATGCGTTACCTGGCTGAGTCCGCCAGCTTCGCCGTGGGCTTCACCGGCATCGGACTGGTCATGGACGCCGGCGGCAGCTACTTCCTGCCGCGCCTGGTGGGCGTGGGCCGCGCCATGGAGCTTGCCCTCTCCAACCGCCGCGTGGGCGCCGAGGAGGCCCTACAGTTGGGCTTGGGCGAGAGGATCCTGGCGGGCGACTTCGAGGCGGCCGCCTGGGAGGAAGTGCGGAAGCTGGCGCAGGGACCCACCGCGGCCTACGCGCTGCTGAAGGCCGAGCTGCGGGCCAGCCTCGACAACGGCCTGGCGGAGCAGCTGGCGCTCGAAGCGCGCTCGCAGTCGCGCGCCGCCTCCACCGCCGACGTGCGCGAGGGCATCCAGGCGTTCAAGGAGAAGCGAGCGCCGGCCTTCAAGGGCCAGTAGTGAACGCCATGCGGAGCTGCAACGGAGGCCGGGCGGGCGCCGGCATCACGCCACTGCACGCGCCGGGAGAGCAGGTGAGCGGGTGAGCGTAGGTAGCCGGCACGCCGATACGCTGTTCTACGGCTCGGTCATCACCATGGACCGCGCCCGCCCGCGCGCGGGCGGTGTGGCGGTGAAGGGCGGCACGATCCTCGCCGTAGGCACCGCGGCCCAGCTGCACGAGCTCGCCGGCCCAGGCACCCGGGTGGTCAACCTCGGGAGCCGCACCCTGGCCCCGGGCCTGCACGACGCCCACGTGCACCTCACGGGCACGGGCGAGGAGCTGGACCACGTGCAGATGTACAGCGCCGCCACGTTGGACGAGGCCCTGGCGCGGGTCCGCGAGCGGGCTGCCCAACTCGGACCGGACGAGTGGATCAGAGGAGCTGGCTTCGCGCTGCACCGTTGGGGCCTGACCACTGTCGGTCGCCGGGAAGCGGACGCCCTGGAGGAGGCAGCCGGCGGCCGACCGGTGCTGCTCGCCAGTCAGGACCATCACTCCGCCTGGGCCAGCCGCGAGGCGCTGAGGCGGGCGGGCTTGACGGCCGGCTCCTCCGTGGAGAGCGGCGTGATCGTCCTGGACGAGGACGGCGAGCCCAGCGGTCTGCTCCTGGAGGAGGCGCGCGACCTGCTCGACCATGCGCTGCCGCAGGCCACCCCGGCAGTCATGCGCCGCTGGCTGCAACGCGCCGCGGATCACCTGGCCTCCTTCGGGATCACCACCATCCATCACATGGCCGCCGAGCCAGCCGCCTACTTCCGGCAACTGGCGCTGGCCGCCGCCGACCCGGAGTTCGCGCTCCGGGTCTGGGCCTGCATCCCCCATGCCCAGATCGAGGCCGCGGCGGAGATAGGCCTGGCCACGGGCCAGGGCGGCCACGGCTTCACCCTGGGAGGGGCCAAGTTCTTCGCGGATGGCGCGCTGGGCAGCCGCACGGCCTGGATGCTGGAGCCCTACGGCCGGGGCGAGAACCGCGGTAGCAACAGGGGTATGGCCGTAGACGGACCGGACGTGCTGGCCGAGCGCGTTCCTCTGGCCATCGAGGCCGGGCTGACACCGGTAACGCACGCCATAGGGGACGCTGCCACCCGCGCGGTGGTGGATGCTTACGAGGCGAGCTCCGATGCGTGGCGCCAGGCGGGCCTGCGTCCGAGGCTGGAGCACGCCCAGCATATGCACCCGGACGACGTGAGCCGGGCCGGCGCCATGGGCCTCGTGGCCTCCATGCAGCCCATCCACCTCACCTTCGATGTGGACTCCATCGGGACGGAGCTAGGCGATCGCCTGGAGCGCGCGTACCCCATGCGCTCGCTGGCGGCGGCCGGCGCCGTGCTGGCGTTCGGCTCCGACACGCCCGTGGCACCCCCTGACCCCTTCGAGGGCATGCGGGCGGCAGCGCGGCGCGCGGCGCCCAGCGGGCGCCGCCTCAACCTCGGTGAGGCGCTGGGGCCGGACGAGGTGCTGCAGGCCTACACCGTGGGTGCGGCGTACGCCATAGGCGCCGAGGAGCGGTCCGGCAAGGTGGCGCCCGGCTACGACGCCGATCTCGTGGTGCTGTCGCACGATCCCACCGTGAGCCTGGACGGGCTGGCGGCCGTGGCCACGATGAAGGCGGGCCGCTTCACCCACGGTGCCGACGCGCTCGAGGGTTAGAGCCGGTCCCGCGCGCACGTGCGCCGGGAAGCGTCAGCGGGGCGAGATGACGAGTTCGTGTACCCACCCGCGGCGCTCCGTGCCGGCCAGGTAGAGGAGCGCTTCGGCCAGGGCGGCCGGATCAAGCCAGTTGGCCGGGTCCGCCTTCGGCATGGAGGCGCGGTTGCCAGGGGTGTCTATAGCGCCCGCAGGGATGAGCAGGGCGGCGTTGACCCCCTTCACGGCTACCTCGGCCGCCAGGGAGCGCTGGAAGGCCGCCAGAGCGCCTTTGGCGGCCGCGTAAGCGCTCATGCCCGGCGCGGGCGCCAGCACCGCGTTGGCGCCGATGGCGGCCACGAAGCCCGTACCGCGCTGCAGCATGCCTGGCAGCAACGCGGCGGTGGCGTTGACGGCCGTGTGCAGGTTGATCTGCAGCATGCGGTTCAGGAGATCCGGTCCGCTGTCCAGCGGGCCGCCCATGGCGAAGCCGCCCGCCAGGTTCAGGAGCGCGCTGACGGCTCCCATCTCGGACTCGATCCGCCCCAGCACACGAGCGGTCTCGTCCGGCAGGCTCAGGTCCACGCCGTACGCCCGCACGCTGTCCCGCGTGGGTCGGTTGCCATGCTCCGTGGCGCCTGCCAACTCGCGGCCCAGGGCCTCGGCGTCCGGTTCCCCACCGGGCCGGCTGACGAGCGCCAGGCGGTAACCCGCCTGCCAGAACGCCCGGGCAACGGCCGGAGCCAGGCCGCCCCCGGCGCCGGTTATCACGGCCAGGGGAGCCCCCTGTGGCGGACTATCTTTCCGTGTCATGGCCAACTCTACCCGAGGCCTCCGAGGGAAGCTTCCCTCCGGGGTGCAGAAGGGCCATCTAGAACCCACCCCGGTTCGGCGAAAGACCCGTCCAGGACGGGACGAACGGTTTGACCGGGGGTGCTCCGGCGGGGTATGATAACGGGGTTAGGAAGCCGCCCAACGGCGCACTTTTAAGCGCGCGCGGGGCCTCTTCTTCCCCCCTTTCCTCCCCGCTTAGGGGCGCTCCCTGACACGGAGGTTCAGTTGACTGTCCTGAATAAGAACAACGGCGATTACACCGCCGATAACATCAAGGTGCTGCGCGGACTCGAGGGTGTGCGCAGACGGCCCGCCATGTACGTGCAGGGCGGCACCGGGGTGGACGGCTTCCACCAGCTACTCACCGAGATCATCGACAACGCCATCGACGAATGCCTGGCCGGCTTCGCCGACACGGTCGAGGTGACCTTGAACGCCGACGGCTCCGCCAGCGTGGCGGACAACGGTCGTGGCATCCCCGTGGACGTCATGGAACGTGAGGGCCGCCCCGCCATCGAGGTCATCTTCACCGAGCTCCACGCGGGCGGCAAGTTCGACTCCGGCGCCTACAAGGTGTCGGGCGGCTTGCACGGCGTAGGCAGCTCGGTGGTGAACGCACTCTCCACCAAGTTCATCGCCGAGGTCTGGCGCGATGGCAAGCACCACCGCATAACCTTCGAGAACGGCGAGGTGGTGGAGCCGCTCACCGTCATAGGCAAGGTGCCCAACAAGCGCTCCGGCTCCAAGGTCACCTTCTACCCGGACCTCTCGGTCTTCAAGGACATCGAGGGCTACGACTACAGCCGCGTGCGCCGCAGGCTGCGCGAGCTGGCCTTCCTCACGGGCGGCGTCAAGATCATCCTCACGGACGAGCGGGGCGAGACCCCCAAGACGGAGACGTTCCACGAGCAGGGCGGCGTGGCCGCCTTCGCGCAGAACCTGGCCCGCGAGGCCGAGCTCCTGTACGACAAGCCCGTGGTCATCAGCGGCACGGCCTCGGTGCAGACGGATCACGGACTGCACGACATCGAGGTCGACGTGGGTCTCATCCACAACACCAACTACGGCCAGACCATCCTCACCTACGCCAACATGATCACCAACCGGGACGGCGGGACCCACCTCACGGGCTTCAAGATGGCCTACACGCGCGTGCTGAACAACTACGCCAGGAGCAAGAACCTGCTGAAGAAGGGCGAGGCCACGCCCACGGGCGACGACTTCCTGGAGGGCATCTCCTGCGTCATCTCCGTCAAGCTGCCGGAGCCGCAGTTCGAGTCGCAGGCCAAGGTCAAGCTCCTCAACCCCGAGGCGCAGTCCGCCGTCAACAGCGTGGTCTACGAGAAGCTCACCGAGATCCTGGAAGAGAACCCCAAGATCGGCAAGGCCATCATCGACAAGGCTGCGCAGGCCGCCAGGGCGCGCGAGGCGGCCCGCAAGGCGCGCGACCTGGTGCGGCGGGCCAACCCGTTGGAGAACGACGACCTGCCCGGTAAGCTGGCCGACTGCCAGTCCGAGGACCCCACGGTCAGCGAGATGTACATCGTGGAAGGCGACTCGGCCGGCGGCAGCGCCAAGCAGGGGAGAGAGCGGCGCTTCCAGGCCATCCTCCCCCTACGAGGCAAGATCCTCAACGTGGAGAAGGCCAACATCGGCCGCATCCTAAAGAACGCCGAGATCCGCGCCATGATCGCCGCCATCGGGGCCGGGGTGGAGGGCACGGGCGACGACGCTCACTTCAACTTGGAGGACGTGCGCTACCACCGGATCATCATCATGACGGACGCGGACGTGGACGGTTCTCACATCCGCACGCTGCTGCTCACGTTCTTCTACCGTTACATGCGCCCCCTCATCAACGCCGGCTACCTCTACATCGCGCAGCCGCCGCTGTACGGCGTCCGTGTGGGCCGGCAGAAGGAGATGCAGTACCTCTACGACGAGGCCGATCTGGTGGCCCTGCAGCGCGCCAACAGGGACAAGAAGATCGAGATCCAGCGCTTCAAGGGCCTGGGCGAGATGAACCCCGAGCAGCTGTGGGAGACCACCATGAACCCCGAAACGCGCGTGTTGAAGCGCGTGACCATCGAGGACGCCTTGGAAGCGGGCGAGACCTTCGAGGTGCTCATGGGCACCGACGTGCCGCCCCGCCGCGAGTTCATCGAGACCAACGCTCACCTGGCCAACCTGGACGTCTGACCCAGAAGCTTCCGGCTGGATCCGCCGACCGAGCGGCTCCAGCGGAACAGTCCGAACGGGAGAACGCCGCCGAACCCTCGAAGGTTCGGCGGCGTTCTATATAGGTCGTGCGGTTCCGCTTGCCGCCCAGGAGGCACGGGCGGAGGGGGGGTTAGCTGCGGCTCAGTCCAAGCCCGCCGCGGAGCGCAGATCGTACACGTCCGACATGCTGAGGGACTGACCACGGAGGTCCGTCACGTCGGCTGCCGAGTAGGGCGTGAAGTCGGCTGCGGCGGCGTCGTTGCCCCAGGCGGTCATCACGTGGTTGGAGATGGCCGCGATGGTGGCGTCGTCCAGGTGCTGGTGACCCGGCATGAGGCCGTTGTAGGCCATGCCGTCGACCGTGATCTGACCCTGCATGCCGAAGAGGATGATGGCGGGGATCAGGACGGGATCCGCGGCGTACAGGTCGGGCGCGTGCCCGGCCAGGGGCGGGAAGGCGCCCGGGATGCCCTGGCCGGTGGCCTGGTGGCACGCCGAGCAGGTGGACTGGAACGCCGCTTCGCCGTCGGGCAGGGCGGCCTCGGCGCCGGCAGGCGCGGTGGCGCCGTCGGTGCCGGCGTCCGCAGTGCCGGCTTCGGCGCCCTCAGCCGTGCCGGCGGCGCCGGCGGCTACGGGAGCCGCGCCGAAGAAGCCCGGGTTCTCCACACCGCGCTCGGCCACCAGCTCGATGGCGCGGCCGATCTCGATGGTGGCGCGGTCGCCGTCCACCGAGTAGCCGCCTAGCGGGGCCGTGGCGGCTTCCAGGTGCTGCTGGAACTGCGTCTCGTCCACCGCCTGGAAGCGGCCCTGCGGCCGCGACGAGGCCAGGAAGAGCAGCACGACTATCACGGCCATCATGCCCACGCTGGCCAGAGCCACCGCCAGGCGCACCTGCTGGGGCGTGAAGAGGTACTGCCGCGTCTTCTGGAAAGGCTTCTGGTCAGGCATGATGTTCGGCCACCACGTTCACAAGGCGCGGGTCGTTGGCTGGTAGGACGTTGCGGGCACCCAGGGCGCGCGCGAAGAGCGCCAGCCAGACGCCGACCATACCCACCAGCAGCAGGATGTCTATGAGGGTGAGCTGCGCACCTGCGCGCTCGAAGGACGGGGCGAGCATCCAGAAGATGTTGAGCACCTGCACGATGAGGGCCCACACCGCCACGATGCTCAGTGCGCGCCGCTTCCGCTTCACCCATCTGGAGAAGAGGATGCCGAACGGCGCGAAGAAACCGAAGAAGAGTATGAAGGCGCTGAAGCCCACCCAGTCGGGCCCGAGTCGCGAGTAGTACCAGGTGGCGGTCTCGGAGATGTTGTTGGTCCACTGGATGATCAGCTGCGAGATGTGCGTGTAGGCCCAGAACATGATGACGGCCATGAGAAGGTTGCCCAGGTCCTGCAGGCGCTTGGGCGTGAGGAGCCGGTCGATCATGGGGTTCACGCGCGCCAGGGCGACCATGGTGATGATCACCAACGCCAGCGCGGTGATGACCTGGCTGGCCATGAAGATGCCCGGGTAGATGCCCGAGAACCAGGTAGGGGTGATGGACATGGCCCAGTCGATGGCGGCGAAGGTCATGGTCAGGATGTAGATCACTATCCAGAGACCCGCCATGTTCTTCATGCGGTATCCCGCGCGGCCCGCATCGGCCTGCGCCTCGTCCTGCTTACGGCTGAGCGAGCGGTAGAGGAAGGCGCCGAGGGTCCAGAGCGCGAACACGATGACGGTGCGGATGATGAAGAACGGCACGTTGAGGTAGGCCGTCTTGGCCTCCACCATGGACCAGGTGGCTACGTACTCCGGGTCGGTCCAGGGGAAGAGGTCGCTCATGGCGAAGAAGATGGGGATGAAGAGCAGCGCCAGCAGGGGGATGAGCGACGCCGCCGCCTCCAGGGGCCTGGCGATGAGCGCGCCCCAGGAGCCGCCCGCTAAGTGCACCACGAACAGCAGCATCAGGCTGCCCAGGGAGAGCCCCAGGATGAACAGGAAGGCCATCAGGTACGACTCGAAGAAGTCTCCGGCCGTGGTGAACCCGAGGATGGCCGCTCCGGCCAGCGCGATGAGGCCCACGACCAGGGCGCCGAGCTGCAACTTGCTGGTATCGATGGGGGGAAGTTTGAGTGCGTTCACCGTGCGGCCTCCGTGGTGCTCAACTGACTGAGGATATCGGCCGGCACGTCCGAGACCTGAGCGTTCTGGCTCAGTTGCAGCGCCTTGATGTAGGCGGAGATGGCCCAGCGATCCTCAGGCTTGACGCGCGAAGCGTAGCTGTACATGCGGCCGAAGCCGTTGGTGATCGCGTTGTAGTAGTAGCCGACCGGCGAGTCCAGCAGCCGCTGCTCCGCCGTGAAGGAGGCTGGCTGCGGGAAGCCCCGCTGGACGATCATGCCCTGGCCGTCGCCGTTGTAGTTGTGGCACGGGGCGCAGTAGATGTCGTAGCGCTCCTGACCGCGTAGCAGCAGGTCGGTGGTCAGCTCCACCGGCAGTTCGGTCAGGAAGCCGGCGGGACCCATGCCCGTCAGGAAGCTGGGTTCCAGCCCGCCGCGTTCGCGCGAGACCGTGCCTTCGGGGATGGGGCGCATGGCGCTACCGTCCGCGAAGAACGGGCTGGCCTGGAAGGCGTCCGCACGCGGCTGGTCGAACATGTTGCGCCCGCACGAGGTGAGTACCAGCATGCCGACGGCAAGGGCGGCGAGGAGCTTCAGGGTCTTGGTCCTCACCGCTCCACCTCCGAGATGCGCTCGGGACCGAGCGCCTCCAGGAAGGCGCGGGTCTGGTCCAGGTCGAACTTGGGATCGCGCGCCTCGATGGCGAGGAAGAACTTGTCGCGCGTGGCCTGCTCGAAGCCGGGCGTGTTGAAGATCGAGTGGTAAGGGCGGGGCAGACCGTTGCGGATGATCATGCCGATACCGGCGGTGAGCCCTGCGGAGAGGATGGTGATCTCGTACATGATGACTATCCAGTTCGGCCAGCTGTTGAGCGGTTTGCCGCCCGCGTTCAGCGGGTAGTAGACGGTGTTCGACCACCACTGCAGGAAGAAGCCGCCCAGCAGGCCGAGGATGCCCACCACGAGCACCACCCAACCGAGGTTGGTGGGGCGCATGCCCAGGTCCTCGTCGAGGCCCTCGACGGGGAAGGGCGTGTACGCGTCAGTGCGCGTGTAGCCCGCCTTGCGGGTGCGCTCGGCGGCGGTGCGGATCTCCTCGACCGTGTCGAACTGAGCTACCAGTGCGTACAGGGGTTCTGCCTTGCGGCCCAAGGTAACGCTGCTCATGCGGTCTCCTCGGCGTTGTAGTACTCCATCCTGATGTTCTCGAAGGCGTCGGAGCCGTGATGGTGATCGTGGTAGGCGGTCTCCTTCGTCTCGGCGGTGGCGATGGAGGGCAGCAGCCGCACGAACACGAAGAAGAGCGTGCCGAACAGCCCGAGGCTGCCGATGAAGAGCGACCAGTCCCAGAAGGTGGAGACGAAGTCGCCCCAGGAGGACGGCAGGTAATCCCTGGTGAGCGAGACCACGAAGATCACGAAGCGCTCGAGCCACATGCCCACGCTGACCGCGATGGAGATGAGGAACAGCAGCCAGGGGCTCTGCCTGACCCGGCGGAACCAGAGCGGCTGGATGGCCACGAAGTTACAGAAGATCAGGGCCCAGAAGTAGCCGCCGTGCGGCCCGAACATCCGGTTCCAGATCATGTACCTCTCGGCCTCCACGCCCGAGTACCAGGCGATGAAGATCTCGATGAAGTAGCCGTACACCACGATCATGCCCGTGGCCAGCATCAGCTTGGCCGCGTTGTCCAGGTGTCGCAGCGTGATGAGGTGCTCGAACTTGAGCGCCTTCCGTAGCGGCACCCCGAGGATGATCACCATGGCGAAGCCGGCGAACACGGCGCCGGCCACGAAGTAGGGCGGCATGATCGTGTTGTTCCAGCCCGGTACCTGCGCCACGGCGAAGTCCAGGGCGATGGTCGAGTGCACGCTGAGCACGAGGGGGAAGCTGAGGGCGGCCAGCAGCAGGTAGGCGCGCTGGTAGCGTTGCCACGCCTTGGTGGAACCGTTCCAGCCCAGCGAGAGCACACCGTAGAGCAGGCGCTGGAAGCCGTTGCGGGCGTTGTCGCGCAGCGAGGCCAGGTCGGGGATGAGCCCGATGAACCAGAAGATGAGCGAGATGGTGAAGTAGGTGCCGATGGCGAAGAAGTCCCAGTCGAGCGGGCTGCGGAACTGCGGGAAGAGCCCGTAGGTGTTGGGGTACGGCACCAGCCAGTAGAAGACCCAGGGACGGCCCAGGTGGAGGATGGGGTAGAGACCCGCGCAGACCACCGCGAAGATGGTCATGGCCTCCGCGAAGCGGTTGACCGTCGTGCGCCACGGCTGGCGGAAGAGCAGCAGGGCGGCCGAGATGAGCGTCCCGGCGTGCCCGATGCCGATCCACCAGACGAAGTTGATGATCGGCATGCCCCAGGCCACGGGGATGTTGTTGCCGAAGATGCCGATGCCGGTGGTGATGAGCTTGACCACCGACACGATGTACATGACCAGCAGGGCGGCGCTGATGCCGAAGCCGATCCACCACCAAAGCGGCGTCTTGCCCGCGTCCTGAAGTACCGGCGTTAGGACGCGGTCGTCGATGCTGCCGTAGGTCTCCCCACGGCGGATGACGCGGTTGGTCTCCGGATAAACGGTGAAGTCGCCCGTCTCAAGTGCCATCAGCTCACCGCCTCACTCGGGTTCTTGACCTTGGCCATGTAAGAGGTGCGCGGGAAGGTCTGCAGCTCCTCGAGCATGGCGTAGTTGAGCAGGGAGCTCTTGACGGCTGCCACTTCGGAGTTCGGGTCGTTGAGGTCGCCGAAGACGATGGCCTGGGTGGGGCACGCGGCCTGGCAGGCGGTCACGACCTCGCCGTCCGCGATGCGGCGGTTCTCGTTGGAGGCGTCGATGCGGGCCATGGAGATGCGCTGGGTGCAGTAGGTGCACTTCTCCATCACGCCGCGACTGCGAACGGTGACGTCAGGGTTGTTGGCCAGCGAGAGCTCGGTGGCGTCCGTGGCCAGTTCGGCGTACTGCAGCCAGTTGAAACGGCGCACTTTGTAGGGGCAGTTGTTGGAGCAGTAGCGGGTGCCGACGCAGCGGTTGTAGACCATGACGTTCAGGCCTTCGCTGTCGTGCAC